>CAZQUP010000012.1:340-35332 GCA_964596545.1 uncultured Desulfatibacillum sp. | reverse complement strand
TGGGCCTCGTCGGCCGTCATCTCCCGGTGGTCCAGGCTCCACCGGTAGTAGGGGTAGAGGTACTGGTCGAAGCGCCCGGGCCCGAAGGCGTGACCGGGGGTTTCGAGGTTGAGGACGATGTGGGCGATCCAGAAGGATTGCAGGGCCTCGGGAAAGCCGCGGGCGGGATGCTCGGGCACGCGTTCCAGGATCGAGGCGATCCGCTCGAGCTCGACGCGCCGGCGGGGGTCCGGGGTTTCCCGGGCGATCCGCCGTGCCTCGGCGGCATGGCGGGCGGCAAAGCGGATCACGGCCTCGCAGACAAGGGCGACGGATTCGAGAAACGACCGGCGGTGGGCGAAGTCCGGGGCCTTCGGGTCGAGCCGGCAAAGCGCGGCATCGACCTCGCTGAGAATGCCCCGCATCCCGAGCCGCAGAACCTTCTCGTAGCCCGCCTGGATGTGGCCGATCGAGCGCGAGCGGAAATAGTTGTAAATGACGCCCCGCTCGTCCGCCCGGCGGATCTCTTCGGGCACGGCCTCCTCGATGCGGTCAACGATCTGCCTTCCTTTCCAGTAAGGGAAGACCTCGCGGCGCAGGATGCGCTTGGTTTCGTCGCTGACCCGGAAGGGGGTGTCCTTGCGCGTCGCCAGCCGGTCGAGGTCACGCTCGAGCCAGCGGCAGTTGATCTCGGGGTAAACGGGGGAGCCCCGGGGGGTGAGGGCTTTCATGCCGACGATGAGCTCGCCCTCTTGGATGACGATGGGGTGCTCGTCAAGGATTCGGGCGAGCATCCTCGCCCGCCGCAGGGCGAGCGGCTGTCCTTCGGTCTCGCGGAAGCTCCGTGTCGCGGAGACCGCGCGATGGGCGTAAACCTCGGGGGGCGTGTTCCGGTTGCGCGCGATTCCCAACACCACCCGCGGCGTGGGGTGAACGGGGCGGGACTCCGCCTGCGGGCATTCCGCGCCTGCACTTTTCATGGCCGGCTCTCCTTGGGGCTGCGGGCGGCGGCCCGCTGCATGATCCGGGTGGCGCGGGCGACATGTTCGCGCGCGATGCTCTCGGCCCGCTCCCCGTCGCCCCGGCAGACGGCCCCCACCAGGGCGTGGAGCTCCTCGAGGGTCGAGCGGATCACCTCCGCGCTGCGGGGAAGGAACGCCCGGATGTGCCCCTGATGAACGTTTTGGTGCACGGTTTCCAGGAAAAAACGGTGCAGGGGGTTTCCGGCCAGGTGGGCGAGGCCGAGGTGGATATCGCGGTCGGCGGCCATGAACTCCTCCCAACGGCGGGGGCCTTGGGCCGCCAACGCGGCGGCACGCGTCAGAAGCCCCTCCAGCTCTTTTCGCGCGCGACCCCGGCAGCGCCGGGCGGCGCGTCGTGCGAGCAGCCCTTCGAGGTCCTGACGGAACTCGGAGAGTTCGCCGAGCGAAATGCCCCGCGATTTGAGGAAAATCCGCAGCTGCTCGGCCATCGGTTCCGTGTTCACCGGTTTGACGAACACCCCGCCCCGCTGACCCTTGCGGATTTCCACGAGCCCCTTCTGCTCGAGCACGCGCAGCGACTCGCGCAAGGTGTTGCGGCTGACGGCGAAGGCCTGCTGCAGATCGCGTTCGGACGGCAGGCGCTCGCCGTCGGCGAAGGCGCCCCCCAGGATGGCCGCCTCGAGCTGCGCCGTCACCGCCTCAAACGCCCGCTGGGGCTGAACCCTCTGGAACACCGTCTGCTCCGCCGGCCTTGAATTTCAATGGTTCAACCATTCCTGTGCGCCTCTGTCAAGACAAGGCCCCCTCGGGGGATCGCTCCCGGGATCGGGCTCCCTCCTGCAGGCGCACGGCACAGAGGCGGCCGCACATCGTGCACGCCTCGCCCCCGGAGGAGGGGCTACGCTCCAGGCGCCTCCGCACCCCTCCGGGGTCGATCGCCCGCTCGGCCTGAGCCTCCCAGTCCAGGCGCCTGCGGGCCGCGGCCATTTCCCGATCCGCCCCGTCCGCCCCGGGGATTCCCTTGGCGATGTCCGCCGCGTGGGCGGCGATGCGGGCGGCCAAGACCCCGGCGCGCACCTCCGCCGCGTCCGGCAGGGACAAGTGCTCGGCCGGCGTCACGGTGCACAGAAAGTCAGCCCCCGCCCAGGCGGCGATCGCCCCGCCCACGGCGGCGGCGAGGTGATCCCATCCCGGAGCAAGGTCGGTCGGAAGCGGCCCGAGAACGTAGAGCGGGGCCCGGCCACAGAGGCTTTTGGCGAGCTCCACCTGGGTCCGGATCCGGTCGAGGGGCACGTGTCCCGGGCCTTCGACCATCACCTGGACCCCGGCCGCCCGGGCCCGGCGGACGAGCTCTCCCAGAACGACCACCTCCAGGATCTGGGGGGCATCGCCGGCATCGGCGAGGCATCCCGGCCGCAAACCGTCCCCCAAGCTGAGAACGATATCCTCACGGCGGGCGATCTCCAAGACGCGGTCGAATTGCTCGTAGAGGGGGTTTTCTTTACCGTTCGCGCGCATCCAGGCGGCAAGCAGCGCTCCGCCGCGGCTGACGATGCCGAGCTCGCGCGGCGCTCTATCAAGGGCGGATAAGGCGGCCTGGGTGACGCCGCAGTGTACGGTCATGAAATCCACCCCTTCCTCCGCCTGCGTCTTCAGGCTTTGAAAGAGCTCCTCGGGGTCGAAGGCCTCCGGTCTCCGGTTTCGCCGCTCGGAGTTTACGGCGGCCTCGTAGACAGGAACCGTGCCCAGCGGCAACGGGATCTCGTCGAGCAACCGGCGGCGCATCGCGCGGAGGTCGCCTCCGATCGAGAGATCCATGATCGTATCCGCGCCGGCGGCCACGGCGGCCTCCGCCTTGCGGAGCTCGGCACTCGGGTCCACCCGGTCGGGGGAGGTCCCGAGGTTGGCGTTCACCTTGGTCCGCAACCCCAAACCGATGGCTACGGGGAACAACGCTTGCCGCCGGCGATTTTTGAGGATCACGGCGGTCCCCTCGGCGACCCGATCCCGCAGCACCTCCGGGGGGAGCCCCGCGGCGGCCGCGCAGTGACGCACCTCGGGGGTGACGATGCCTTGGAGGGCGGCTTCGCGCTGGGTAGTCTCCCGGTTCATGGTTTCACCTCCCTCTTCTCCTCCAGCCGGCAGAGAATGAGCTCGGCCGCGCGGCGTCCCGAAAGCAGCATGCCGCCGAAAATCGGCCCCATGCGGGGTCCACCGAAGGAGGCATTGACGGCCATGCCGGCCACAAAGACCCCGGGGCAGATCTCCCGGGTGTTCTCGACCGTCAGCTGCTCGGCGCGCTCGGCCCACATCGACTGCTCTCCCAAGCGTTTTCCGGTTTCCGTCAAAAGACGGATGCCCGCCTTGCGTTCGATGACGGCGAGGACTTCGCTGTCATGGCCGGTTGCATCCACGACCCAGTCGGCGTGCACCGTGAGCGGGTCGACATGAAGGCCGGCGACCTGAACGGCGGACCAGTTGATGACCAGCCCCATGACCCGCCCTTCGCGGACAACGACATCCTCGACGCTTACCCCGTTCAGGATACGGACCCCGGCCTGAGCGGCATGAAAGGCCAAAGCGCCTACCGTCTCCACCGCATCGGCCGTGTAATAGCCTTCCTCAAAACGACGCGTGCGGACGCCGAACGATTCCAGCAGCCCGCGCGCCTCTTCCTGGACGACGATCTCGTTGAAGAGCATGCCGCCGCCCCACATGCCGCCGCCGATGCCGAGCTTGCGCTCGAAGAGAACGACGCGACGGCCGGCACGTGCCAGAAAACAAGCGGCGACCAGGCCGGAGGGCCCGCCGCCGACCACGGCCGTTTCGGTTCGGATGCACTCCAGGAATTTTTCCAGGTAGCGCGATACGATGGCCCGGGTAATGACGACTTCATCGAGTACCATGACTTCATCCTCCTCTTTTTGGGGGTAGGGGGATTGAAACCGGGGGGTGAAGTCGCGGGTGGAATCTGTTGCCCTGAGGAAGGATGGAACCCCTGCGGCGGAAAAGAAAGGGGCGAACTTTCCCAAGGAAAGTGCGCCCCCATAGCACGGTTTCGCTTCCGCCGTCCCTACGCTGGTATTACCCAGGTCAGGTTCAAAGGGTCTGATCTCAGCCGCGCAAGCCGGCACCCCTCGGTATTTCGACATTTATCTTGGGAATGAACTTTTGTCAAGAGGGAAGGAGGTTCCTCGCCGAGATCTTCATCCCTGCGATGGCGGAGCGGAGTGGCGGATGTCGGCGAGGATCTCAAGGATCTGCGATTGCCGCTGCCTCGGTCCCCGGATCTCCCCCCAGCCCCGCTGCCACTGAAAAAGCCCGTCGTAGGCGGTGTCGTGGTAGGAGCGCAAATGGTGGGGAATGCCGAATTGATGGAGAAAAGAGGTCAACAATTGCGCTTCGATCGCGTTTTCGATCACGGCAATCTTGATGAAGTCGTTTCCTTCCGAAGATGTCATCAAACGCTTCCGCCGTGGGGAAAAAAGTCCCTTCGTTTTCGGCCCCGAGGTTGTGGGGGAAAACAGAGACGGCCTTCAAAAAGAAGGTGCAACCGCTCGAACGGTCATCAAATCGGAACCTCTCCCTGATCCCGATGAAAAGGGACGGGAGCAGGGAAAATCCCTTTCGTTCCCGTCCTTTTTCCGGTGAGGAATGAACGCCTCGTCAAATCTTTTTGAGACTGATTCCCGCCTTGGTTTTCCGGGCGATGAAACGTTCCTTGGCCCCGATGCCGAGGCTGGCCACCAGCTCCTTGGATAAGATAATGCTTCCCCGTTTGCCGACTCCCACTTCTTTCGTTTTGTCGGCCTTTGCGGCTCCCCGGCTGCCGCGGATCGCCGGAACCTTGCCCTCGGCGATCAGGGCGTTCATGTAAGCGGTCTTCAACTGCATGGAGGTCTTGAAGCCCATCTTTTTCATGATCTCGGACTGCGCCATACCTTCTTCGATCATCCGGATCAGTTTTCCCCCGTCGAAGGATCGTTTTCTTGGCATGTTCGGCTTCTCCTTTTGATGTAATCATGGGTAAATTGACGAATCGATGATCGTCAAAGTTATGGTATCAGCACGATCAAAAAAAAATCAATAGATTTTCGCAGCGAATCGAAAAAAGAGTGATCACGTCTGGAAGATTCCATTTCCCTTTACCATTCGTTTGCATGCCTTTCGTCGATTGCGCCTGCGAGTTCGTTCTTCTTAATCATGCCGCGATCCAGCCGGTCTTCGGCTGTGTCCGCCGGCAGATCGGCACCGGGGATAGCGTACCCGGGAAGGTTTCAAATAAGGGTCTCTTTGTTCTTTCCCGAAGAAACGGGCGTCTCAAGTTTGAACCCCTCTTCCGGCGGGGAACTCGCGGGACCTCACCCCCGGCAGATGAGAAGGATTGACAGGAGCATGGTTTTCCTTTAGATCCACCATGAGAACGAGCGGTCTTCAGACACAGACACCGTCGACAGCGACTGATTCATCTTCAGCGCTCGTTTTTCCGGGTTTTCGCCGCCGGAGGAATCTTGATGCGGTGCACGCCGCAACCGAGGGTTTTCCTCGGAACGGCAATCAATGCCCCTGGAAAGGAGAGCAGGCATGAAGAAGAGAAATCCATTCTGGCTGATCGCGTTGGGGATCACGGTGATCGCGCTTTTCCTGACGGTAGGCCACGAAGCCGCAGCGGCGGTGAAAATCAAATGGGGGGCGACCAGCGTTCGTTCCGGCCTTTACGCCAACACCGTGGCTCTGGGAGCGGCGGTGAACAAAGCCTACCCCAACGACATCCAGGTGACGGTCGTGGAAACCGGCGGCTTCGTGGAAAACCTCGCCCGCATCCAGAAGAAATCGATTCAACTCGGCCCCGCCGATGCCTCGGCCGCCTACGCCGCCTACAAGGGCATCATCGATTACAAGGACAAGCAGATGCCCGACCTGCGCTCGCTGTGGGGGGGCTACGTGACCCCCATTCACATCGTCACCTCCAAAAAGAGCGGGGTGACGACCCTGGAAGGTCTCAACGGCCTCTCCTTCGCCATGAACCCCGGCACCACCTCCGGCCGGGTGATCGAGCTCTTTTTCGACGCGCTCGGCATCAAACCCAACTACAAGATGATGGGCCTGGCCGCAAGCGTGGACGCCATGAAGGCGGGCGTCGTCGACGGCTGGTTCAAGGCCGGCTTTAAGGACGCCGCGATCCTCGATCTCGAATCCACGATGGACATCAACATCATCCCCATCACCCCCGAATCCATCACCAAGATGAACCAGAAATACCCACGTCACGGCCTGAGCATGACGGTGCCGGCGGGGCTGTTCAAAGCGCTGACCAAGGAGCAGCTGAGCTTCGCTTACGTCGTGAGCGACTTCGTCCACAAGGACGTGCCCGACGAGGTGGTCTACAAGATCGTCAAGGCGGTCTGGGACAACCGCAAGGAACTGGTCGCCAATCTCACCACTTTAAAGGAGGGCCGGTTCGACGAGATGTACGAGATGGCGATCAAGTTCAGCCTGGGGGTTCCCTTCCACCCGGGGGCTGCGGCCTTCTATCGCGACACGCTGAAGGTCACGATCCCGTCGGATCTGATGGCGCCCAAGTGATCGGTGCTTCCCGAATATCTCTTCTTCCGGAAGAGACGGCGGCGTTGCGCCCAAGCCGCCTGTTCTCCCGATTTTCTTCGGACGTGAAAGGGGGAGATCATGAAGTTTGATGCCGTCCATCGCCTGCTCGCGCTTTGTCTGGTATTCGGATTGGCCGCCTTCGCCTGCAGCGCCCCGGTCGTCGCTCCGGAGTCGAAGGCCCAGATCACCCTCACCCCCGCCGCCGGGAAAAAGGGAACGGCCATCGTCCTGGAAGGCAAGGGATTCCAGGCGGGCGAGGTGATCGAAATCACCCTCGATCTGGGCGGAGGAAACCTGGTGGGGTTGGGAACCGAAAAAGTGGAAGAGATCAAGGCCGATGCCGCCGGGGCTTTCAAGGTGAATTCCGGGATTCCGGTAAACGCCAAACCCGGAACCTACAAGGTCACCGCCGAAGGCAACCAAGGTGGTAGGGCCTCGGCGTCACTGGTCGTCCAATAACCTTCGACGCGGCACCCCTTCCCTTGGCGCACGCACAGGGGCGGTGAGTGCCGCGTTTTTATCGTCATCTCGCCGCGGGATGGGGGAAGAGGCCGCTTGAACCCCGGGGGACTTCTTCGTTTCGAGTCCTTTGAAAATACCTTCCACGCTGTGGATATCAAACCATCCGATTAAAGTTAAAGGTGGTCCATGCGCAAATTGAAAGGCGGTTGGGGAAAACTGCTCAATGTGTTGGTCGCCGGCTGGAGTCTGTTTCTCATGCTCACAGCGCTTTACATGGCGCTTCATCCGCTGCTCATGGGCGCGATCTCACTGATCTTCGGTCTTTCCATCGTCTTTCTCGTCTACCCGGTTCATCCTGGGAAGCTGGAGACAAAAAGCAGCCTGGGGCTCCTCCTGTTCGGCTCGAAAGAATCTCCATCGGTTCTGGACCTGGTGCTGATCGTGATCAGTGTTGCCCCGTGCATTTACATCATGGCCGACTGGGAGAGCATCGTGCGCTCGCCGGGGATGTACGAAACCTACCAGCTGGTCATGGGAGCGACGCTGGTGATCTGCCTGCTCGAGGGTACCCGCCGTGCGCTGGGCAACTCGATCCCCCTCCTGGTGCTCTTTTTTCTTCTCTACGCCCTTTTCGGGGGCTACGTTCCGGGCGCCTTCGGACATGCAGGCTTCGAACTCGAGGAGATCCTCTATCAGCTCTACCTGATGAGCGAGGGGATTTGGGGGCTGCTCACCGACATGACCAGCCGGCTGATCGCCCTGTTTGTCGTTTTCGGTCCCGTCCTCTTCGCCACGGGGGTCGGCAAAAGCTTCATGGACATCAGCATACTTCTCGGCGGCCGCTTCCGCGGCGGGGCGGGTCATGTCGCGGTGATCTCGAGTTCCTTCTTCGGGATGCTCTCCGGCTCCTCGGTCGCCAATGCCGCCACCACGGGATCCTTCACCATCCCGACCATGAAACGGCTCGGATTCCCGGCCCGCTTCGCGGCGGGTATCGAGGCCTCGGCTTCCTCGGGGGGTCAAATCATGCCCCCCATCATGGGCGCCGGCTGCTTCATCATGGCCGAGTTTCTGAACATCTCCTACACCAAGGTCATGATCGCCGGCATCATCCCGGCCATCCTCTATTTCGTCGGCATCTCCTGCGGCATCTGGGTCGAGGCGGGCAGGCACAACCTCGGCAAACTCCCCGAGGAGCTCATGCCCAAGGCGCGTGAGGTCTTCGGGCTGAAACAGGTGCTCACCTTCGCGCTGCCGGTCGGCACCCTGATCGTCATGCTGGCGCTCTTTCTGCCGCCACAGATGTGCGCGGCCTGGGCACTGGTTGTGGCGATAGTCATCTATCTCTTTCTGAGACTGGAAATCCCCTTCGCCGAAAGGCTCAAAACCATCTGGGGAGGCTATTTTCAGGCGGTCACGACGGCGCTCGCCTGGCTGATGGTGATGATGGCTTGCGTGCAGATGGCCGTGACGATGATCTCGCTCACCGGCTTCGGGGTGAAGGTCTCTCAGCTCATCCTCGATCTGGCCGGAACGAACCTGGTGCTGGCGATCATCGCCACCATGCTGACGGCCCTCATTTTGGGGATGGGCATGACGACGACCGCGGCCTACGTCATCGCCGCCGCGGTGCTGGTTCCCGCCATGCAGGGCCTGGGCTTGCCGGCGCTCGCCAGCCATCTCTTTATCTTTTATTTTGCCATAAAATCCGGTCTCACTCCGCCGGTCTGCATCACGGTCTTCACCACCGCGGCCATCGCCGACAGCAACTGGCTGAAGACCGCCTGGGACGCGATTAGGCTGGGGATTGGCGGCTACATCATGCCGTTCTACTTTCTTTTCATGCCGGGCTATCTCTTCGAGGGCAATCCCTGGTGGATCATCTACCTGATTTTCTCCGGAACGATCGCCATGCTGGCCATCGAAGCGGGGGCCATGGGCTTTTTACGAAAGCATTCCACGCTATTCGAGCGCTTGATCTACTTCGCCGCGGGACTCCTGATCCTGGCCCCCCTGGAATACAGCATTGCCGGGCTGCTTCTCTTCGGACTTGGCATTCTGCTCGAGCACTGGGACCTCCCTTTCCTCGGCAAGCGCTCCATATAGGGGACGTCCATTGTTATATCATTAATTCAGCCACCGCTCTGCCGAACAACAAAATCAGCCGCGTCCCCCCTTCCGGTTGCAAAGAAATCACCTCGGAAGGGGGGAGCGGTTTTCCCAAGATCCTTTGGTTCTGTTTATCTTAAGCTAAACTCCCTCCTTTTCCCCTCTTTCACCCTGGTTCGAGCGACCAGGGGTAAATAATGTTCAAATAATATAATAATGGACGTCCCCTTTTTCGTCGATTCGTTGTCGTGGCCGACGAGGTGGCGGTCCCTTGCCCTTCGGGCGGCGGAAGCCGCACGCACCACAGCAGGGCTCGTCGCCGAGTCCTCGATCCGCATCGGAGAGGGATCTGAGATCGCCTCGCGCATCGCTTCGGCCTTCAGCGACGTCGAGGCAGCAATCCGCAAAACCGCCGAAAGGCATCAACCAATATCTGAATGGACGTCCCCTAATGGAGATGGTCTTTGACCACCTGGATCAGCTTTTGGATGTCTTCGGCACTGAGCTTTCCGTCTTTACGGAAAATCAGTTTCCCCTCTTTGTCGAAGGCGAGGACGTTGCTGCTGTCGTCGGCGATCTTCCAAGCCTCCACGAGCACCCGCTTGTAGTCGCGCACGTAAACGGTTCGCGGATAACGCTTCTGCTTGTCCTCGATCGCAAGAGAAATGGCGAAATTGGGCATCCAGGTGGCCGCCATGTTGATTACGGCCACGGACTGAAACTTCTCCGCCGGGAATTTCTCCCTCTCCAGGGCTTCGCTCGCCTCGTTGTTGGTATCTTTTTCATCGGGGTCCACATAAAACAGCACATGCACTTTGCCCTGGAGTTCGTCGCTGCGCCAGGGGCTTCCGTCCAGGCGTCCCCCCAGGTTCCCCTGCAGCTCGACTCGAGGCGGGATCAGGCCCAGCTCAACGGCCGCCGCCCCCACAGACACCGTCGCCAGAATCGCGATCGCCAGGCATACCTTTCGAATCGCCTTCATCAGCATCGCCTCCTTCCGTGGATTTCACGTGTCTGTCGAATGCCTCGCTGGCTGATCGGCTCAGCGGCTTGAACCTGCGACCACGTCATGCGAGGCGGAAAGCTCTCAGGAAAGATCCAAAAAAACGGCTTCGGAAAGTCAATCACCGTCGAAGCAATATGGACAAAAAAATGTTCGGCGTGATAACGGTCAGGGGACGTCCATTGCCATATTGCTTAAAGACGGACTATCCCCTACCGGCGAAGCTCGATGAGCATCGGCGGCTTGACCCTCCTCACATGCATCGCTTTTGTTTTCATGGATGGGTCGCCGCCAGGACAGGATATGCTTATGGGATGATCAGGATCAAGGGGGTAATCTTTTTGTACCACCTTTTTGTACCTCCTCGACACCTTGCGGTCCTCATTTCGTGAGCGATCCTTGGCACGAGGATCCGGCCCCGGCGGTGCAAGCGAAGCAGTGATTGCGCACCACGATTTCGCGATCGGCAAGACGGCTGAATTCGAAATCGCGGATCCGGTTCGTTGCACCGCTGTTGACCACGAGATCCAGGGCTTGGTTGAAGTCGCAGTCGTAAAGGCGGCCGTCGCAACCCACGGAAAGGGTCCGGCGGCACATGAGCTTTTCCACGGTTCGGGCGTTGAACGCATATTGGAGCGTTCGAAGATAGTCCTCCAGATTCCCGCTTGCGTTCAGATATTGTAGGTAGCGCCCGATCGGGCAGTTGACCAGGCTGAAGAGTTGGTTGAAGGTCACCCCGTAGTGCTGCTGCAATCTCCGCCGGTATTCCGATTCCAGGGCCTCCTGGGAACCGGGAAGGTAAGCACCGGCCGGATTGTGGACCAAATCCAATTTCAAGCCGCCGTCGCTCCCGCCGTATCCGATCCGGTTCAATTCCCGGATCGCCTCTATCGCCCGGTTGAACGTTCCGGCTCCCCGTTGCCGCTCGAATCGCTCGGCGCGATAGTCCGGCAGCGATCCCACAAGCTCGACCCGGTTCACCGCGAAAACTTCCATCAAATGCCGGTAGGCAGGCTCGAGCAACACCACCAAGTTGCTGCGCACGATGAGCCGCTTTCCCAAACCGGACATTGCCCCGACCAACCAGGCGATATCGGAATGGAGCTCGGGGGCGCCTCCCGTGATGTCGATGGTGCTCACCCCGGGATGCATTGCGGCATGGACGCAGTGCTCCAAAACTTCGCGCGACATCATTTCGGTCCGCGACGGCCCGGCCTGAAGATGGCAATGTTTGCAGCTCAAATTGCACCGTCGCGTGATGTTGAGCTGTAGAATTTCGATGGCTTCGGCACGCAAGGGATAACACCCGCAGGCCTTCAGCCGATCGATAAAACAGCCGCTTGCCTGGGCTTGTGGATCGGCGTTCATGGATTACATCTCCTTTTTTCTGATGATCTTTCGGATCTGCGTTGCATGCGCCAGGGTATCCCCGGCGACCATCGCCGCGCCGACATGCACCGCCTCCATCATCTCATCATTTCCCACGCCGAGCGAAAGGCACTTATGGGTGTAGGCATCGATGCAATAGGGACAGTGGCGCACGGTGGCTACGGCCAAGGCAATCAGGGCCTTCTCCCGTTCCGTCAATACTCCGGCGGAAGTGGCGACACCGTAGTAATCAAAAAACTTGGCTCCGGCCTCCGGAGCGTACTCGCCGATGTGGGCAAAGTCTTCGAGATCGCGCCGTTCATAGTAAGTTTCGCTCATGACCCTATTCCTTTCCACTCCAAACGTTGGGGGTTGAAATTTCCGCCACGCCTAGCGCCGCCACGCCATCCAGCGTGAAAACAGCTTCCGGACGAAAGGGGTCAGCCGTGTGCGATTGTACGCATCCCCGATCTGGCGCACCGCTTCCGCCTGGGTCGGATAGGGATGAATGGTGGCGGCGATCTTTTTGAGGCCCAGCCCGTGGGTCATCGCCAAAACAATCTCGGAGATCATCTCCCCCGCATGCGGGGCCACGATCGTGGCCCCGAGGATCCGATCGCCGCCCTTGCGCACATGCACGCGGACAAATCCCCGGGTATGTCCTTCGAGAACGGCGCGGTCTACATGAGCAAGCTCCCGGGTGAAGGCCTCCACCTCGAGGCCCTGCTCGGCGGCCTGCTTGGCGTAAAGCCCGACGTGGGCGATTTCCGGCTCCGTGTAGGTGCACCAGGGGATCGTCAAGGCGCTCGCTTTGGCCCGTCCGAAGAAGAGCGCGTTTCGTATCACGATACGCGCCATAAAATCGGCGACGTGGGTGAAGGGATACGAGGAGCAGATATCCCCGGCCGCGTAGATGTCGGGATGGGTGGTGCGGAGCCGATCGTCGACCTGCACCCCCTTTCGGGAATAGGCCACCCCGGCCGCTTCCAAGCCCAACTCCTCGACATTGGGAGATCGTCCGACGGCGATCAAGATCTTGTCGACGACCTCCTCGTATCTCCGCCCGTGGGATTCGACCGCGAGGCGCACCCGGCCGCCATTTGTCCTGGACAGCTTTAGATCCTTGCCGCAGCACAAAAGTTTCACGCCGTCCTGAAGCATGGATTCCAGGACCAGCCCGGAGGCATCGTTCTCCTCACGCGGCAGGATGCCGTGGGTCGCCTCGACCAGGAACACCTCGGAGCCGAACCGCGCGAAACTCTGCGCCATCTCACAACCGACGGGGCCGGCACCGATCACAGCGAGCCGCTCGGGCAGCTCGGTCAAGGAAAAGAGGGTTTCATGGGTGAGGTACTCCACCTCGCCCAGCCCGACGATCGGCGGAACCGAGGGCCGGGCACCGGTGGCGATCACCGCTTTCTGAAAGCGCAACCGCTCACCGGCGACTTCCACCGTATGCGGATCGACGAATCGGCCCGCGCCGATAAAGACGTCGATGCCCATCTCGCTGAACCGTTTGACGGAGTCGTGCGGGGCGATCGACGCCCGCAGGCGGCGCATGCGCTCCATGACCCGTCCGAAATCGACCTGCACCCCCGCCGGCACGCGAATTCCCAACGTGGCGGCATCCCGCACCGCCGCGGCCGCCCGCGCGGCTCCGATCAGCGCCTTGGACGGAACGCAACCGAAGTTGAGACAGTCCCCGCCCATCAGGTGTCGTTCGACCAGCGCCACTTTGGCGCCGAGACCCGCCGCTCCGGCCGCGCTGACCAGTCCCGCCGTCCCGGCACCAATAACGACCAGGTTGTAGCGCGGAGCGGGTTTGGGGTTCGTCCAGTCGGCCGGATGGACCTGCGCCACCCAGTTCCGGTTGTGCTCATCCCAGGGGCGAAGCATCGGATCGTGGTTCAGGGGCTCCGCCATGAATGTCTCCTTTGAGGCAGGATCCGTGCGAAGAACGCCTTCGGAACCACCCGGCCGAAAAACCGCTCAACGGCCGTTAACGCCCGACACCGGAAAGCACTCCTTCGGCGGCAGTGCGGGTGTACCCATGCAATCCCCGAACCGGAGATGTCCCCGGCAAGCGATCTGCAATGGTCTTACCCCGCGGAGCGGAAAATCAAACCGAGCCCGGAACCGACAACATAGTGCCGCAGGCCGACCTGCGTCAAACCGCAGGCGGTGTCGGGCAGGCGGGGAAGAAACACGGAAGGAAGCGTCCGTGAAAACCGAGGCGGTGGGGGCGGGAAAGCCCGCGCGCGGCATCCGTGGAGTCCGTCATGGGAGGACTCAAAGAAGCCTCGCGCCGCTTTCCACTCGACAGCAAAGAAAAAGGGACTTAGGAGTCAATCCTGAGTCCCTGACTTTTTGTTGGCGTCCCCAAGGGGATTTGAACCCCTGTTGCCGGCGTGAAAGGCCGGTGTCCTGGACCTGGCTAGACGATGGGGACGGAACCCGCAACCCTGGTGGGCCGTGCTGGACTCGAACCAGCGACTCTCTGCTTAAAAGGCAGATACTCTACCGCCTGAGTTAACGGCCCCGTGTTTTGTGTAATCGGGATTTTATAGAAATGAATTCACAGATTGTCAACAGCAAAGCTCCCCTGGAGCTGATCTTCTACCTACGAAGACCGGGGAGAATTTCCCGGATTCCGGTTCGTGGCCGCCGCCATCGCCTCGAACGACAGGGGCGGGGTCGCGGCCTTCACCCGGCGGGGGGGGGTTGCGGCCGAAAAGAGTGCTCGGCCTCCAATCGTCAGCTGTGGGGCCGCAGGGACGGGGACCCTGAATCGGCGCGGGCTTGAAGGTTCCCGAAGGCCTCCTCGGCGTTGCCGGCATGCTGCAATTTCCCGTTTGCCAGGAAAGAAAAGCGCGTTCCCATGAGGGAAGCCTCGAGGGGATCGTGGGTCACATAGAGCACCGCGATGTCAAGCACGCGCAGCGCGTCCTTGAATCGGGGAAGCAGCTCCTTCTTGATCGCGACATCCAGATCGCTCAGAGGCTCATCCATGAGCATCACCCTGGGCTGAGAGGCCATACTGCGTGCGAGCGACACCCGGCTTTGATATCCTCCACTCAACGTATCGACACGTTGATTGAGTACATTCTCAAGCTCCAGCATGCGGACGAATTTCTCGATCTGCCGCTTGTCCCCCCGGCCGTTGCGCAGGCAGTAGGTGATGTTCTGCCACACGGTTTGCTTGCGAAAAAGCGAGGCCCGCTGAGGCACGTAGCCGATCCTGCGGTCTTCCGGGGCAAGCCTCGTGACCTCATCGCCGTGGATGAAAATCCGCCCCCGGTCGGGGCGCTGCAACCCCGCTACAAGCTTCAAAAGAGTCGACTTCCCGCTACCGTTCAACCCGGCGACCACTTGGATTTCGGCGCGTTCGACCTTCAGGTGGAGGCCTTCAAGGACGGCTCGACGCCCATAGAACTTGGTCAAGTCCTCAAGCTGAAGCACGTTCCCTCCGCGTCAGCCGCAGCAACGCCACGAGAAATAAGGACAACAGCAGACAAAAAACACTGGCCGAAACCGCCATCGACAATTCCCCCTCCTCCACCTTGGTGAAGACATAAGAGGCGAGAACCTGGGTCGAACCCGGAACGTTTCCGCTGAAGATGATCACCGCAGCGAATTCCCCGAGCGATCGGGCGAAGGCGATCAGAAATCCCGACAGGAGGGCTTCGCGGAGATGCGGAATGACGATGCGCAAATAGGCTTTCGAGGGCGTATCCCCGAGGGTACGGGCCACGGCGATGGTTTCCTGATCTATCTGGTCTACGCCTGCAGCGACGGCGCGCGCCGCCAGCGGGTACGAAACGAAAAGCATCGCCAGAGCCACGGCCGTCAGGGTGAAAGCAAGCCCGGTCGGACCGACGAACCCGAAGCTTTTGCGACCGAAGGCGAGCAACAACGCCAAACCGGCGACGGTATGGGGCAGTGCGCTGGGCAAGTCGTTGACGAGATTGGCGACTTTGTAGAGCCATCGTTCCTTGAGGAAGAGATGGCAAAAACCGAATCCGACAGCCATCACAACTCCTAAAGCGGCGGCCGCGACGGCGGCCAGGATCGTGTTCCGGACCGCATCCCAAAACAAGGGATCCGCAAGCGTGCGAAAAACCCCCTCTCCGTCGAGATGCGCCACAAGCGCGGCCAGGGGATAAACGACAAAAAACGCCAAAAGGGGCACAAATCCCACGGCAAGGGCATATTTATTCATAGGGCGTCCATCCGTAGCGGGTAAATTCGGCGACATGGTCTCGGATAAATTCCATGAAATCCCGCGCGAGCTCGACACGGCCCCCACGGATGATCCCAAGACAGAATACGATGTCCCCGGTCAGCGAAGATGCGATCTCCCCCACCACGGGCAGATCGTAGAGCGAGGCGACACTCCGGAAGAGAAACCCGGCATCGACCTGATCTTCCTTGACCATGATGGCGACTTGGTTGACGGTACTCGGTCGGGCCTTGATGTTTTTCTTCGAAATTATCGTCTCCATGAGACCGAGTTTTTTCAGGCCCTCTTCGGTGTAGCGACCTGCCGGGGCACGGGGGTCGGGGACGGACAAAACGACTCCGTCCTTGGTGATATCCTCGAGGGTCGAAATTTTTCGGGCTCCGGACGGCGAAACGACAAGGGCGATGCGATCGCTCAAAAATTTATGGCCTTCCAGCAGCAATCCCTCCTGATCCAACTTTTGGAGGTAAAGCCAATCGGCGCTGAAAAAGAGATCGCAGGGCTGTCCTTGCAGGATCTGGGCATACAAACCACCGGAGGGGCCGTAGTTGGAGATTACCCGGACGCCGGGCCGGACCTGTTTGTATTTCTCGATGACCGCATCCAGGGGTTTTTTCAGACTGGCAGCGGCGTAAAAGTTCAGCTGGACCTCGGCGCCTGGAAGTGCGCCGGGGATGAGCAGGAAGGATAATAAACTCAGCGCGATACCGAAGGCGTGGAAACGGGATTTCGGCATTTTGGATTCCTTCGCAAACGGTTGGCACGGATTTCGTCCCCGTGCAGGGGCAGCCGCCAGAAGCGTCGTTCGGTAAAGTAGAGGCGACACGGGGAAAAGACAAGCCGGACCTTCGACGGCCACCCTAAGGCTCCGACCTCGCCGGAGCAGATCGGAGGGAAGAGACCGGGGAGACTCGCACCGAGCGATCTCAGAAGCGACGAAAAACCGCAGGGCGGAGTGAAGACGCAGGGCGTCATTTCCAAAGCTGGGCGATGGCCGCCCAGACCAACCCGGCAATGAGAACCCTACGGTCCCGCGGATGAACCCGCATCGGACGAGGCGTGCGCTCGTCGCGGTAGCAGCGGGCCTCCATGGCCAGGGCCAGCCTCTCGGCCCTCAGCACGGTGCGCCGCAGGGCACAAACGGCAAGAAAGAAAATCCGCCGCACGGGGTTGCGCCGTCGCTCCACGCCCCGCGCTGCCTGGGCTTCGCGGAGCGCCGCGATCTCGGCGAAGATCAGCGGAACGAAGCGCACCATCAGGCCGAGCAAGGTCCCGATGCGCGCCGCCGGAACCCCGGGCAGCGGTCGGAGGAACCATTCGACCGCCGCCTTGACCTCGGCCGCGGGCGTCGTGCCGACGAGCATCGCCCCCAAGAGAAAAATGAAAAGCAGCCGCAGAGCGACCTCCGCCCCCGAAATCAGCCCCTCGCGGCTGAGGGGAAACCCGCAAAGCCGAACATACGGCTCTCCTTCATTCGAGAGCGCCCGGGCGGAGAAAACAAGCAAAAGCAGGGCGCCGAAGGCGAGACTCGGCCTTCCCTCCAGGTCGCGCAAAGCGCCTTCCCTCCAGCCGAGGACGACCACGGGAAGAGCGAAAAAGAACAGCGCGCGAAGCCCGAGCGGAATGACGGCGATCGACCAGGCGGCCAGCAGGACAAGTTTCACCCGCGGATCGAGAAGCCGAAGTCTCGTCTGCGCACGGGGAGCAGTCCGGACGGCACCGCTCAGGAAAGCCATGTGAGCCCTCTGATGCCTCGGCCGTCGGTGGCCGGCCGCTTCACGCCGCACGCTTCGGCGTAGGCGATTGTACGCCCCGGATGCCCTTCGTGGAGGATTCTTCCTCCCTTCATCAGGACCAGGCGGTCGGCGTGGGCGAGCACCTTGTCGAGATCGTGGGTGGTCACGATCACCGTGCGCCCCTGCCGGTGGAGCGTGACGAGGGCCTCGAGCACCCCGCGCACGCCGGGGTAATCGAGGCTGGCGAAGGGTTCATCGCCAACCACGACCCGAGGCTCCATGGCCAATACACCGGCAAGCGTCAGCCTTCGTTTTTCGCCGCCGGAGAGAAGATGCGAGCGGCGGTCGGCGAGAGGGGTAAGCCCCGTCTGCGCGAGCGCAGCGTGGACGCGGCGTTCGATCTCCGCCCGCGGCAGCCCCAGGTTCTCGGGCCCGAAGGCCACGTCTTCCCGCACGGTTTCGCCCACGATCTGGCTTTCCGCATCCTGGAAGAGCATCCCCACGTGAAGCCGCGCCTGGAGCGGCTCCTGTGCCGCATCGAGGCCGCAGACGCGCACCCGCCCCGAGGTGGGCCGGAGCAGGGCGTTCAGGTGCCGGAGCAGCGTCGTCTTTCCCGAGCCGTTTTCACCCGCAATGACGACGAATTCCCCTTCCGCCACGGCGAGCGAAACCTCCCGCAGCCCCCAGGTGCCGTCCGCGAAGCGGTGACTCAGGCGATCGATTTCGATCGTGGCGGACATGGGTTCGAGTTCAGGGAGCGGTTGAAGCGTCCGCTTCCCGCTGCAGCAAGGGGCGGATCGAGCGTGCGGCAAGCGCCGCGGCCGCGATCTTGAGGCCGTCCCCCGGCAGGAAGGGCAACATGCCCGCGGCGATCGCCTTGAAGAGGCTCATGCCGGTCACCATTTTGAGCCAGCTCACCCCGCAGAGGTAGAGCAGAAGCGATCCCAGGACGAGGGCGGCGACATCGCGCCACAGCCGCGACGGACGGCCCTCGACGACCTTGCCCACAAGATAGACGACCGGGAGATAGCCCAGCAGGAATCCGCCCGTCGGTCCGGCGAAGCGGGCGAGTCCGCCCGTTCCACCGGCGAACACGGGAAGCCCGACCGCACCGGCAAGAAGGTAGATCCCCACCGCGATCAGCCCCCCGCGGCTGCCGAGAAGAAGTCCGGCCAGCAGGACGAAGAAGTTCTGCAGAACGATCGGCACCGGCCCGATCGGAATGGCGATGTAGGCGCCGACCGCCGTGAGCGCGGCAAAGAGGGCCGCCAAGACCATGGAACGAAAGGAGGCCGCCTGGGCCGCCGTCGTCGTTGATTTCGACTCCTGCATCGTTTTTTCCTTTCCCTTGCCGTTTCAGAGGAAACAGTCGCCGTGCAGCACCGTGCGCATCCTTCCGCCCGGCTCTTCCACGAGAAGCGCGCCGAAGGGATCGACGTCCCGCGCGATTCCCCGGATTTCCTCTTTTCCGGTCGCCACGCGCACGTTTTGGTTCAAAGTGACCGTATGCTTTTTCCAGCGCGCGATGATTCCCTCCCAGGAGGCGGCGGCCGCCTCCCTTTCGAGGTCGTCGAGCAACCGCGCGAGGATGTCTTTCCTGGAGATCGTTCTTCCCAGCAGTTGCGCCAGCGAAACCGCGGGCGGCCGAAACCGGGGCGGCTCGTTGTTCACGTTCAGCCCGATCCCCACGTTCACGAAGGCCGTTTCTTCCCCCTCGGCTTCCATCTCGGAGAGCAGGCCGCAGAGTTTCCGCCCGGCAACCAAAATGTCGTTCGGCCACTTGACTCCGGCCGCGATGCCGAAATCGCGCCGCAAAAGCGTGACCAGCGTGAGGGAGACGAGAAAGTTCACCCGCGGACTGAAGAGGACCGGGATTCGCGGCCGCAGAACGACCGTGACATAGAGCCCCCCATCTTGCGAAACCCAGGGCCGACGCAGCCGGCCGCGGCCCGCGGTCTGCCGCTCGGCGACCACGGCGGTGAAGGCCGGGCAGCCCTGCCGGGCGAGATCGCGCGCCAGATCCATGGTCGATCCGACCTCATCGCGGTAGACGATCCGCTCTTCCCGGCCGGGAAACTCCCAGGGAAAGGGGCGATCGGGGCTCGTGAAAAGCCGGTAGCCGCGGGGGCCGGCCTCGATTTCGTAGCCCAGCTCGATCAAGCGCTGGATGTGTTTCCAGACGGCGACCCGCGTCGCCCCCAGCCGCTCGCAGAGCCGGGAGCCGGATACCGGGTCTTCGCTTTGCCGCAAAATGTGCAAGATCGCGGATTTCATCTGTTGTTAACCTCAATAACATTGATGGTTAACGGAAGGCTCCTGCGATGTCAAGAAACGTGGGAAATGGTATCGCGTGCTTGCGCCGAAGGACTCGGGCCAGGCGGGAACGGATCGGCCGGTCCAGAGCTCAGAGGGCGGCGAGTAAACGCTCGTGGAGGTTGTCGAAGCCGCCGTTGGACATGATCAGCACGACATCCCCCGACCGCGCGAAGCCTACGAGGTGCTCGAGGATTCCGTCGGTATCGGCGAAGCGCAAGGCCTCTTTCCCCTGCGCCCGAAGCACGCCGGCCACCTTCTCCGCGTTGAACCGCTCGGCTTCCGGGACCTTCTCTGGCAGGGCGATGTCGCGCAGAAGGACGCAATCGGCCTTTTGGAAGGCCTGGGGGTAGACCTCCTGGAAGACGTTGCGCATGCTCGTGTTCGAACGCGGCTCGAAAACGGCGACGATCCGCCTTCCCGGGTAGGCCGCGGCCACGGCCGCGATCGTCTCGCGCACGGCGGTGGGGTGGTGGGCGAAGTCGTCGATCACAAGCACGCCGCGCTTTTCGCCGCGCACCTCCTGGCGGCGCTTGACCCCGCGGAAGCTCTCGAGCGCGCCGCGGACAACGGGCGGATCAATCCCCAGGCTCTCGGCGAGCGCGGTCGCGGCCAGGGCGTTCAAGAGGTTGTGCCGTCCGATCAGTCGCGTGCGGAAGAGGCCGTAGCGTGACTTTCCCTTGCGGATCTCGAAACGGCTGAAACCGTCTTGGGGAGGAAGGATTTCCATCCGCCACTCGGAATCGGGCCGCATTCCGTAGCGCGATACCGTGGCAGGGGTGACGCCGAGAAGGCGCTCCATGGCGGGCTCGCCGTCCCAGACGAAAAGCCTGCAGTCGGGGGAGATCCGCTCGAGGAGCCGGCCGAAGGCGCACCCGACTGCGGCCAAGTCGCGGTAGATGTCGGCGTGGTCGAATTCGAGGCTCGTCCAGATGAGCCGCGCCGGCTCGTAGTGCAGAAACTTCGGCCCTTTGTCGAAAAAGGCCGTATCGTACTCGTCGCCTTCGAGTACGATCTCCCCTCCCCCGCCCAGGCGGTAGTTGGCGGCGAAATCCATGAGGATGCCGCCGATCAGAAAGGAGGGGTCCCGCCCCGCCGCGTGAAGGATCCAGGCGCAAAGCGCCGCGGTCGTGGTCTTGCCGTGGGTGCCGACCACGACGAGCGCCCGCTTGCCGCGGGCGGCGAAGTGGTTCACCGCCTGAGGAAGCGAGCAAAAAGTGATGCCGCGGCGGGCGCACTCGACCGCTTCGGGGTTTTCGGCCGTGACCGCGTTACCGATAACCACGAGATCGGGAGTCGGGTCGAGATGTTCGGGGCGGAAGCCCTCGAGGACGGGGATGCCGCGCGCAGCGAGAAAGCCGCTCATCGGGGGATAGACCTTGCGATCCGAGCCGCGCACCTCGCAGCCGAGATCCTTGAGCAAGCAGGCGAGCGCCCCCATGGCGGTTCCGCCGACGGCGATCAGGTGAACATGGCGGACGTTTTGCGGAATGCGGTTCAGACGGAGATCCATCACCGGTCGGGCCGCTTAGGTGGCTGTTTTCCCCTCACGAGGCGATCTCCCGGAAGACCTTGGCCGCCGCCGCGATCGTGCGCTCGATCTCCTCGCCGCCGTGGGCGCTCGAGACGAAGAGCGCCTCGAACTGCGAGGGGGCGAGATAGACGCCCTCGCGGCGCATGCCTTGGTAGAAGCGCGCGTAACGGCCGAGATCGCTTTGCTTGGCCGCCTCGAAGTCGCCGACCGGGCCGGGGTGGAAGAAAAGCCCGATCATCGAGCCCACGTGATCGACGCTGACGGGGACGCCCGCCGCAGCGGCGGCTTTCCTCATCCCGGCGCAGAGCTTGGCGCCCTTCTTTTCGAGCCGTTCGTAAAAGCCTTTTTTCCGCAACTGTTTCAAGGTCGCGATTCCGGCCGCCATGGCAAGGGGGTTCCCGGACAGGGTCCCCGCCTGGTAGACCGGCCCTTCGGGGGCGATGTGGGACATGATCTTCTTTTTGCCGCCGTAAGCGCCGACCGGCAGCCCCCCGCCGATGATCTTGCCGAAACAGCTGAGGTCGGGGCGGATCCCGTATCGGGCCTGCGCCCCCCCGTAGGCGACGCGGAATCCGGTCATGACTTCGTCGAAAATGAGGATCGCTCCGTGCCGCGCGGTCTGCCGGCGCAGGGTCTCAAGAAAACCGGGCCGCGGGGGCACAAGGCCCATGTTGCCGGCCACGGGCTCGACGATCACACAGGCCACCTCGCCCCCCCGCTCGCCCATGAGCGCTTCGAACGCGGCCGTGTCGTTGTAAGGAAGCGACAGGGTATGTCGGGCCGTCGGGGCGGGAACGCCGGGGCTCCCCGGGATTCCGAGGGTCGCCACTCCGGATCCCGCGGCAACGAGCAGCGTGTCGGCATGCCCGTGGTAGCAGCCGTCGAACTTGACGACCAGCTCGCGGCCGGTCACCCCTCGGGCGAGTCGGATCGCGCTCATCGCCGCTTCGGTCCCGGAATTCACCATGCGCACCATCTCGACCGTAGGCACCGCCTCGATCACCATTTCGGCCAGCTCGATCTCAAGATCGGTCGGCGCCCCGAAGCTCGTGCCCCGCTCGAGCACCCCGGCGATCGCCTTGACGACCGCCGGGTGCCGGTGGCCGAGGATCATCGGGCCCCAGGAGCCCACGTAGTCGATGTAGCGGTTTCCGTCCGCATCCTCGATCCAGGCGCCCTCGGCACGCCGGATGAAGAGCGGCTCGGCCCCGACCGACTTGCAGGCGCGCACCGGGCTGTTCACCCCGCCGGGAATCACGCGCACGGCGCGTTCGTAGAGGCGGCAGGATTTGATGGGAGGCTTCATGGCAACGATCCTTCCTTGATCTTTAAGCGTTAAGGCGGCGCGATTTCGCGGGGCACGTTAGCAGAGGCCCCAAAGGGAATCAAGAAAAGGCCGCATCGCAGAAGGCCGAAAAAAAGACTTGATTTCGCGGCCCCGGGTTAATAGAAAACAGACGTGGAATAAGAGGCCTTGGGCGCTTAGCTCAGCGGGAGAGCGCTACCCTCACACGGTAGAAGTCGCTGGTTCAAATCCAGCAGCGCCTACCAGACAAGATCAGGCGGTTGGGTGTCAGCACCCGGTCGCCTGAATTTTTTTCAAGGAATTGAATTTCCCCGTTTTGTAACCTCGGCTGCCCGTTTTGCTGTTCCGCCTGTCTCCAGGGGTTCCGGCTGAAAAGCGCCGGTTCGGTTTTCACCCCCTGAATCAGCTGCGTTTTTAGCCCAATCGCTCGTGCGGCCTGGACGGAATGCACGCTTTTTGCTATTGAGGAGATGACGAGTTGAGAGAGAAGGCTGGCAGAACGCCGAAAGCCTTCGCGGCCGATCGGGGTTTCAGAAGGAAACACCGGGGCATGCGGAAAGCGCTTTTCGGCGTTTTTTCTTGGCCATGGCTTTCATCAACCGCAAAACCCGCGAAATCCAGCTCAAGATCGTCTACGCCGGCCCGACCCGCGCCGGGAAGAGCGCCTCGCTGGCGTGGATCCACCGCCGCTTTCCCGCAGAATTCTCAAGCCGCCTGGTCCGGGTGCGGGCGGGCGAAGGCCGGACCGTCTTCTTCGACTTTCTCGCTCTCGTCCTCTCCCCGATGTCAGGCATCCGCCTGCACGTCCGCCTCTACACGCTCCCGGGCGATGAGCGCTTCGAGGACGCAGCGAAGCTTGTTCTGCGCGGGGTGGACGGGATCCTTTTCGTCGCCGACGCCTCGGCGATGCGCAAGACGAACATCCTGGCACTCAGGCGCATCGAGTCCGCGCTCGCCGCGACGGGAAGAAATCTGCAGCGACTTCCGCTTGTCTTTCAATTCAATAAATATGATCTGCTCGCCTCGGGTTCGCTTTTGCTTCCCCCCGCGACGCTTGCGGCCGACTTGAACCGCACCCTTCGCCGCCCCTGCTGGGCGGCGAGCGCGGCCACGGGCAAAAACCTGCTGCCCCCCTTCCGCAAAATCATCTCCCTGGCCGCCGCCGCGTTGGAAGAACAGGCGCGCAGGCGGATACCCGATCTGCCGCTCGAAGGGTTCGCCGCCGCCGTCGCGGAGAGCTTGGAAGAGCGGTTTTCCGGGAGAAGCCCGCCGCGGCGCAAACCGCCGAACGCCCCGGCTGGCCAGGCTTTTTACCTGATCCCGATCGATCGCTTCGAGGAATTGCTCGCCCAGGTCCAAAGCGGCGTCAGCGCCCTCGAGCGCATCGCCGTCGTCCTGCGCCGCAACGACCCGCGGCCCCCCTGAGCCGAAGCGAAGCAAGAACGGCCGCTCGCCCGGGCTTCAACGGCGACTTGCGACCTGCGAATCCCGATCCGTCCTATCGAATCCGCCCGTGAGATAATTTTCGGGGAGTCTTCCTTCGACGAGCGGCAGATCTTCGAGGGTCGGGAGGGAGAAGGAAAAGCAAGTCTTCAGCAAGGCCAGCGTGATGCGAAAGGTCACCCCCCAGAGGATCTCCTCCCCCGCCGGGGTGCGGAAGCGGAAGGCGGGGACGTCCCGTACTCGGTTTTCGGCCGCCTGAGGGGCGGCGATCCGGTAGTGAACGTAGTTTGCGGGATCGAGCAGCGCGGCAAGCGGGATCCACACGATGCGCTCCACTTCCCAGTTCGGCTGAAAGCGCGGCCTTCCCCGCACCCAGGCGGTCATCGGGTAGAGAATGCGGCGGAAGAGAACGAGCCGCTGCGGCGGAAGCGGGCCGAGGAAGGTGATTCGGCACGGGTTCAGACGCATCTCCTCGTAAGCCTCGCGCAGCGCGGTCGCCGCGTAAAGAGCGACCCACCGCCACAGCGTCTTCTTTTCCCGCTCCCAGCGCACCCGGTGCGGCCAGCGGCCGAGGGGCCCGAAGGGAAGTCGCAGCAGGCCGGCGAAGAGTCCGTCGAAGCGCCGGGTCATGCCGCCGCCGGCAAAGCAGAGATCTCCCGGCTGGCGGACCGCCCGCGAGCGCTTGTTGTAAATCAGGCAGGGAGCGCCGGCGGCATCCCCCGATCGCGGCGGGGCCTCTCCTAAAAGGACGAGAACGGCCGATGTGGCCGCAAGGTCCGAGGGTGCGGGCACATAACCGGAGTCCATCGTTTCCTGAAGCCCCAAGGCGTCGCCGATGCGGCCGATGAGGACCGAGGTCGATGGCAGGCGTTGCATGTCCATGAAAAAGCAAACCGGGGATAGGCTTTCGCCGGAACCGAGGCGCCCATTCCCCGCCGATCGATAGCAGGACGCGGCGGATCCCGCAAGCGCCCCGCCGCGTGGCTGTTCTGCTTGACAAACGCCTTGACGGCATTACGTTTTCGTCGCTATACGCTCCTTCCTCAAATGAGGGTACTCGCCCTGCGCCGGGGTTTCCACAAGCCCAACACCAGGGGCGCAGGGAAATCGGACCTTCGGAAGCGCGGCTTCCGCGGTCCAACCTGATTTTTCCGGGATGTCAGCAGACGCGCGGACACGCAGTCGGATTTATTGGCGCCAATCGAACACCCGGCCGGGAGTCCCCGTCGGCCGGTGACCTTGCGGGAGGATGTGGAGACCATGAAGAGACGCATCGGTTTCGGCGGAATCGCAATCACCCTGCTCGTTTTTTTCCTCTCGGCCGCGGCGCCGGCTTTTGCGGCCGAAAAGTCGGATGCGGGACCCAAACCCGAGCGGCTGCTCGTCCTGGCACCGGAATACCCGGGCATCATCAGCACCCCGGGCAAAGAAATCAGCATGGACTTGAACCTCATCAACCGCGGCCGGACCGACGAGTTGGTCGACCTGAAGGTGACGCAGACCCCGCCCGGCTGGAAGGCGAAAGTCAAGACTTACCGCTACACGGTCACCGGCGTCCATGTCCCCGCCGACGACAAGCGCAGCCTCACCTTCGAAGCCATCCCGGACAAGGAGACCGGGCCGGGCGAGTATGCCTTCCAGGTCGAGGCGGCGACCCGCGACGGCCGTTTCCGGCTCTCCCAGAAAATCGTGATCACCCTCCAGGGCGACCAAGAGGCGAAGGAACAGGACACCGGCGTGAAACTCACGACTTCCTATCCCGTGATCCGCGGCCCCTCGGATGCCACCTTCGAATTCTCGGTCGAGGTGGACAGTCGCCTTGACAAGGAGGCGGTCTTCGATCTCTTCGGCCAAGGCCCCAAAGGCTGGGAGGTGAACTTCAAACCCTCCTACGAGACGAAGTTCATCTCCAGCCTGCGTCTCAAGGCAAACCAGAGCCAGTCCATCGCCGTGCAGGTGAAGCCCGCGCCCAACCAGCCCGCGGGCGAATACCCGATCGCCGTGCGCGTCGCCTCGGGCGACGCCAAGGCCGAAGCGAACCTGACCGTGGTTCTGACCGGCACCTACGAGATCGAGGCCGGAACGACCTCGGGGCTGCTCTCGCTTGAGGCGCGCCCCGGAAAAGCCGCCAACGTTTCCTTCTACGTCAAGAACACCGGTTCGGCCCCCAATACGAACATCCGCTTCATGACCTTCAAGCCCGAGAATTGGAAGGTGGAGTTCAAGCCGGAGAAGATCGACGTGATCGAGCCCGGCGCGCTCAAGCAGGTCGAGATGATCGTCACCCCCTACGAGGAGGCGCTCGTCGGCGACTACTCGGTGGCGGTCAAAATCGACGGTGAGAAAACCAGCCGCAATCTTGAGTTCCGGGTGAGCGTCAAGGCCTCGGCCGCCTGGGCGTGGGTGGGGATCGCGATCATCGTGGCCGTCATCGCAGGGCTGCTGTTCCTGTTCCGCAAGCTCGGAAGACGTTGAGGTCGAGATGGAAACCGCACCCGTTGTCCTCTCCACGGAAGAGTTGACCAAGGTCTACAAGAACCAAACCGCCGTCGACCGCCTGACCTTCGAGGTGCGCGAGGGAGAGATCTTCGGCTTCCTCGGGCCGAACGGTGCCGGCAAGACGACCACCATCCTCATGCTGCTCGGCCTGACCGAGCCGACGAGCGGCAAGCTCCAGGTGCTCGGGTTGAACCCCACGCGCGAGCCGATCAAGGTGAAGCGGAAGGTCGGCTACCTGCAGGAGAACATGGGGTTTTATTCCGACCTGACCGGCCGGCAGATGCTCTCTTTCGTGGCCGACCTGAACGGGATCGCCCCGGCCGAGGCCGAAGGCCGGATCCAAAAGGCGCTCGAAATCGTCGGCCTCGCCGACGACGCCGAAAAAAAGATCGGGGCCTACTCCCGCGGCATGCGCCAGCGGCTGGGAATCGCCGAGCTTTTGATCAAAGACTCGCGCGTCGCCTTTCTCGACGAGCCCACCCTCGGACTCGACCCCGAAGCGACCCAGAGGATCATGGAGCTCATCCAGAACCTCGCCCGCACGAAAAAGATGACCATTCTGCTCTCCAGCCACCAGCTGCACCAGGTGCAGAAGGTTTGCGACCGGGTGGGGATCATGATCCGCGGGCGCATGGTCGCCCAGGGGCCGCTCGAGGAGCTTGCCCGCGCGAAGTTCGGGGTCGACCACGAGGAGTACACGCTCGAAGAAATTTACATGAAATATTTCCTGGAGGCCTGACGTGAACGGACTTGCTGCGATCGTTCGCAAGGAGCTCGCCGACCACTTCAGCAGCTACCGCTTCGTGATCCTCTTCGCCCTGATCGCCATGGTGAGCCTGATCACGGCTTACATGGTGGGCCTGCGCATCCGCGGGGCCGAAGGCGAGCTCAAGCCGCAATTCGTCTTTCTCATGATTTTCGCCGAGCGGGGGGCGATGTTCTCGCTGGTCGAGTTCGTGGCCTTCTTCGGCCCGCTGGTCGGCCTGGTGCTCGGCTTCGATGCGATCAACCGCGAGCGCAACGAGGGAACGCTGAGCAAGATCCTCGCCCAGCCGATTTTCCGCGACGTCGTGATCAACGGCAAATTCCTGGCCGGGGTGATCATGATCGCGGTGCTGCTCTCGGCGATCGTGCTGGTGATCACGGGTCTCGGGCTTGCCGTGGTCGGGGTCGTCCCGGGGCCCGAGGAGCTGTTGCGCGTTGCGGTCTATCTCGTCGTGAGCATCGTCTACGTGGCCTTGTGGCTCGGGGTGGCGATTCTCTTTTCGATCCTCTTCCGCAGCACGGCCACCTCGGCGCTCGCCTCGCTGGCGGTGTGGATTTTCTTCTCCTTCTTCGTCACCATCGGGGCGAGCATCCTCGCCAACGCCCTGCTCGGTCAGGCGACGGATCTCCGGCCCGAACAGGCGATGCGCAAGATCGCCGCCGTACGCCAGGTGGCCCTCGTTTCGCCCATGGAGCTTTACTCCGAGGCGACGGCGACGGTGATCGACCCCATGCGCCGCTCGACCCGCTCCTTCATCCCCGGCGGCCCGCTCGAGGCACTTTCCATGACCCGCTTCTCGGGGCCGCTCGCCTTCGGGCAAAGCCTGCTCGTGGTTATGCCCCACATCATCACGCTCCTTGCCGTGACGGTGGTCTGCTTCGCCATTTCCTACACCGTTTTCATGCGCCAAGAGATCCGCTCGCTCTAGCCCTGGCTTCACCCGTCTCCTTTCCCCATTCCCTGGAGGCGAAAACCAAGAGGGGGCCGACCCCGCAGGGCCGGCCCCCTCTTGTGGGGTGAAGTGGGCCGGGCCGTTTCCGCCCCGCGCCCCGGAAGCCGAGGATCAATACATGTCCTCGTCCATGGGCGGGGTGGCTGCGGCCTTCTTTTTCTTCTCCGGCTTCTCGGTGATCATCGCCTCGGTCGTCAGCATCAGGCCCGCCACCGAGGCCGCGTTCTGCACCGCGAAGCGCACCACCTTGGTCGGGTCGATGACGCCGGCCTTCATCAGATCCTCGTAGGTTCCGGTCTCGGCGTTGAAGCCGTGGGCGTCCTTGCCCTCGATCACGGCGTTCACCACGACCGAGCCTTCGAGCCCCGCGTTCTGGGCGATGTTCCGCAGCGGCTCCTGGAGCGCACGCTTGAGGATCTGGACCCCGTGCTTCTCGTCGCCCGAGGCCTTCAGCCCGTCGAGCGCGGCCATGGCGCGGATGAGGGCCACGCCGCCGCCCGGGACGATCCCCTCCTCGACCGCGGCCCGGGTCGCGTTCAGCGCATCCTCGACGCGGGCCTTCTTCTCCTTCATCTCGGTTTCGGTCGCCGCCCCGATGTGGATCACGGCGACCCCGCCGATCAATTTGGCGAGCCGCTCCTGGAGTTTCTCGCGGTCATAGTCCGAGGTGGTCTCCTCGATCTGCACGCGGATCTGGTTGATGCGGCCCTCGATGTCGGCCTTCTTTCCCGCGCCGTCGATGATCGTCGTGTTGTCCTTGTCGATGCGCACGTGCTTGCAGCGGCCGAGATCGCTCAGGGTCACGTTCTCGAGTTTGACGCCCAGCTCCTCGGAGACGACCTGCCCGCCGGTGAGGATGGCGATGTCCTCGAGCATGGCCTTGCGGCGGTCGCCGAAGCCGGGGGCCTTCACCGCCGCCGCCTTGAGGGTGCCGCGCAGCTTGTTCACGATCAAGGTGGCGAGCGCCTCGCCCTCGACGTCCTCGGCGATGATCAGCAGCGGCTTTCCGCTCTGGGCGACCGACTCGAGGATCGGGACCATGTCCTTCATCGAGCTGATCTTTTTTTCGTGGATCAGGATGTAAGGATCCTCGAGATGGACCTCCATCTTCTCGGGGTCGGTGATGAAATAGGGCGAGATGTAGCCGCGGTCGAACTGCATGCCCTCCACCACCTCGAGGGTGGTCTCCATGCTTTTCGCCTCTTCGACCGTAATCACGCCTTCTTTTCCGACCTTGTCCATCGCCTCCGAGATCAGCTTGCCGACCATCTCGTCATTGTTGGCCGAGATCGTGCCGACCTGGATGATCTCGTTTTTGCCTTTGATCGGCTTGGACATCTTTTTGAGCTCTTCGACCACGGCGTTGACGGCCTTGTCGATGCCGCGCTTGAGCGCCATCGGGTTCGCGCCGGCGGCGACAAGCTTCTGGCCCTCGGTGAAGATGGCCTGAGCGAGCACGGTCGCCGTCGTGGTGCCGTCACCGGCGACGTCGCTCGTCTTGCTGGCGACCTCTTTGACCATCTGGGCGCCCATGTTCTCGAACTTGTCCTCGAGCGTGATCTCCTTGGCCACGGTGACCCCGTCTTTAGTCACGGTCGGGGAGCCGAAGGACTTCTCCAGCACCACGTTGCGGCCCTTCGGGCCGAGCGTCACCTTGACCGCGTCAGCCAGGATGTTCACGCCGCGCAGCATTTTCTCCCTGGCCTGGGCTCCATAACAAATCATCTTGGCTGCCATGGTAATTCCTCCCTCAACCCATTATTCCAAAATTCCGAGCACGTCGTCTTCACGCATGAAGATGTGCTCGACACCGTCGATCTTGATTTCGTTTCCGGCGTACTTGGAGAAGAGGATGCGGTCTCCCTTTTTCACCTCCATGGGGATGCGCTTGCCGTCCTCGCCCATCTTGCCCGGCCCCACGGCGACGACTTTGCCTTCCTGGGGCTTTTCTTTCGCCGTGTCCGGGATGATGATGCCGCCGGCGGTCTTCTTCTCCTCCTCGACGCGCACGACCAAGATTCTGTCGTTCATGGGCCTGATCTTCATGAGCAACTCCCTCCTTCAAGATAAGTGTCGGGACCGGGGATCGGATCCCGCGGCAATGGGTTCCGGCGCAAGCCGGCTGTGAGCGAGGGGGACAGGGTTGAGCCTGAGAAGTGGATAATTTGCATTAAAATCAATATTTTAACCGTTAAGTTCAAAATTCGCAAAAATAGTAATCACAAGCATGAACTTGTCAAGGTGGAAGAGCGCCGTAAAGGGAGGAATTTTCAAACCACGCTCCGGTCGAGCATGGCGCAGACGATCTTTTCGATGGCGGCGAGCTTCGGCCCGCGCGGAAGATCCCCCGGGGAGTTGTGGGAATCGGCGGCCTTCAGGCAGGTGAGGTGGATCCTTTTTTTCATGAGAAGACGCAGGCGGGAGTCGATTTCCATTCCAGCCCAGGTGAGCCGCATGCTGTTCTGAACAAGCTCGAGCCCGCTCCCGGCAACAACTGAAAGGGACGTTGTTGCAGAAATTGCTTTATTTCGGGTAAACAAAAAGCTATAATCTGTTTCATGCCCCGCACAGCCCGGATCGACGCCCCCGGGGCCTTGCATCATGTCATCGCCCGCGGGATCGAGGGGTGCCCCCTCTTTCACGACGACCAAGATCGAGCGGATTTTGTGTCCCGCCTCGGTCGACTCGCCGCGGAAGAGGCGTTCCATGTCTACGCCTGGGCGCTTCTTCCCAACCACTTTCACCTGCTCTGCGAGACGGCGGCTCTTTCCCCCTCCACGGCCATGCAGCGGCTGCTCACCGGATACGCGGTCATGTTCAACAAGCGCCACGCCCGTCGCGGCCATCTTTTCCAGAACCGCTTCCGCTCGCTTCTCTGCCAGAAGGAGCCCTATCTCCGGGAACTCGTGCGCTACATCCACCTCAACCCCTTGCGCGCGGGCGTGCTGCGAAATCTCCGCGAACTGGGGGACTGGCCCTGGAGCGGCCACAGTGCGCTCCTCGGCCGCATCCCCCGGCCCTGGCAGGAAACCGGGCGCGTGCTCTCTTTTTTCGCACGATCGCCGCACGTAGCGCGCTCCGCCTACAACCGTTTCATCGCCGCCGGGGTCCCCCACACACCTCAGGATCTCGGCCTCGAGCGGCTTCCGCTTCCCTCCTCGGGCAACTGGTCCGAAGTGATCCCCCGGCGGCATCGGAAGGAGTTCCGCTCGACCGTGGAGCGATGCATCTTGGGGGACCGGCGTTTCGTGGCCGAGATGGTCGGACGAATGGAAAAACGGCAACGGCACAGCTTCCGAGTGGGTGCCGCCCGCCCCGACATGGCGTCGGTCTGCCGCCGCGCCTGCGAGGCCTGGGGCGTCTCCGCCGGTGAGCTGTGCGCCGGAAGTCGCCGCCGACCCGTAGTCGAAGCCCGCACGGCCCTCTCGTGGCTTGCCGTTCGTGAACTCGGCTACTCGGGCGCCGAAGTGGCAAGATTCTTGGGGGTGAGCACCTCGTGCATCACCCGGGCGGCGGCGCAACCCATGCCGGACGGTGTGAAGAGGCTCCGCCGCGGCATGAGGATCGATAAAAACCTCATCGGGAGATGATCGCGTGTACCATGTGCGCTGCCTGACGCTGCCGCCCCTCCGGCAAGCTTCGCGAGGCCTTCCCCTTCCCCCCGACCCCACGGGACGCCCGGCACGGAGAAGAAGAACCGCCGTCGTTCTCCTCAGCGTCGGGATCGCCTTCGCCGCCCTGCACACCGGCTGGCGGATCCTTGCCGAACGAAGCCTCCCTGCAACGCGCCCCGCCCCCGCCGCGTCGAGGCTTGCCCGTCCCGCCGCCGAGACCCCCACCCCGCGGCCCCCGGTCAAGCCCTTCTCGAAAGTCGACCTTCAGGCTCTCACGGCCGGCTCCGCTTTTCTGAACCGCGCCGAGGAAGAAATCGAAGTCCGCCAAGGAAGCCGCTGCTTCACCCTGCGGACCACGCTCGATCCTCGTCTCCAGGAGGTGCTCGCCGCTCATCTCGACCGCCGTCACGCCCGCTCCATCGCCGTCGTGGCAGTCGATCCCGCCGACGGCCGCGTGCTCGGCATGGCCGGCTACGACCGGCAGCGACCGGACGTGAACCCCTGCCTCGAGAGCCGCTTTCCAGCGGCAAGCGTCTTCAAGATCATCACCGCCGCAGCCGCCGTGGAAACGGCCCGGCTCGAGCCCGGAAGCCTGATCCCCTACTCCGGGGGCAAGTACACCCTCTACAAATCCCAGATCGCGCCGACTCCTTCGCGGCGTGACCAGCAGATCACCCTGCGGGACTCCTTCGCCCAGTCGGTGAATCCGGTCTTCGGCAAACTCGGGGCGAACCTTCTGGGCCGCGAGCGGATCGAGGGCTATGCCGAGGCCTTCGGTTTCAACCGCGACATCGAGTTCGAGCTCCCGTTGCGCCCGAGCATCGTCGAGATCAGCCGCGCCGACCGTTACGAGCTCGCCGAGGTGGCCAGCGGCTTCAACCGCACCACTCGCATCTCCCCCCTTCACGGCGCCCTGATCGCGGCGGCGATCGTGAACCGCGGCCGGTGGGTCGAGCCCACGATCGTGGACTGGGTGATCGGCCCCGAGGGCCGCGTGCTCTACCAGGGCCGCGCCGTCACCCGCGAGCACATCATCGACCCGTCGACCGCCCGCACCCTGCGCGAGCTGATGCGCGAGACGGTGCAGTCGGGTACGGCGCACCGGGAGTTCCAGAAGCACAGCGGGGACCGGGTGCTTGCAGAGCTGGAGATCGGGGGGAAGACAGGGTCGATCGGCGACGGCGCCGGAGAGGCGCGCTACGATTGGTTCGTAGGGTATGCGGTGGATCCGCGAAGCGGGGAGAAGCTCGCCGTCGCTGCGGTCGTAGCCCACGGCGAGCTGATCGGCACGCGTGCGGCGGCCTATGCGGCGCTCGCCTTTCGTGAGCACTTCCGCGGCACAGCTGAGCGGACCGCCGCCCACGGCACGCCGCGGCGCTCCTGAAACGAGAAGGTTTGGCGGCCTGCAGCGGAGCCGCCCGCCTGGTGCGTCAAAGCGGGCTTAGGCCATTCGGGAGGCGACGGCCTCGATGAAGCCCTCGGTCGTCTGCCAATCGGCCGGTCGCGGCTCCATCAAGGGCACGAGATCCCGGGTCACGATCCCCGCTTCGATGCACCCCAGCACCGCCCGCTCCAGTCGATCGGCGAAGGCGACGACTTCGGGGGTGCCATCCAGCTCGCCGCGCTTGCGCAGCGCCCCGCTCCAGGCGAAAATCGAGGCGACCGAGTTCGTGCTCGTCGGATTGCCCTTCAGGTGCTCGTAGTAGTGACGGCGGACCGTTCCGTGGGCGGCCTCGAACTCGAACTTCCCCTCGGGGCTGACCAAAACCGAGGTCATCATCCCGAGGCTGCCGAACCCCGCCGCCACCACGTCCGAAAAGACGTCCCCGTCATAGTTGCTTAAGGCCCAGAGAAAGCCCCCCTCGTGCTTGAGCGCCTGCGCCGCCGCATCGTCGATCAAGAGATACCGATAGCCGATCGCCGCCCGAGCGAACTCCTCCTTGCGCGCCGCGGTCTCTTCGGCGAAGATCTCCTTGAAGCGGCCCTGGTAGACCTTGCTGATCGTATCCTTGGTGGAAAACCAGAGGTCGATCTTTTCGCTCAGGGCAAGCGCGATGCAAGCGCGCGCAAAGGAACGGATCGAGCCCTCCAGGTTGTGGATCCCCATCACGATTCCCGCTCCCTTGAACTCGTGAATGAGAACCCGCCGCTCCTCACCGCCGTTCTGCGGTCGAAAAATCATCTCCACGCGCCCCGGCCGCTCGACCGCCATCTCCACCCCCCGATAGAGGTCGCCGTAAGCATGTCGGCCCACGACGATCGGCTTCTTCCAGCTTCGCACCGCGGGCCGGATGTTGGACACCAGGATCGGCTTGCGGAAAACCGTCCCGTCGAGGATGGAGCGGATCCGGCCGTTCGGCGAGGGCCAGGCTTTTTTCAACCCGTACTCGGCGACCCGCTCGGCATCCGGCGTGATCGTCGCGCACTTGACGCCTACACCGTACTTGTGGATCGCGTACGCCGCCTCCTCGGTGACCCGGTCATCGGTCGCATCCCGCGCGCGGATGCCCAAGTCGTAGTATTTGAGCTCGACTTCGAGGTGCGGCAGGATGAGCTTCTCCTTGATCAGCGCCCAGATAATCCGTGTCATCTCGTCGCCGTCGAGCTCGACAAGCGGAGTCTTCACCCGGATTTTCGCCATGCGGCCCCTCCTCCTCTCTCCGGCAGGCCTTGCTTAGGAGGCCCCGAGCATCTTCGGCTTCTTGATCAGGGGATAAACGATCGAAACGAGCGCCCCGAGCAGCAACACGGCGCTGATCGGGCTGGAGACCAGCCCGAGCGGGCTTCCCCCCGCAAGCAGAAGCGCCCGCCGCAGCGAAAGCTCCGCGAGATCCCCCAGAACCAAGGCCAAGATGCAGGGAGCGACCGGGACGCCGAACTTGCGCATGAAGTAGCCGATCAGCGAGAAGACGAACATGAGCATCATGTCGTCCACGCTGTTGTTGATCCCGAAGGCCCCGACCACGCAGAGAATCAGGATCGCCGCCGAAAAGACCGAATAGGGCAACCGGTTCAGCTGCAGGAAAAGCCGGATCGCCGTCCCCGCCACCACGAGCAACAGCAGGTTGATCACGATCA
>CAZQUP010000012.1:0-323 GCA_964596545.1 uncultured Desulfatibacillum sp. | reverse complement strand
AGATGCCGTAGATGACATCGGGCCGCTGGGAGAGAAGCAGCGGCCCGGGCTGCATGCCGTGAATCATGAAGGCCGCCACCAGCATGGCCGTGGTATTGCTCCCGGGAATCCCAAGAGAGAGCAGGATCGTCATCGAGCCCCCGGTCGAGGCGTTGTTGGCGCACTCGGCCGCCATCAGCCCCTCGATCGCCCCCTTGCCGAACTTCTGGGGCTCGTGCTTCGCCGTGCGCGCGGCCTCGCCGTAGGCAAGGAAGGCCGCGATCGTCGCCCCGGCCCCCGGCAGCGCCCCCACGATCGTGCCGATGATCGGCGAGCGGATCATC
>CAZQUP010000011.1:54749-56063 GCA_964596545.1 uncultured Desulfatibacillum sp. | reverse complement strand
TCCCCGCGGCCTCGATCTCGACCCGAGCCGGCAAGGCCCTCGCCACGGCAAGGGGAGCGCGGATGACCGCCGGCTGTTCTTCCGCGCGGCCGGGCTCGATGTGCTCGCCGCAGCCCACGACACAGAGCATTCCCCACAGCAGACCCGCGAGGATTTTCATCTGGCCTCCGCACCGGGTGGATTTCCCCCCGCTTCGACTTCGTTCTCCGCCGTGGAAAGCTCTCCCGAGGCGCGCTCGAGTTCGACCCGGCCGAGCACGAGGTCATGGCGCGCCCGGAGGAGCAGGCGCCGGGCGTCCTGGAGGGCCGCCTCGGCCGCGAGCAGATCGGCCATGGTGACAAGGCCCGCGGCGTAGCGCTCGGCCGTGATCCGAAGCGCCTCCTCGGCCTCGGAAACCGCCGCCGCCGCGACCCCGATACGCCGGGCGGCGCTTTCGGCCGCGCTGTGCGCGCGACGGACCTCGAGCAGGACCCGGTCTTCGATCCGCCGTCTTTCGGCCTGGACCTGGCGCAGCCGGGCGTGCGCTTCGCTCACGGAGGCCGAGACGGCGAAACCCGAAAAGAGGGGCACATGGACGAGGGCGCCGAAGGCGTAATGTTCCCCCGAGCCCTCGAAGTTCTCGGAGTGCATGGCGACATCGCCCACGAGATCGAGCCGCGGCAGATGCCCCGCGCGGGAGCGCTCCAGGCGCTCCCGGGTCATCTCCTCCTGCAAGGCCATTTCCTCGAGATCGGCCCGCCGGGTGCGGGCCCGGGCCAGCCAGTCTTCCAGCGGCTCCACGGGGCGCCGGAGCCATCCCGCGGCAAGTTCCGGCAACGAGTCGGCAGGCAGGTCCGGCGTCTCCCCCCGTCGCCCCATGGCCGCAGCCAGGGCGGCACGCGCCGTTTCGATGCGGCTTGCGGCGTCGAGCCGCTGCTGCTCGAGGTCGGCCGTCCGCACCCGTGCGCGCAGGAGGTCGGACTTCACGGAAATCCCGGCGGCATGACGGTTCTCGGCCAGACGCGCGTGGGCGCGCGCCGCCGCAAGCGCGGCTTCGACGACGGCGACCTCCTCGCGGGCGAGCAGCCAGCCGGCGTAAGCGGCGGCCACCTCGGCGATCACCGCCTGGCGTGTGCGCTCGAGCGCGACATCCGCCGCCCGGCGGCCGAGCCCGGCCTCTTTCCAGGCATGCCGCGTCCGGCCGCCGTCGTAAATCGTCCAGGAGGCGCGCAGTGAGCCTCCGAAATCGGAAACCGCGCTCGGCCGGTTCAGGCGGTCGATGTCGAAGTCCGCGGCGGTGAAACGTTCCTGCTGGAGCTTGCTCGCGAAGACCTC
>CAZQUP010000011.1:9529-54739 GCA_964596545.1 uncultured Desulfatibacillum sp. | reverse complement strand
GGGTGAGTGGTGCGGCGGAAGGATCCTTCGGCGTCGAGCCGCGGCAAAAACCCGGCCCGTTCGCGGGTGATCCCCTCCTCGGCGGCCTCGGCCCCGGCGCGCGCCGCGGCGATCGCCGGATGTTCGCGCAGGGCGATGGCGATGGCGGCCGAAAGCGAAAGCGCGGCTTGGCCTCCCTCGCCGGCCGCAGCCGGAAATCGGGCGCAAAAGAGACCCCACACCAGCATCAGCAGAGCGGCGAACGCCTTCTTCCTGACCATGCCGCACGTTCCAGAGAGTCGCTTTTTTCCTCTTAGCCGATCACCGCGCGCGGATCAACCGTTGCCGCGTCCGGCCGTCGGGGCGGGGGGAAAAGGGCTTCGATCTTCGGCCGCTCGACGTCGCCCGCGGGGATCGCCTGCGGCGGGCTTGCCGATCCGCAGGATCCGTTGTAAGGAATCGCCCCGCGACCCGCCGGTGCACGAAAAACCGGAGGATCGATCTCAGAATGCGAAGTAGGCCGTAGCCATGGAAAAGGAGCCCTTTGATTTCTTTCGGGATCATGCGGACGTTTTTCTGGAGATGGCTTTCCGTGCCGACCGCCTGGAGCCTTTGGAAAACCCGGAAGCGGAGGGGCGCAACCGGGGGCAATGCGGCGACACGGCGACGATCTGGCTGCAAACCGAGGGGGAAAGGATCAAGCGGGTCGCCCTGCGGGTCGAGGGCTGCCTGCACACGGTCGCCTGCACGAACGCCGTGGCCGAACTCGTGGAGGGAAAGCCGCTCGCGGAGGCATGGAAGCTCCGCGCCGAGGACGTGATCGTTTTTCTGAAGACCCTGCCGCGGGCGCACCACCACTGCGCGGAGCTCGCCGTGGGAGCGCTCTATCGCGCGCTCGCCGACCTTCAAGCCCGGCGGCGCGAACCCTGGAAGGGCCCCTACCGCCGCAGCCCGCAGGAACCGGGGGGTTCGTCTCCGCCGGGAAGCGAGGCGGCGTAAAGCTCGACGGGGTGGCGGACGGCGATGGCATCGCCCGCCTGCGAGAGCATGTCCGAAATCTGCAGCATGCAGGCCGGACAGCCGGTCGCCACCACTTCGCAGCCGGTGGCGGCGATGCGCTCGCGCTTCAGCCGCCCGATGGCCTTCGAAAGCGCGTAGTGCGCGAGGTTGAAGCTTCCCCCCATACCGCAGCAGTCGTCGGGGGCTTCCATTTCCTTGAGGGTCCAGCCGCCCGCGGCGCGGATCAGCTCCCGCGGCTCGCGGAAAACCCCCAACGACTTTTTGAGATGGCAGGGGTCATGCACGGTGACGACCCGGCCTTTTCCGCCCCCCTTCGTTTCCGCCGCCACCTCCAGGTGCCGTACGAGGAACTGGGAGATGTCCAGGGTCTTCGCCGCGAGCGCACGCACGCGCGGGAGGTGACGCTCCTCGCAAAGGGCCGGCCAGATTTTTTTCAGGGTCGAGGTGCAAGTCGCGCAGCAGGTGACGAGCGCATCGAACCGCTCGGGGTCGAAGAGCTCGAGGTTCAGGCCGACCAGCCGGTGAAAACTCTCGAGGTCCCCCCCGGAGAGGGCCGGGATTCCGCAGCAGCCTTGCCCTGCGGGGAGAAAGAGACCCGCCCCGTGGTGCTCGAGCGCGCGGAGCGCCGCCTCGGCGACCGAAGGGAAAAACTTGTCGATCAGACAACCCGTGAAGAAGGCGACGCGCGGCCCGGCATGGCGCGGGGGGATCTCCTCCGAGGGGCGGCGGCGGTGGAAGGGAACGGCGGCGAGCGGCCGGAAATGTCTTCCGGCAAGAAGCGGCGTCGGGATGAGGCTGCAGGAGGTGCCCACGACCTCGTTCACCGGCCGGGTCAGGAGCCTCTGGAACACGGGTGCGAACTCGAAGGCCCGATCCAGGATCCGGGGATGGGCGAGCAGGCGGCGGAAGATCGCCTTTTTCACCGGCGAAAGGCCCAGGTAACCGGCGAGAATCGCCCGCGCCTTGAGAAAGATGCCGAGCACGTTCACTCCGCTCGGGCAGTTGGCGGCGCAGCTGCCGCAGAGGAGACAGCGCTCCAGGCGGTCGCGCACGCCCTCGGGGTCGGCGATCATCGCCTGCAGCAGACCGTCGAGCAGGGCGAGCTTGCCGCGGGCGACGTCGGCCTCGCGGCCGGTCTGGGCGAAGACGGGGCAGACGGCCTGGCACATGCCGCAGCGCATGCAGACGACCAGTTCTTCTTCCAGCCGGCGCATGAGGTAGCGCAACGCCGCAAGGTCGGCCATGGGGAGGGGTCCCTTTCCGCGGTAGGCCGCCCGGCCGCCTTCAGGCCGGGGCCGGAATGATTTTGCCGGGGTTGAGGATGTTGCCTGGGTCGAGCGCCTTTTTGATGCGCTGCGAATAAAGGATCGTAGCCGCCGTCGTTTCGCGGTCGAGGAAGCAGGCCTTGGCGATCCCGGTGCCGTGCTCTCCGGAGAGGGTCCCGCCGAGGGCCAGCGCCCGGTCGAAAATCGCGGCGATCGCCCGCTCGACGCGCTCCCACTCCTGCCGGTCGCGCTTGTCGGTGAGGATGGTCGGGTGGAGATTGCCGTCGCCCGCATGCCCGAAGGTGCCGATCGCGAGGCGGTATTCGCGGGCGATCTCCCCGATCGCCCGCACCATGTCGGGGATGCGGCTGCGCGGAACGGTGGCGTCCTCGAGGACGAGGGTGGGTTTGAGTTTGGCGAGCGCCGAAAGAGCGCTGCGGCGGGCCTCCCACACCTGGGTGCGCTCGGCCGCGTCGCGGGCGACACGGAGGGATTTCGCGCCGTGCCGGCGGCAGAGTTCCTCCACGCGCGCGGCGTCCTCGGCCACCTGGGCGGGATGCCCGTCCACCTCGATCAGGAGCATGGCGGCCGCCTCGACCGGAAGCCCCGCGCGGCTGTAATCCTCGATCGCGCGGATCGTGAAGTTGTCCATGAACTCGAGGGTCGCCGGCACGATGCGGGCGGCGATGATCGCGGCGACCGTCTCCGAGGCGCCCTCCGGGCGGTCGAAGACGGCCATCATCGCCTGCTGCGCGGCGGGCAGCGGAATCAGCTTGAGCGTGATGCGGTGGAAAACCCCGAGGGTCCCCTCCGAGCCGACGAGCAGGCCGGCGAGGTTGTAGCCGGTCGCGCATTTCACGGTGCGCGAGCCGGTCCGGATCGTCTCGCCGCGGGCGTCGAAGAACTCGAGCCCCATCACGTAGTCCCGCGTGACCCCGTACTTGAGGCCCCTCAGGCCGCCCGCGTTTTCGGCGACGTTTCCCCCCAGGGTGGAGACGGCCTGGCTGCCGGGGTCCGGCGGGTAGAACAGACCGCGCGCCTGGACGGCGGCGGCGAAACGGGCGGTGACCACGCCGGGCTCGACCACGGCATAGAGATCCTCCTCGTGCAGTTCGAGGATGCGGTTCAGGCCGTTGGTGGCGACCACCACCCCTCCGGGCAGAGGGACGGTTCCACCGCTCAAGTTGGTCCCCGCCCCGCGCACGGTCAGGGGAATCCCGTTTTCGCCGCACAGGCGCACGGCGGCGGCGAGCGCCTCGCCCGAGGTCGGCCGGACCACGAGGCCGGGCATGACCGGCTCGAGGGGGGCGGCATCGTAGGCGTAGGTCAGCCGGTCGGCTTCCGCCGCCAGGACGGCTTCCTTTCCCAGCTTGGCCTCGAATTCGCGGATCAAGGACTGCGGAATCACGGGTCGGTCCTTTCCTGGGTCAGAGCGGGTGGTCGAAGGTGACCTGGACGTCCTCGGCGCCCGCAAGGGCGGCGAGCGCCTGCACCTTCTCCACGATTTTCGGCTTCTCCGTAAGCAGGGTGTGCACGGAGAAGCCGGTCACGATATGGATGCGGGCGACGCCCCGCTCCACGGTCACCGTAAAGCGCGGGAACTCCTCGATCAGGTAAGATTCGACCTGCGCCTCGAGCACGCGGTCGTTGAGCAGCCGTTTCGCCTCGGGGGTCATCTGGAAGGAGGGCAGGGAGGCCGCATCGGCAAGCAGGCGGGCTGCATCCTCGACCTTCATCGCCCCGATGTGCAACAAGAGATCATAGAGCGCCGGATCCGCGGGGTCCATGCCGTAGAGACTGAGCGCCCAGCGACGCCGTTCTTCGTCGTCGCGGAGCACCCGTTCGCGGGCTCTTTCCGCCGTCGTCCCCGACGCGGCCATCTCTTCCCGGATGCGCTCTTCGAGGTCGGCGAAGACCCGGACTTTCAGGACGCCCGGAACGCCGCGCAGAAAGAAATGGCCGGCGTAGCCGTGGTAGACTACATGGTCCTTCTGCACCTCGCGCAGGAGCGCGGTGCGGATGAAGGCGATGTACTTCCGCCGGTCGCGGCCGAGGCGCTCGAGGAGCGTAGGCGCCTCCTCGATCGCGTGCACGAGACGCAACTCCGGAATGTCGAAGATCTTCGAGGCCTCGAGCAGCACCTCGCGCGAAAGGCAGGCATAGCCGAGCAGGCGTGCGGCCTGCTCGGCGACCTCGCCGCCGCGCCGGTAACAGCCGCGGGAAACGATGACGATGGCCATCGCCGCCTCCTTTCTCGTGGCCAAGGCTTCTCTCGACCCGTTTTTCGGGTTCGTTTTTTGCTTATACTGCAGCCATGGGCTGTTTGGGAAGCACCGAAAGCGGGTCGGGCAGGGTGAAAAACGGCGCATGCTTGTAACCCGCCGCGGTTTTTTCGGATCCTACTGTGCGAGCGTCGGATTCCCGGCTTCCCGAAACTATGGTTCAAGGAGGATCCCATGCCGATTTATGAGTACGAGTGCCGCACCTGCGGCGGCGATTTCGAAAAGCTCCTCCTCTCCGCGGAAAGGGAGGAAGAGGTGATCTGCCCGTGCTGCGGCGGAAAAGACGTCCGCCGACGCATCAGCCGTGCAGGCACCCTCTCGGGTAGCGGCCGCAGCCTCTGCGGCGGCTCCGGCGGCTCGCGATTTTCCTGAGCCCGCTGAATGTCCCTTCCGGCGGTCCGCCGGAACGGTCCACACCCCTCGAATCTTGGAGATCTTTTTCATGGCCGTCTGCGAACGCCACCCGGAGCGCGAAACATCTTTCCGCTGCATGAAACACGGGATCGCGATGTGTGAGGAATGCCTCGCCTGCCGCGACCCCGAGCTCTACTGCAAATACCGCTCGGCCTGTCCCATCTGGTTCATCGAGAAGCGCCGCAAGCGCCTGAAGCAGGAAGAGGAGGAGTCCGCCGCCCGGCCCCGGATCCGGGTGCGGTTCGAGCCCGGAGCGCGCATATCCGAAGTCCCGCGGGGCGCCACCTTGCTCGATGCCGCCCGCGCCGGGGGCCTCTACTTGAACCCTTCGTGCAACGCTAAGGGGTTGTGCGGCAAATGCAAGCTGATCGTGGAATCGGGCGCCGTCGAGGCTGCGCCGACCCCGCTGCTCAGCGACGCCGAGAAAGCGCGGGGCATGGTGCTCGCCTGCCAGGCCCGGGTTCTCGGCGAGTTGACGGTCCGCATCCCGGAGGAAAGCCTCAACCGCAGGCTCCAGATCGCCGGCATGGGGGAGGAGGCGACCGCACGTCTGACCGGCCGCGTGGCGCGGATCGAACCCCTGGTGCGCACAGTGGCGGTCGAGCTCTCCCCGCCCACGCCGGAGGACACCGTCAGCGACCTCGACCGCCTGAAACGCGGCCTCAAGCGGGCGGGGTGCGAGGTCGAGCGCCTCACCGTGGGGCTCTCCGTGCTGCGCGACTTGGCGAACATCATGCGGCAGAGCCGCTGGCAGGTGAGCGCCACGGTGTTGCGGCGCCGGTTCTTCCAAGAGGTGCTCGAAGTCCGGCCCGCGGAACCCCGTGAGCCGTCCTTGGGGCTCGCGGTCGACCTCGGCACCACCACCATCGTCGTTTATCTGGTGGACATGGCCGACGGACGCGTCCTCGCCGCCTCCTCGGGGCACAACCGCCAGGCGGCCTGCGGTGACGATGTCATCAACCGCATCGTCTGCGCCGAAAAAGACGGGGTGCGCAAGTTGAGTGAAATGGCCCTCGCCACCGTTAACGGTCTGATCGGAGAAACGCTCGAGGCCGCCGGGGCCCGGGCGCACCACGTCAAGAACGCCGTGATCGCCGGCAACACGATCATGACCCACCTGCTGCTGGCGATCGAGCCGCGCTGGATCCGCCGAGCCCCCTACATCCCCGTCGCCTCCGAGTACCCGGTGCTGAAAGCGGCGGAAATCGGGCTCACCGCCCACCCGGGGGCGGCCGTCTTCCTGATGCCCGGGCCGGCGAGCTACGTGGGCGGCGACATCGTGGCCGGCGTCCTCTTCTCCGGCCTGCACCGCGAAGACCCCCTCACCCTTTTCATCGACGTGGGCACCAACGGTGAAATCGTCCTCGGAAACCGCGAGTGGATGATGACCGCCGCCTGCAGCGCGGGGCCGGCCTTCGAAGGCGGAGGCATCCGCTGGGGCATGCGCGCCGAGGCGGGGGCGATCGAGGCCGTGGGCATCCACCCGCAAACCTGGGAGCCGGAGATCCGCACTGTCGGCGGGGAGCCCCCGCGGGGGATTTGTGGCTCGGGGATGATCGAGCTGATTGCGGCAATGCTCGCCGCAGGGATCGTCGACCGCAGCGGGTCCTTTGCCGCCGACCGGCCCCACCCGCGCCTGCGCCGGCTCCGGGACGAGTGGGTCTACATTCTCGTGCCCGCCGCTGAATCGCCGCTCGAGGAAGACATCACCTTCAGCGCCTCCGACTTGAGAAATCTCCTCTACAGCAAGGCCGCCGTCTACGCCGGTCTGCGCACGCTGCTGCGCGAAGCCGGTCTGGAAGCGAGCGCGGTGGAACGCTTCTGGATCGCCGGCGGCTTCGGGCAATTTCTGGACGTCGACAAAGCGATCCGGATCGGGTTGCTCCCCGACCTCGACCGCGGGCGCTTCCGCTACCTCGGCAACAGTTCTATTGCCGGGGCTTACCTGGCCCTCCTCTCCCAAGACAGCCGCCGCGAGGCGCGGGAGATCAGTCGCGCGATGACCTATCTCGATCTCTCAAGCCATGCCGGCTATATGGAGGAGTTCACCTCGGCGCTCTTCCTGCCGCACACCCATTTGGAAACCTTCCCCAGCGCCGCCCGCACCGGGCCCTGAGCCCCCCCATGGGCCTTGCGGCCGACCCCGTCCCGTTGAGGGGATCCGTGCACTTCGCCGGGTTTCCGTCGACCCGGATCGGCCGGGGAAAAAGGTGCCGGGCCTGTTGCGCCGCGCGCCGGCCGACTTCGGCTCTGCAGCGCCCGGGATCGGCTCGACGCGGAAGGATCCCTTTTCGTCATCCACGATCAAAAAATTCCGGCAGCGACCGGAACGCCGGTTCGATCAGGTCCTCCGGGGTGCTCCCCTGGGTGGAGAAGGCGATCTTCACCGCGCCCCGCTCCCTGATGTGTGGGTTCCCTGGACGGCCGGCCCGGGGGCCCTCCGGCCCGGCTCACTTGGCGGTCTCCGGGTGGAAAACCGCCACCTCCTTCAAGTCGTCTCCCAGATAAGCGCGCTCGTTCGGGCCGAGGATCCCCAGCGCCAGGCAGAGGATCGTCCACAGGTGAACCACGTGGTAGCCCCCCCCGTAATGTTCGCTCAACTCGTGGATCTGGGCATGGCAGTTGTGGCAGCCGGCGATGCAGTACTGCGCGCCGGTCGTCCGGATCTGTTGGTCCTTGAGTCGACCGAACTCCAGCCGCTGGGCCTTGAACCCCGACTGGAGGAATCCCCCGCCGCCGCAGCAATAGTTGTTGGAGCGGTTGGGCTGCATGTCAACGAAGTTTTCCTCCCCCACCGCCGCCTTGACGACAAAGCGTAGGTCCTCGGCGATCGGATCGCCGTAGCTCTTGCGGACGATCTGGCAGGGATCCTGGACCGTGAACTTGATCTTCAGGTCCCGGTTCCAGTCGGCGTTGACCCGGAGGCGGCCTTCGCGGATCCAGCGGGCGTAGTATTCGTAGATGTTCTTGACCACAAACTTGTGCTCGATCTTGAATTTTTTCAGTCCCTCCAGGACCGAGAAGGTCACGTGGCCTCACTCGGTATTGAGAAAGACCCTGCAGCCCAGATCGTCGGCCTGCTTCGCCGCCGTCGCCGTGATGTGCTTCCAGGCCGCGTCGTCGCCCAGAAACATGCAGTAATTTTCGCCGCCCCAGCCCTTGGACCCGTAGGTCCAGTCCGCACCGGCCAGATGCAGCAGCTTCCACAGGGGCACCATTTCGTCGGGCTCGGTCACCGGCTCGCGCGAGTTCTGGTTGAGAAAGAATTCGGCGCCCGCCTTGTCGATCGGCGCCTCCATCGCGGCGAACTCCGGCTGCGCCTCGCGGTACTCCTGCAACACGTCTTCGACGACGAAACGGAAATCCTCGGGCGAAGCCCCCATGGCGCTGCAGCTGTCATTGCGCAGGGCCATGTCGCAGGACCCGAGGATCCCCTTCGGGCGCTTTTCCCGCGGCCAGGCGGCGCGCACGTTGTAGACGAGACGCGGGATGTCGATCTTCATGGGGCAGACGTAGATGCATCGCTGGCACTGGGTGCACATCCAGACCCAATTCGTGGCCAGAAATTCCTCGTCCAGCCCGAGGGCGGCCAGGCGCAGGAACTTGCGCGGGTCCAGCCCCTCCAACCCCGTGGCCGGGCAGCCGGAGGAACAGGCGCCGCAGGTGAGGCACAAGTTGAGATTGCCGCCCTCCGGTAGGATCTCCCGGACCTTTTCCAGGAACGTGGTGCGTAGTTTTCCGCCCAAGCGGATGACCGTCTCCTCCATCGGCGCTCCTCCTCGTGGTTGCGATGGAATCGGGGAACGCACCGGACGGGTTGCCGGGATGGGCCGCCTTCTCTCGATCCCGCAGCCGGTGCCTTCTCGAAGAGCAGGCAAGACACATGCCAGCCCGCCGATAGATGGGCGGCGAGGCAACACGCCGGATCTGCGAGGAAACCTTTTCGGGGACGGAGGAAGATCGGCGCCTCCGCACGGCGGTTGAAGGCCTCCCGCTCTTGCAAAATGCAAGGTTACCGCTTTCTTTTCCGGCCTTCGGTTTCGAAGACGGCGATGCCGCAGCGGCGGATCTTGCGGTAGAGCGTGCTCGGGTCGATGCCCAGCGCACGGGCGGACTGCACGCGGTTTCCGCGAAAGCGACGCAGGGTGTCGGCGATGAGGAGCTTTTCGAGATCGCGGAGGTTCTTGGCGGGAAGGGTTTCCGCGGAGACGGTGACGCCGGGTCTCAGTTCGGGAGGCAAATGATGCAGATCGATGAACTCGCCCCGGCACAGCACGAAGGCCTGTTCGATGATGTTCTCGAGCTCGCGCACGTTTCCGGGGAAATCATGCTCCATCAGCCGCGCCATCGCCTCCAGGGTGAGCCCGGCGATGTCCTTCCCCTGGAGCCGGTTGAACCGGGAGACGATGTGCTCGACGAGAAGCGGAAGGTCCTCGCGGCGTTCCCGGAGCGGGGGAATGCGCAGGTGCACGACGCGCAGCCGGTAGTAGAGGTCGTCACGGAATGAACCCGTGCGGACGAGCCGGGCCAGGTCGCGGTGCGTGGCGGCGACGACCCGGACGTCCACGGCGACGGGCTCCACCGCCCCGAGCGGCTCGACCCGCTGCTCCTGCAAGACCCGCAGCAGCCGGACCTGCATCGCCGGGGAGACATCGCCGATTTCGTCCAGAAAGATCGTCCCCCCGTCGGCCAGCATGAAGCGGCCCGGCTTGTCGCGCCGGGCGTCGGTGAAGGCCCCCGCCTTGTATCCGAACAACTCGCTTTCGAGGAGCGTGTCCGGAAGCGCGGCGCAGTTCACGGCCACGAAGGGTTTGCGGCTCCGCGGGGACAGGTTGTGGATGGCGCGTGCGAAGAGTTCTTTTCCCGTTCCGCTCGGCCCCTCGATCAGAACGCTGCTGCGGCTCGCGGCGACCTGGGGCAGAATGTCGAACAGGCGCTGCATGGCCGGGCTTGCGCCCACGATGTCTTCGAAGGTGTAGCGGCTGCGGAGCTCCTTCTGCAGCTGTTCGACCTCGCGGAGGTCGCGGAACGTCTCCACCCCGCCGATCACCCGCCCGCGGGCGTCTTTGAGGAGGGCTGTGGAAAGGCGGATCGGGATGCGTCGCCCTTTGCGGTCGATGATGTGCGCGGTCGCGTTCACGATCGGTTTGCCGGTATCGAGGGTCCGGCGCAGCGCGCAGTTCTGCTCGCAGAGGGTCGCGTGGAACACATCGCAGCAGGCGCGGCCGAGCGCCAGGCTTCGCGGCACCCCCGTGATCCGCTCCGCCGCGCGGTTGAACGAGGTGATGTGCCAGGCGGCATCGACCGTGAAAACCCCCTCGTTGATCGAATCGAGAATGACGCTCTCCCGGGTTTCTTCGCCTTTTGCGCTCATCGAGCCTCCTCGGGTCGGGGGGGCGGGGGGGTGACGCATGGTCATGCAAAATGCAATTTGTACGTTTTATCGATTCTTGCATTATGCAACATCGAAAGCAATCCTCCGGCCGGTCCGCCATGCCGCCTCCCGGAAATGCCCTTCCTGGTTTTCTGGGCGGGGGATGGCACCGGCCTTGCATTGTTAAGGAGTCATGCGTGTGGGAGTCGCCTACTGGCAGGGCCGAGTTTCCCCGGTGTTCGACGAAGCGCGTCACCTGGTCGTGATCACGATCACCGGCGGCCGGGAGATCGGGCGCGACCGGCTGCTGCTCCAGACCCGGAATCTCTGGGATCGGGTGAGGTTCCTCACCGCGGGCTCCCCGGAGGCCAGCGCCGTGCCGCCTTCCGGCGATGCCGCCTCGAAAGGCCTGCCGCCGCCAGGCGGTTCGGGGCTGTCCGCACCCCGTTTCTTTGCCGGCGGCGGCGGAGGTCGGAGGGGGTGCGGACGAAGGGGCGGGGGTCGTGGCGGACCCCGAAGCGCCGGTGACGCCGCCTGCGGTCGTACCCCCGAAGCCGTGAGCCTCGAGGAGGAAGCCGAGCGGCTCCGCCAGCGGCTTGCGGAAATCGAGGCGCGTCTCGGGAAACGGGACCCGCGCTTTCGCCGGTGAGCGGCCGGAACATGAGCGAAAGCGCCATCGCCCCTCGGAAAACGGGATACCTCTACGGGCCGGTGCCCTCGCGGCGCCTGGGGCGTTCGCTCGGGGTGGACCTCGTTCCTTACAAAACCTGCAGCTGCGACTGCATCTACTGCCAGCTCGGCCGAACGACGTGCCGGACCCTCGAGCGCGCGGAATACGTGCCCACGGATCAAGTGCTCGGAGCCCTGGAAAAGTTCCTCCGCCGCGGCTCCGTGGCCGATTTCATCGGCATCGCCGGCTCGGGGGAGCCGACCCTGCACGAGGGGATCGGGGAGGTGATCGCCGGCATCCGCCGGCGAACCCGGATCCCGGTGGCCGTGCTGACCAACGGCTCGTTGCTCTGGGATGCGGAGGTCCGGCGGGGCCTCGCCCGCGCCCACGTGGTGATTCCTTCGCTCGACGCCGGCGAACCCCGGACCTTCCGCCGCGTCAACCGCCCCCACCCCGACCTGTCTTTTGAGGGGATGGTGGAGGGGCTTGCCGCATTCGCCGCGGATTTTCGAGGGGAGATCTGGTTGGAGATCATGTTCGTGGCCGGGATCAACACCTCGCTGCAAGAGGTCCATCGCATCGCCCGCTGGGCGGAGCGCATCGGCCCGCAGCGCATTCAGCTGAACACCGTCGTGCGGCCGCCCGCCGAGCGCTCTGCCAAACCCGTTTCGCGGGCGAAGCTCCAGGAACTGGCCCGACGCCTGGGGCAGAAGGCGGAATGCATCGCCGATTTCCCGTCGAGCGCGACCGAGGCCGCGCGGGCGGACCGCGCGGTCGATCGGGACATCTTGGAGCTTCTCGCACGGCGGCCCTGCACCGTCGCGGGACTCGCCGCCGGTCTCGGCATCCACCTCCAGGAAGCCGTGAAACGCCTGGAACATCTTCTCCGCCGGGGTCTCCTCGCCGCAGAGCCGGCCCGGGACGGTGAGCGCTATTTCCGCTGCAAACGGCCCCGTCCCGCGCGGATCCGTCACAAGGCGCAGGAAAGGAATCTCTCGTGACCCGGAAACCGAACTCATCGTCCTCCTCTTGCGGCACGTGCAACCGTTCGGACTGTGCGGCCCGGGCCCCCCGTCCGGGGGAAGGCGAGGCCGAATTCGCCGAGCGCCGCCAGCTCGAAGCGCGCCTGTGCCGTATCCGGCACCGCATCGTCGTCCTCTCGGGCAAGGGCGGCGTGGGGAAAAGTACGGTGGCCGTCAACCTGGCCGTGGGCCTGCTGCAGGAAGGCTATGCCGTGGGCCTGCTCGACGCCGACATCCACGGCCCCAGCATTCCCACGATGCTCGGTCTGGAGCAGCACCGCCTCGGCGGCACCGAACACGAGATCCTCCCCGCGGTGGTCGGAGGGCTCAAGGTCATCTCGATCGGCCTCTTTCTTCCCTCGCCGGACGACGCCGTGATCTGGCGCGGACCGCTCAAAATGGGGGCCATCAAGCAGTTCCTGAAAGACGTGGCCTGGGGCGATCTCGACTTCCTGGTGATCGACTCCCCGCCGGGAACGGGGGACGAGCCGCTTTCGGTCTGCCAGCTGATCGGGCGCCTGGACGGCGCCGTGATCGTGACCACCCCGCAGCGGGTGGCGGCCGTCGACGTGCGCAAATCGATCACCTTCTGCCGGCATCTCCAGGTGCCCGTGCTGGGGGTCGTGGAGAACATGAACGGTTTCGTCTGCCCGAAGTGCGGGGAAGTGACGCACATCTTCCGCACCGGCGGAGGCTTCCGGATCGCCGCGGATATGGGGGTCCCGTTTCTCGGCTCGATCCCCCTCGATCCGGCGCTCGCCGAGTCCGGCGACGGCGGTGAGGCCTTCCTGCGACGCCACGCCTCCTCGCCTACGGCGGAGCACCTGCGGCAGTGGATCCGCCCCATCGCCGCGCTGGCCGCCTCGGAGGGCGAGCCCCCTTGAGGCGGGGGCGGGCGCATCTCTTCACGGCGGCGCCGCCTCACCGCCCGCCGCCGGCAGGCTGACCACGAAGAGGCTTCCGCGGTTCGGGGAGGAGGAGACGTGGATCTCCCCGCCGTGCTGTTCCACGATCTGGCGTGTGACGAAGAGCCCCAATCCCGTGCCCTGCTCCCCTTTGGAGGAGAAAAACGGCGTGAACAGCTTGCGCTGGGTTTCCTCGTCCATTCCCGCACCGTTGTCGAGCACGGTGAACTCGATGCGGTTTTTCCGGCAGCGCAGTCCGAAGATGATCCGGCCGGGCCCCCGCGCCCCCGGGGCCAGGCAGGCGTCGAGCGCGTTTTCCAACAGATGGGTCAGGGCCGCCTGGAGATACGCCGGGGCGGCCTGGAGCCCGCCGCAGCGGCGTTCGAATTCGGTGTTGAACTGAACCCCCGCCGCCGCCATCTTTTCCCTCACCGCGGCGGCGGTTTCTGCGGCGAGATCGACCGCCGCCACCGGTTCGAGCTTGAGTTCGCGCTCTTTCGAGCAATAGAGAATGTCCAAGATGACGCGGCGGATCCGATCCAGCCGCTGCTTGACGACCCCCCAGCCTTCGACGATCTGCTCGCGGCGATCCCGGGCCAGCCCCTGGTCCACCAGGTAAACGCCCGCGTCCAAGCCGGTCAGCAATCCCTTGAGGGCATGGGAGATCGAACCGAGCATCAGGCCGAGGGTGGAAAGGTGGCTTTGGAGTTCACTCTTCTGCGCGACCAGCCGCTCCAGGCGGTGGAGGTATTCCCGGAGTTTTTCCCGGGTCTGGATCTTTTCGACCGCCCGCCGCAGGGCGATCTCCAGCACCTCGACGTGAATCGGCTTGGTGATGAAGTCGGTCGCCTCGTGCTTCAAACTGCGAATCGCGAGATCCAGGTCGCCGTGGCCGGTGATCATGATCACCTCGGTTTCCGGCCAGCGGCTTTTGATGCGGCGCAGGAGTTCGATGCCGTCCATGCCCGGCATCTTGATGTCGGTGAGCACAATGAGCGGCTGCGCGGCTTCGAACCGTTCGAGAGCCTCCTCACCGCTTTCGGCCTCGAGCACCTCAAAGCCGAGATCGTGGAGCGGCAGGCGCAACACCTCGCGGATGTCCCGCTCGTCGTCGACCAGCAGCACCCGTTTAGCCATACTCCTTCTCCGGAAGGGGGAATTCGATCACAAAGCAGGCCCCCCCCTCGGGGGCGGGCTTGACCCGGATCGTGCCGCGGCAGTCCTTGACGATCCCGTAGCTGATCGAAAGCCCCAGGCCGGTTCCTTCCCCGGCCTGTTTGGTCGTGAAGAAAGGCTCGAAGATCCGTTCCGCGAGATGGGGCGGCACCCCCGGGCCCGTATCGCGGATTTCACAGACCGCGCTCCGGCCGTTGCGGTAGGTGGCGATGTGGATGCGTTTGCCCCCCGCTTCCGCCTTCCGAGCGTCCCAGCGTTCCTCGATCGCGTCCCGCGCGTTGATCAGAAGGTTGATGAACACCTGCTCCAGCCGACCCGGGTCGGCGTCGATCTTCGGCAAGTCGGGATCGATCTCCCAGACCACCTCGATCTGGCGCAGCTTGAGCTGCTGGCTGAACACGTCAAAGGCCCCCCGCAGGACGTCGTTGAGCTGAATGCGCTCGAGCTTGAGCTCGGACTTGCGCGCGAACTGGCGCAGGTGGTTGATGATGCGCGTGGCCCGATCGATGTTGGCGTCGATCTTGCGGAGCATCGCCGCCAGCGTCGCCTCGTCGAGAGGCTCGCGGTCATCGAGCTTGCGGATGAAGAAGCTGCTCGCCGTCTTCATGACGGAAAGCGGCTGGTTGAGTTCATGGGCGATCCCGGTCGCCATTTCCCCGAGCGTGGCCATCTTGCTCGCCTGGATCAGCTGCTGCTCGGTTTCGAGCCGTTTGGTGATGTCGCTCGTCGTCACGAGCAGCACCTCACGGCCGGGGTATTCCCCCGGCGAGACGCGGATGTTCACGAAAATCCGCTCGCCGTCGGCGCGGCGGTGCTTGATCTGGTTGAGTTCGGCGACCCGCGGCAGCAGCTCCCGGTAGGATTCCCTCTCCTCGGGGAAAAAGAAGTCCAGAAACGACCGCCGCAGCACTTCCTCCCGCGTGTGCCCGTACACGGTCGTCACGCTGCGGTTGCAATCGATCACCGCGAACGTGTGGGCGTCCAGGACGAAGACGGGGTTGGGGATATGGTTGAAGATTTCGTGGTATTTTTTTTCGGAGCGGGCGAGCTGCTCTTCCAGCTGCTTGCGTTCGGTGATGTCCAGGCTCATCTCGAGCGCGGCGACCACCTCCCCCTGCCGGTTGTGGATGGGGGTCGTCCGGAAAATCCAGTGGGCCACACTGCCGTCCTTGTTCACCCCGCTCTCCTCACCCTGATGCGGCAGCCCGTCCTCGAAGGTGAGCACGACCGGGCACCGCGGGCAGGGTTCCTCCCGTCCCTTGTAGGCCCGATAGCAGGTGTCGTCCTCGCGGGGCGCAAAGCGCTTGGCAAATTCGCGGTTGAACCGCAACAGCCGGAAGTTTCGGTCCTGGAGGGTGATCAGGCAGGGAACGTTTTCGAAGAGGGTCTGGTATTCCTCGCGTTGGGCGTTGAGCTCCCCCTGTTTCTGGGCGATCTCGAGGCTCATCGTTTCGATCGCGCGGGCGAGCTGGCCCATCTCGTCCTTGCGGCGGACCGGAATGGGACCGGGGGGCAACCCCCCGGCGATCCGGCGTGTCCCGGCGATCAGGCTTTGGACGGGACGGTTGACGAAGACGACCAGCATCACGGCGAGCAGGCCCGAGGTGAGCAGGAAGACCGCTGCGGCCAGCCCGACCACGGCCCGCTTGCCGAGCGCCAGCTCGCGGTCGGTGTCGGCCAGCGAGACCACGACGTCCAGGGCGCCGAGGATCTTCTTGTCTTGGGGATGAATGTGGCAGGCGTCCGAGGAGCAACCCGGTTCGTTGTAGATCGGGCTGATGATGCCGATCCGGCGTGGTTCGCCGGGGCTCTGGAGGATGCGCGTGCGGGAGGAGAGATCCAGGTCGACGAGCGGCGGTTCCGTACGGTGGCAGATGTCGCAGGCCTCGGCTTTGATGTTGGTTCTCGAGTCCACCTCGGCGGGGCGGTTCGAAAACTTGATCTCTCCCTGCTTGTTGTAGATGCGGATGTTGCGGATCTCGGGTTGTGTCCCGATGTTGGCGATGATCTGCGTGATGTCGTCGCGGGAGTTCAGCATCATGGCATAGTGCGTCCCCAGCCGAATGGTGTTCGTCAGTCGGTCGGTCGAGGCGACCACACTCTCCATGAGCTTGCGCTCCTGGTAATTCGTGTTGAAATAGGCCCAGGTGGCGATCGAAACGAACAGGGTCAACCCGACCGCCGAGATCAGCCGCACCACGAGACGGTGCGGCAGCGCCCGCACCCCCCGCAGATCTCCCCGTTCCTCGGTCTTCATCGGCGGTCCTCCCCCTTTTGCATCCGGCCCCGCGGCGAGGCGCCTCCCCACCGTTGCGCCGAAAGCGCCAGATTCTCCGTCAGGCCGAGCGCCTCCTCCGCCATGCCCATCGCCAAGCCGATGATCTGGGGCAGGTAGAGCACGTCGCAGGAGAGGTCGCCTCCGGCCTGCCTGCCCGCCGCGTCCTGGAAGGCCTCGAGATTCATCTGACACATCGGGCAGACCGTCGCTACAGCGTCCGCCCCGCGGGCATCCTCCAAGATGGATGCGATCCGGGACAGGCCGGCCGCGCGTCGGGTGGTGGAGAGCGCGGCGCCGCAACACGATCCGCCCGAGCGCCAGCGGAACACCTCGGCGCCGAGCGCCCGGATCAACGGCTCCATCGAAGTCGGCTGTTCGGGATCGTCGAAATCCGCATAGGGGCGCAGGCATTGGCATCCGTAGTAGGGCGCGACGAGCATCCCCCGCAGCGACCGCTTGACGCGCGCGGCCACGCGCCCGGCTCCCACGTCGAACGCGAGCACATCGAGCAAATGCCGCACGCGCGTCCGCCCCGTCGGCCGGAGGCCTTCCACCCCGAGCACCGCCCGGATGCGGGCCGCCTCCTCGGGCTTTGCGCGCATCGCTTGAACGGCGTGACGCAGGTTGAGGTAGCAGGCGCTGCAGGGCGCCAGCACCTCCAGACCCGGCTCCCGGTGTTCGGCGAGGGCCAGATTCCTTGCCGGCAGGGCCAGCGCGAGCAGCGGGCCGGCGGCCCCGGCGGCGGATGCGCCGCAGCAGGTCCAATCGGGGATCTCGAGCAGCTCCACCCCCAACGCGGCCAGCACCGCACGGGTCGAACGATCATAGGCGCGCGCGGTCCCCTCGAGCGAACACCCCGGATAGTAATGGTACCTCATGAGGAGGCCTCCACCTCGGCCACGCGGGCGAAGAGGTCCGCGAGAGATCGGGTGCGGGCGGGCCGGCGGCCGAGCGACAGCCTGCCGCGGGCCGCCAGGCGCAAACCGAGCGCCGCATGCCGCAAAAGGAGGAGCGGATCTTTGACGGCGGCGAAGTAGTGCATGAGGAACGCCGGCTCGTTGACCCGGCCCTCCCGTCGCACGCTCTCGAGAAAATGACGATGAAAGGCGATGGCCGAGCGGTGGCGCTTCTGACGCACCCGCTGGGCCGCCTGCTCCAGCGCGTGCATGGCCTCGGTCAGCGGCAGCCCCCGCGGGCAGCGCAGGGTGCAGGTGTAACAGGCTGAGCAGAGGGTGAAGGTGCGGCTGGCGAAGATCTCCTCCCCGCGGTCGAGCATGACCAGCCGCCAGAGGTGACGCGGCGTAAAATCCATGGCCGCGGCGTTCGGGCAGGATCCCGAACAGGTGCCGCATTGCATGCAGGCCTGGATCATCCGCCGCACGCGGCTGAGGTCCGGGCGGGCCGCCCGGGAAGGGAAATCGATCACCGCTGACCGGTTCATGAAGCGCCTCCTCCGTGCCGCCTCTACGGCGGGGATGGGCCCCGGCGTTGCCCTTGCGGCGCGAAGATTCCGGCCGACCTCGCGGGGCCTCTCAGCCGAGCGCCGCCTCCAGGATGGAAAACATCTGCGGGGGCGGGAAGCCTTCCAAGATCGCCGCGTCGTTCGGGCAGACCGCGGCACAGGTCCCGCACCCCTGACACCGGATCGGGTGGACGACCACTCGGCCGAGTTCGGCGTCCAGGCGGCGCGCGCCGCAGGGGCAGGCCGCGATGCACTGTTCGCAAAGGCTGCATAGGCTGTGGCGGACGCGCGCCACGGCCCGGCCGGCGACGAGCCGCTCGCGGCCGAGAAGAACCAGCGCCCGCATGGCGGCGGCCTCCGCCGTCGCCACGGCCTCCGGGATCGTGCGCGGGGAAAGCGCCAGACCGCAAGCGAAGACCCCTTCCGCCATCCCGTCCACCGGCCGCCATTTCGCGTCGACCGGCTGGAAGAAACCGTCGTCATCCAGCCGGCCGCCGAAAGCCTCCACCAGCTCCCGGGGAAGAGCCGGAACGATGCCCGTCGCCAAGACCACGAGCTGGGCCTCGATTTCAAGGGGACGCCCCAGGACCGGCTCCTCCACCGCCACCACGGCCCCGCTTCCGGCCGCCCGAACGGCCGGGGGGCGGCCGGGGGAATAGGGGATGAACAGGACGCCCGAGCCGCGCGCGCGGCTGTAGGCCGCCTCGGTGAAACCGGTCGTCATCAGATCGCGGTAGAGGACGACGGCACGGAGGTCGGAGCGACGCTCCCGGAAGGCTTCGATCAGCCGCAGCGAGGTGGGACAGCAGACCCGGCTGCAATAGTTGCGGGGCTCTCGACGCGATCCGGCGCACTGGATCGTCACGACCGTATTCAACGCCTCGACCGGTAGCGTCCCGTCGGACAAACGGCGCTCCGCCTCGGCCTGGGTCACCACCGGCGGGATTTCGCCGTAGCCGAACCCCAGGGCGGGAGCCTCGCGGCCGCCGGTCGCCAAGAGGACGACCCCGTGTTCCAGGCGCCGCAACTCCCCGTCCGAACCCTCGATGAGCGTGACGAAAGACCCCACCTCGCCCTCGGCGTGGACGATCCGTGAGCCTTTGTGTACCCGGATGCGGGGATGTCCTTCCACCCGCCGCACGAGATCGTCCCGCAAGGCTCGCGGGTCGGCGCCTTCGATCGTACGGGTGAGCCAGGTCAGGTTTCCCCCCAGCCGCTCGGAGGTCTCCACCAGCTCGACCGGGGGGCCGTGATCGGCGATGACCAGCGCGGCGGTCATGCCGGCGACTCCACCCCCAAGAACGAGCGCGGCGGGGGCGACAGGGATCGGCCTTGCGGCGGGAGGCTCCGACCGCTTGAGCCGGGCGAGGGCGCTTCGCAGGGCAAACAGGGCCGCCTGTGCGTCCGGGGGCGTTCGGGCGGAGCAGAGTGCGAGATCCGCTGTTTCCACCTCGCCCGCCGTCAGGCCGCTGTCGCGCGCGATGTCCCGGAGGCGTGCCGGTTGCTGCAAAAGGCGGCAGGCGCCGATCAACAGGCGGTTCGCTCCCGCCCGCGCCCGGATCGCCGCAAGGATCCGCCGGCCTTCCGGCGTGCAGAGGGCGTCCGCGGTTTCGACCGCCGCCACCTCCGGATCGCGGCCCAGCGTGCGCAAAACCGCCTCCGGCGTCGCCGCGGGCGGATGCGCCCCCCGGCAACGGCACATCACGGCGGCCACCCGGGGCATTTCTCGAAGCTCCGAGCCGGAAAGGACGGCGGGGGGCTCTGCTGCATACCGTCCCTCCCCCGCCGCCTGGATGCACCGCGAGGCTTCCGCGGCGGCGGCCGACGCCTGAATCACCGCTTCGGCGATGTCCACCATCCCGCCGCAGGTTCCCCCGATCACCACGCCGGGTCGAACGGTGCGGCAGCGGGAAAAAGGCTCGGAAGCGATGAAGCCCCAGGGATTGAGCGGCAGCCCGAGCCGTTCCGCCAAGGCCGTCATCCCCGCGGCCGGGCGACGACCCGTGGCCAGAACGACGAGGTCGAAGTTTTCTTCGCGGCTTCCCCCTCCGGTCTCCACCCAGCGGATCCGGAGCCCCTCCCCCTCGGGCCCCGGGGTCAGCGAATGCGGCCGAGCCCGGATGAAGCGCACGCCGTGAAGTTCCTCCGCCTGGTCTCGGTAACGCTGAAAGGATTTTCCGGCGGTCCTCAGATCCATGTGGAAGATCGTGGCCTCGAGGGCTCCGCCACCGACGGTCTTGGCGAGCAGCGCCTCCTTGACCGAGGCCATGCAGCAGACGCTCGAGCAGAAATCGGCCCCCTCTTGGGCGTCACGCGAGCCCACGCATTGGATCCAGGCGATGCGGCGCACGGCTCCCCGGCCGTCGGGCCGCAGCAGCCGTCCGCCCGTCGGGCCGGTTGCGCTCGTCAGGCGCTCGAATTCGACCTGGGTCAGCACGCCGGGGAAGACTCCGTAGCCGTAGGGGTTCTTCCCTGAAAGCGGGTCGTAGCCCTCCGAGCCGCCGCAGAGCACGACCGCGCCGACGGTGAGCGGTACGTCTTCGGCCGCGGCGCAACGCTCGAAGCGTTCCACCACTTTCGGGATCAGGTCGGCGACATCGAAGGGTTTGATGAGGTAATCAAGGGCTCCGATCTTCATGGCCTCCACGGCGGTTTCCACCGTAGCATAGGCGGTCATCATCACGACATCCAGGCCCGGGGAAATCTGCTTCGCCTGCTCCAGGACCTCGACCCCGTCCATCCCGGGCATCTGGATGTCGAGCAGCATGAGCTGGAAGGCTCCCTCGCCGAGGGCGGCGAGCGCCTCGGGTCCCGAGGCCGCCATCGCCGTGGAGAACCCCTCGGCTTCGAGCCATTCCTTGAGCGAATCGCGCACCGACCATTCGTCATCGACCAAAAGAACCCGAAACGATCGACGTTCGGCTCCCGGCAGCCGAATGGCTCCCGTCGGGCACACTTCCCGACAGGCCCCGCAGCGCGAGCAGGCCGAGGGATCGAGCGCGTAGGCGTGCGGAAAACACTGGGGGGTGGGCAGATCAATCGCTTTGCGCATCGTGAGACCGGCGTTGAACTCGTCGGGAACCTCCACGGGGCACACCGCGGCGCAACGCCCGCAGCCGACGCAGCGTTCCGGGTCGACGCCGCCCGAAGGTCGGCGCAACGTCACCCGCAGCCTGCCGGTCTCGCCTTCGATGCCCGCGACCTCGGTGTTCAGCCGGAGATCAATCCGTTCGTGGAAGAGACCCCGTCGCAGACAGTCCGCCGCGGCGGCGTCCCGCTCGACACGGGGCAGCAGGCGGCACATGCCGCATCGATCCGTGGGGAACTGGCGGTCGAGCTGCCCCAAGAGGCCGACCGGACGCGGCGCCCGTTCGACCAGGACGACGCTGTAGCCGTACTCGGCCAGATCCAGGGCGGCGCGGATGCCCGCAATCCCCGCCCCGACGACCACCGCTTTTCCGATCCTGGCGTTCATCCGCATCCCTCCGGTCCCATCGGACTCGATCGGGTTCCCCCTCGGTCTTCTCATCCGCCGGCGGGACGGGGATCGAGCCCGACGGCCTCCGGAAACTCCTCCTCCCGGAAGACGGAAAGCGGCGGAGGCTCTTCGAGACTCCGGCCGGCTTCATAGCCGAAGGCCTGCTGGGTGCGGCGCCCGACGGTGCGGAAGACTTCCATCACGGCGATCCCCTGGGGGCAGGCGTTCGAGCATTGCCCGCAGCCGACGCAGGCCGTGCTCATATGCGCCAGGCGGGTCAGGTGGAAAAACAGGGTATCGGTCGGCAATTTGAGCACCCCCCCCCGCTCGGCCCAGAGGAGGATCTGGAAGGGATCGTGTTCGAAGACGTCGGTGGCAAACACGCATTCCCGGCAGTAACACAGGGGGCAGGCCACCCGGCAGTTGGTACAGAGGATACAGTCGGCGAAATAGGCCGCCGCGCCCTCGATCGTGGCGACGGCCGCCTCCGTGCGGACGAACAAGGCGTCGCGGTAAGCCGCGCGGCGGGCAATCCATCCGCGGAGCGCCGCTTCTCGGGAGGCGGGCGCCTCGGCAGGCGGCAGTTCCGCGACCGCGATCAGCTCCTGCCCTGCGGGGGTGCGCCCCTCCAACGTCAGCAACGACCCGCCGTCCGTGCCCGGCAGGCCGATGTGGACATCGCAGAACGGAGGCACCGGATGCTCGCAGGCCCGACAGGCGTGTGCCAGCTCCGGGCCGGTCGCCTCGTCCGAAAAGGCTTCCCGCAGAAACCGCTCCGTGCATTCCGCCGTCTCCGCGCCCGGCGATCGGAGGAACTCCCGGGTCGGCAGCGCGCCCGGGCAGTCGAAGCTGATCAGCACGATCTCTTCGGTTCCCGCCTGCTTGAACTTCACCAACTCGACAAAGGCCCGGACTTCGCAGGGACGCATGAGCGCCGCCCAGCGCACCCCCATGGGCCTCCGACTCAGGCGGGCGGCCATCCGGGCGGCGTTGAGGGCAAAGCAGGGCGAGAGGGGATCGACGCCCTCCAGCCGGTGCGGGTCGGTCACGAGAGCCGGCATCCGCAAAACCTTCCCCGGGAGTCGCTGCGCGACCATCACGGCGCCGACCGCCCGGCTTTCGAGCAGTCCGCGCAGAAAACCACGGATCGCCGCCGTGCAGCCCCCCTCCTTCACCTCGAGTCGCGCCACGGTCCCCATGGCAGCCCCCTTCTCCGGCGGTCCGGCGCCTCAGCAGAGCGCCGTCACCGCCGCGGCCCGGTTGGGCCCGATCTGTCGGATTCTGTCCACGAGCTCGTGCGTGATCTGCGCGAAGCGGATCCCGTCGCTCGCCCCGATCCAGGTCAACCGCAGACGCTCGGCCTCGATCCCGAAGCAAGGAAGGATCTCCTGCAACAGTTTGATGCGCCGGCGGGCCTTGTAGTTCCCGTTCCGATAGTGGCAGTCCCCCGGGTGGCAACCGCTCACGAGCACGCCGTCGGCGCCGTGCAGGAGCGCCTTGAGGATGTACTGCGGGTCGACCATGCCGGTGCACATCACCCGGATCAAACGCAGGTTTTTGGGAACCGGCAGCCGCGAGGTTCCGGCCAGATCGGCCGCCGTGTAGGTGCACCAGTTGCAGACGAAGGCGATGAGAATAGGCTCGAAGTCCGGCATCATGTCCTCCGCGTCATCCGCCTCGGGGGCGGCCGCGTTCAGATTCCGACCGCACGCACAGCGTTCAAGAGGCCGTCGCACTCGGCGAAGATCTGCTCTTTGCGGAAATGGCTCACCCGCGCCGCCCCGCTCGGGCATCCGGCGGCGCAGCTGCCGCAGCCCTTGCACAGCGCCTCGTTGACCACGGAGACGCGGCGCCGCGCGTCGAATTCGACGGCCGAGCAGGGGCACAGCCCGATACAGGTCTGGCACCCCGCGCACTGGTCGGGGTCGATCGTCGAAACCGCCGAGGGAATTCCCACCGCTCCCCGAGCGGCGAGGGCGAGCGCCTTCGCCGCCGCCCCGGAGGCCTGCGCGACCGTATCGGGAATGTCCTTGGGCCCCTGGCAGGCGCCCGCGAGAAAGACGCCGTCGGTCGCCGTGTTGAGCGGCCCCAACTTGGGGTGTTCCTCGAGGTAGAAGCCGTCGGCTCCGCGGTTGACCCCGAAGATTCGCCCCACCTCGGCCGCATCCCGCCGCGATTCCATGGCCGGGCACAGAATCACCAGATCCACGGGAACCCGCAGCAGCATTCCGGAGAGCGTGTCCTCGGCGACCGCCACCAGCCGACCGGCTTCGGAGGGGTCGACGGCGCGGTCGGTGATCTCCGCCACCCGCCCCCGGATGAATACGGTCCCCTCCTCCTGGCAGCGTCGATAGAACTCCTCGTAGCCTTTCCCGTAACAACGCTGGTCGATGTAAAAATCGTAGACAGGCGTCGACGGCCCGACCTTTTCGTGGAGCAGGTGGCTGTACTTCAGGGCGGCCATGCAGCAGACGCGCGAGCAGTAAGCATGGGCGTTCACGTCCCGGCTGCCGACGCAGTGCACAATAGCCGCGCTCCGGGGGGGACGGGTGAAGCGGCCGGTCTCGTCGCGCAGCAGGATCCGTCCGCCCGTCGGTCCCGTCGCGTTGCTCAGCCGCTCGAACTCCAGGCTGGTGATGACATTGAGGTAGCGGCCGTAGCCGAACGCCTTCAGGGGGGTGGGATCCATGACATCGTAGCCCGTGGCGAGCACGATGCTGCCGACCCGCACTTGGATCTCCTCGGCGGCCATACCGTGGTCGATCGCCCGGGGCTCGCAGACCCGCACGCACTCCAGGCACGCGCAGCAAGCACCGCAGTTGAGGCAGCGGCCGGCCTCGGCACGCGCCTGCTCTTCGGTCACTTCGAGCTCCACCTCCGCGAAGCCCTCGCAGCGCTCCGCGGGCTCCCGGTGCCGCGGACGGAGCCGGTCGCGGTGGCGAACGGCGGCCGGAATCGGCGTCCATTCGCCTAAGACCGGGGATCGCCTTTCCGCCTCCGCTTCGAGCCCGGCGGGATCCTCGCCCTGCAGAAAGCGGTCGATCGCCTCCACCGCGCGGTGGCCGGCGGCAACCGCCTCGATGACGCTGGCCGGCCCGGTGACGGCATCGCCCCCGGCGAACACCCACAACAGCGCCGTCTGCAGCGAGCGAGGATCCACGGCCAGCGTGCCCCGGGGGGTCGTCGGCAACTCTTCCAACCCCTCCAAATCGACCCCTTGACCGACGGCCGCGAGGACGGCATCGCATTCGATGACGAACTCGGAACCCGCCACGGGCACGGGCCGGCGCCTCCCCCGCTCATCGAGGGAGCCGGGCTCGGTGCGCAGGCATTCCAGGCCGTACGTCCGGCCCCGCCGGGAGAGCACGCGCAGGGGGGCCGTCAGGAAACGGAACCCGATGCCCTCGGCCAGGGCCTCCTCGACTTCCTCGGCATAGGCCGGCATCTCCGCCCGGCTCCGGCGGTAGACGATTTCCACCTCCGCGCTGCCCAGGCGGCGCGCCGCCCGCGCGGCATCGACGGCCACGTTCCCTCCCCCGATGACCGCCACCCGCGGCCCCAACCGGGAGTGCTCCCCCAGGTTGACCCGTCGCAGCCAGTCGACCGCGTTGACCACGATGCCGTTCTCCTCTCCGCCGATGCCCGCTTGCAGCCCGCGGTGGGCGCCGATCGCCACGAAAACCGCGGCATAGCCCTCCGCTTTCAGATCCTCCAGGCGAAAATCGCGTCCGAGACGCAGGCCGGTCCGCAATTCGATGCCCGTCCGCAGGATCCGGGCGATATCCCGGTCGAGCACTTCCGGGGGCAGACGGTAGTCGGGGATGCCGACCCGCAACATGCCTCCCGGGCGTTCCAGGGCCTCGAACATCGTCACCTTGTAGCCGCGCAGGCGCAGATCGTAGGCCGCCGTGAGGCCGGCCGGCCCGGAGCCGACGACCGCCACCCGCTGCGGCCTTTCGGCGATCGGCGGCGGAGGCAGGTCGTCAGGTCCGATCCGGTCCGCCGCGAAACGTTTGAGCGCGCGGATGGCCACCGGCGCGTCGACCTCGGCCCGGCGGCATCGTTCTTCGCAGGGGTGGGGGCACACCCGGCCCAGCACGCCCGGCAGCGGCAGCCGCTCCAGGATCAGCCGGACCGCTTCGCGGATTTTCCCTTCCCGGATGAGCTGGACATAGCCCTGGACGTTAATCCCCGCGGGGCAGGCGGCTTGGCAGGGAGCGCGGTCCTTTTTCACGATATCGAAGGTGATGGGAATCGCCTGGGGAAAAGCGCGGCCGATGGCGCGCCGGAAGCCGAGCCCGGCGTCCCAGGGGTTCGGCAGTTCGACGGGGCAGACCTTGGCGCATTCGCCGCAGCCCGTGCAGACGCCTTCCTTCACGTAGCGGGGATGGCGTCGGAGGGTGACGGTGTAATTGCCGATGAACCCGCTCACCTCACGGACTTCGGTCCCCGTGTAGAGGGTGATCTCCGGATGCTGGGCCACCTCCACCATTTTGGGGGTTCCGATGCATGCCGCGCAGTCGAGCGTGGGAAAGGTCTTGTCGAACTGCAGCATGCGACCGCCGATGGTGGTCTGCTGCTCGACGAGAAAAACCCGGTGACCGCCGTTGGCGATATCGAGCGCCGCCTGCATGCCGGCGATTCCACCCCCGACGACCAGCACATCGGGGTGGACTTTGACTTCCCGGCTTTCGAGGGCGTGATGCCGGCGCACGCGCTGGACGGCTGCCGCCGCCAGCGTCTTCGCTTTGCGAGTGGCGGACTCCTCATCGGCGGTCACCCAGGAGACCTGCTCGCGCACCGACGCCATCTGGAATAAGTAGGGATTGAGACCGGCGCGCCGGCAGGCGGCCTGAAAGGTTTTCTCGTGCAGCCGCGGCGAGCAGGAGGCGACCACGACGCGGTCCAGCCTCAGGCGCCGGATGTCGTTTTCGATCATCTCCTGACCGGGATCGGAGCACATGAATTTGTAGTCGCGCGCCACGACCACGCCCGGCAGCCGCCGCACGAATTCAGCCACTTCCGCCACCCGGACCCGGGAGGCGATGTTGACCCCGCAGTGGCAGATGTAAAAGCCGATGCGCATCGTCATCTCCCCCGACGGCCCAAGGGACGGGCGGAACGCTTTCCGCAGCGCGCGGTGAGGGCCCGGACCCGGTCGAGCAGCTCTGCCGTGACGAGCGGCTTTCTCAGCATCACCAGCTCGGCGCCGTGCTCTGCCCCGCCTTTCGCGGCGCTCCGCGCGGACGGAAACACTCGGTGCGGATCGACGCTCGTCAAGCAAATCACCGGCACATGGTGCAGCCGGAGGTCACGGCCCAAACCCTGGAGCAGCTCGTGGCCCATGAGATCCGGCACCGGCAGATCCATCACGATCAGATCCGGGGGCTCGAGGCGGGCGAGACGCAACCCATGGCGCACTGTGTCGGCGGCCGACGGTCGGCAGCCGTCGGCCGCCAGGAGGTTGCAGATCAAGGTGCGGTCGTCCGCCTCCTCGTGGATCACGAGCACCCTGATCGGCTTTTCCATGCGCGAAAGTCCTCGAGGCTCTCGGGGATCGGCGTCCCCCCGGTGAGGAAAACACGAAGCGTGCCAGACCGCATTTTCCTCAAAAGGCTGATATTCCGGGGGGTTGTTGGATCGGCGCAGGAGGGGGATCTTGTGTGCGGAGAATTTTTGTTGCAATAAACACAACGATAAAAAGCAATGAATGCTTAGATGTTATGGAACTGAAGACGTTGCAATCTATGCTACGTTTTTGCAACATCCGCTTAGGAAGCGATTCCGAATCGTCGGAGTTTGCGCCAGAGGGTGCTGCGGTCCATGCCGAGAAGCCGTGCCGCCTGGGCCTTATTCCCACCGGAACGCCGGAGCGCCGCCAGGATCCGGCCGCGCTCGGCGTTCCTGCCCTTCTGAACGGCCGGGCCCTCTTCCGGCGGCGACGGCGCTTTTCTTTCGAGCAGATATTCGGGGAGGTGGCGGCGGCGGAGCACCCCTTCGGGGCACAGGATCAGCGCGTGTTCGAGGATGTTTTCCAGTTCCCGAATGTTTCCGGGATAGCGGTAGTTGAGCAAGAGATGGAGAGTGTTTTCGGAGACCTCCGGCACGGGTCTGCCGCGGGATGCACTGAGCCGGCGCAGGATGTGCCGGATGAGAAGAGGAAGGTCCTCCTGGCGCTCCCGGAGTGGCGGCAGCTCGATCCGGAACACGTTCAGCCGATAATAGAGATCTTCGCGGAACTTGCGGCGCGCGGTGAGCCGAGCCAGGCTCTGGTTGGAGGCGGCGAGAATGCGCACGTCCACACGCGTCGTTTGCGGGGAGCCCAGGCGGAAGAAAGCCTTTTCCTCGATCACCCGCAACAGCTTGGCCTGCAGGCCGAGCGGCAGATCCCCGATTTCGTCGAGAAAGATCGTCCCCCCCTCGGCCGCCTGAAATCTGCCCACGCGGTCCTCGACAGCTCCGGTGAAAGCCCCCTTGACGTAGCCGAACATTTCCGACTCGAGCAGCGTTTCCGGGATGGCCGCGCAGTTGACCTTGACGAAGGGGTGCGCGCGGCGGGGGCTCAATTCGTGGATGACCCGCGCCAGCGCGTCCTTGCCGGTTCCGGTCGGCCCTTCGATCAGCACGGTGGCGTCGGTCGGGGAGACGATACGCACGTTTTCGAAGATGCGCTGCATGACCGGCGACTTTCCGACGAGGTCGTGAAAGCGGGTGCGATCCTGGAGCGCTTCGTCCAGGCGTCGCACGAGGGTGAGATCGCTGAAGGTTGACAGCCCGCCGACGACGGCGGCCTTCTCGTCGCGCAGGGGGAGATGGCGTATGCGGATCGACACGCGGATCCCGCCGGGGGTGATCAGACAGCTTTCGACCCCTTCGTGCGGCTCTCCCCGGGAAATGGTTTCCCGCAGCAACTCCCAGTTGCGGGAGGCCTCGCCGCGAAACAGCTCCCCACAGTGCCGGCCGAGAACCTCCCCCCGGCCGATCTCCGCGATCTTCTCCGCGGCGGTGTTGAAAAAGGTGACGATCCCCCCCCGATCGACGGTCAGGATGCCGACCTCGAGGCTGTCGAGGATGTGCCGGAGGTTGCTCTCTTCGTGGTGGATCCGCTGCACGAGCCCGGCGATGGGCCGCAGGTCCTGCAGTACGGTTAGGCATCCGGCGGGCCGGCGGCGGGCGTCGAACACCGGCACGGCCACCCTCGTCACCAGAAAGGCGTTCCCCCCCTCGTCGTTCCCGGTCACCCGCTCCCCTTTGCCGCCGGTGGCGCCTTCGGTCGCGGCAAAGGGGCATACGGCCAGGCAGGGAACACCGAGGAAGACCTCCCGGCAATCCCGGCCGAGGACCTCCTCGACACTCACCTCGATGATCCCCCGGGCCGTGGTGTTGATCGCCTCGATGCGGCGCCGCCGGTCGACCAGGAAAGCCCCGATTCCCAGCTCATCGAGGATATCGATCCACGTAGAACAGGCGATGGTCTTGCCGCGCAATTTCGCCGCCGGTTCCATGAGGGGATCCTTTCGACCCGCTCAGGGGGAGGCGACCGGCAAAACGATCGTGAAGCAGGCCCCTCCCGCGGAGCGGTTTTCGACTTCGATCTTTCCCCCGTGGCGCTCGATGATGCCCCAAGCCGTGGCCAAACCCAGGCCCAGTCCGTAGCCTTCCTTCTTGGTGGAGAAGAAAGGCTCGAAGAGACGGGGCAGATGCTCCGGAGGGATGCCGGGGCCCGTATCGGCCACCCGGACCCGCACCGTGCGGCCGCCCGGATCGGCCCGCAACTCCAGCTCGAGCTCCCCTCCTCCGGACATGGCGTCGACGGCGTTGAAGATCAGGTTGATCAGGCATTGCTGCAACTGGTTGGGGTCCCCGCGGACAGGGGGGAGGACGGCGGGTATGGCGCTTTGGACGCGAATGCCGCTCAGTTCAAGCTTGTGGCGGCTGAGCAGCAGGCAGCGCCGCACGACGTCGGCCAGGTCGACCGCTTCGAGCTTCGGTTCCGAGCGGCGGGAAAAACCGAGCAGACCGGCCACGATCTGCGAACAGCGCCCGATTTCGCCTTCCGCGATCTCGAGATAACGTTGGAACTTCTCCAGCGGTTCTCCGCCGAGGGGTTTCTGCTGCAGCATGCGCTGCATCAACTGCAGGTAGTTGCGGACACCGGATAGGGGGTTGTTGATCTCGTGGACGACGCTCGCCGCCAGGCGCCCGAGCGACATCATCTTGTCTTGGTGGAGAATGCGGGCCTGGTCGGCCAGTTCCCGTTCGAGCCGGCGGACCTTGCGCAGGTCGCGGAAAAACCCCACCATGCCCTCCCCGCCTTCGACGGCGACGGTGGAGGCCGATACCTGGACGGGAAGGTTGCCTTCGGTCACGTGACGCAGGAGGGCTTCGTAGAGAAAGAGCCTGTTCCTCCCGCCGTACCGTTCGCTGCGGAAGGCTTCGAGAAAACGCTCAAATTCCCCCGGCGCGAAAACCTCCGCGAAGGGCATCCGGTGCAGAGCCTCCTCCCGGCTGACGCCCGTCAGTTCCACCATGCTTCGGTTGATGACCACGACCCGCATCCGCTCATCCGCCCCGAGGATGCCATCCATGGAGTGCTCGATCAGGCTGCGCTGGAAGGCAAGCGAGGCCATGAGCTGCCGGCTGGTTTGGGCCTTTTCCGCCTCGAGCAGCTGCAGGTATTCCTTCAGGCGTCGGCGGGAGGTGAAGCGCTCCCGCGCACGTTGAAGCGCCATGCGAAGGGACTCCTCGCCGATCGGCTTGGTGATGAAGTCCGAAGCGTCGAGCTGCAGGGCACGCACGGCGAGGTCGATCTCGCCGAACGCGGTGGCGACGATGACCTCGATCTCGGGAAGCCGACGCTTGATCTGCTCGAGGACTTGCAGGCCGTCCATCCCGGGCATCCGGATGTCGGTGATGACGATCTGCGGGGGGGCTTCGAGGCAGAGTCGCAGGCCGGTTTCTCCGTCCGCCGCGGTACGCACGGCATACCCCGCATCGGAGAGGGCGAGGGCGGTCACCTCGCGGATGTCCTCTTCGTCGTCGATCAGAACGATGTCCCAGCGCTCGGGCATGGGGCGGGTCCTCTGCTTTCGCGGAATGCGGATCGGGGAAAACGCCGCGGCGAAGACGAGGAGGTGCAATCGGGCGTGTGCGACGGAGACCCATCCTTTCATACCATGTCGCCCGAGGAAAGGAAATCGGTGCCGCAGCGTCAGGCGCCATCGAAGCGGCCTGCGGCTGGCGGCGTGGGATCTCCTACCGTCGGCGATCGATCTTTCTCTGCCCCGGCCGCCTTCTCTGGCACAAGCGGCGGGGAAAGTTCAGGGCTGGCTCATTTATGAAAATGTGTGCATAAAAAATATTGACAAGGAAAAATTGCAACGCTATTGTTATGAACAAAAGTTCATAATAGAATTTTTTCGATGCCTCGACCGCGACGTTGCCGCTTCATCCGCCATCAACCGCCGGCGCGGGCCTATTTCCCGCAACAGGCCCCGCCGGGGCCGCTGCGCGGGGTTACGCTGACCCTGGATGGGCTCGAGGCCCTGCGCCTGGTTGATGTCGAAGGCTATGAACAGGAGGTCGCGGCCCGTTTCATGGGGATCTCGCGGCCTACCCTTTCCCGGGTGCTGGCCGAGGCCCGGGAACTCGTCTCCCGCGCTCTGGTCAACGGCTGGGCGATCCGCATCGAGGGAGGAAACGCGTTTTTCACCACGGAGCCGCCCCCGGGGATCGGCGGCGGTCGGCGCCGCCGACGGCGGGGGGCTGGGCCATGAAGGCCGGGGACGGTTTCGGCCCGACCTCGGGAAAACAACGAAAGGAGAAACATCATGCTCGGATTCGATCGCACGGGACCCTGGAGAGAGGGGCCGAGGACCGATTGGGGAAGGGGGCGTTGCGCGCCATCGCCGCCGGAGGCCGACCCGCGGGAATTCCGTCGCGGACGACAGCGCGGTTTTCGGCGAGGGTTCTGTTTCTTCGGCCGCGGACGCGGGGGATGGCGATACCGGTGGATCGGGCCCCCGCAACGGCCGGGAACCGCAACCGTCAAGACGGATCCGGAGGGGACGAGCGCCTTCCTCGCCCGGCTGGACGAACGCTTGTCGCGCATCGAGGCGCGGCTCTTTGACACCGGCGGAGATCAAAGGAGAGACCAGGAAGGGTCAAGTTCGGTTACAAGCGAATGATTAGAAAAAGATCTTGACCTGAAACTTGTTTCCTCTTAATAAAAAGAGCGAATGATCATATGGAGGTCGTGTGCCCCGGCCGCGAAAGTGCCGACGTATCGGTAGCGTTCCCGCCGTCCGGCTCTTCAAGCCGCAGGGCATCCCCGCCCGCCAGCTCGAGGAAGTCTATCTGTCGCTCGAGGGCTTCGAGGCCCTGCGGCTGGCCGATTTCGAAAGGCTGCGCCAGGAAGAGGCGGCCGAGCGGATGGGGGTTTCGCGGCAGACGTTCGGCCGCTTGCTGGCCGAGGCCCGGCGAGCGGTGGCCGAGGCCATAGTCGAAGGGATCTGCCTCCGGATCGAGGGCGACCCCGGACCTGCCGCTCCCCCGTATGCCCGGAAGCGGGGGAATGGGGATGCCGTCGTTGATCCCAAAACGATTCCGGGCAAAGGATCAGAAGGATCAGACGGAATGAAGGAACGCATCGCGGTGAGCAGCGAAGGGCAAGATCTCGACAGCCGGGTCGATCCCCGGTTCGGCCGAGCCGCCGGGTTTCTCCTCGTCGACCCGGAAACCCTATCCGCCGAGTATCTCGACAACGGCGGCGTCCAGGCGATGGGCCAGGGCGCCGGCATCCAGGCGGCGGAGATGCTGGCGCGGCACGGAGTGACCGTCGTCCTGACGGGCTATGTCGGCCCGAAGGCCTTCCAGGCGCTATCCGCCGCCCGGATCCGTATCGGCCAGAATCTCGAAGACTGTACCGTGCGCGAGGCGGTCGAACGCTACCGGGAAGGACGGGTGACACTGGCGGGGGGACCGAATCGCCCCCCCGGCGGGGGCCGCCCGTGATCGTCGCCATCGCCAGCGGCAAGGGAGGGACCGGAAAGACCACGGTCGCCGCCTCGCTATCCTGGGTGTGGAAGCGGCCCGTATTCGCCGTGGATCTGGATGTCGAAGAACCCAATCTCCATCTCTTCCTCAAGCCTCGCTTCGAGGGCCGCTGCGTCGCGACCCTGGAGGTGCCCCTTGCCCGGGAGGAGCGTTGCACCCGCTGCGGGGTCTGCGCCGACCTCTGCCAGTTCAAAGCGATCACCGTCCTCGGCTCGATGCTGCTCACTTTTCCGGAGATGTGCCATGGCTGCGGCGGCTGCTTGGCGGTCTGCCCGGAGGGCGCCCTCGTCCCCACAACCCGCGAGCTGGGCGAAGTGCTCTGGGGTCGCGCTCGAAGCCCCATCGGCTTTTGCATGGGGCGGTTGCGTGTCGGCGAAGCGCTCAGCCCCCCGCTGATGCGCGCGGTGATCGCCCAAGCCCGGGAGCTTGCCTTCCGCGACAGGGCCGATCTGGTCATCGACGCCCCCCCCGGAACGAGCTGCCCGGCGATCCAGGCGGTTTCCCCCGCCGATCTCATCGTGCTCGTCACCGAGCCCACCCCCTTCGGCTTCCACGATTTCCGGCTCGCCCACGAGGCCTTTCTCCCGCTGGGCAAGCCGCTGGCCGTCGTCGTCAACCGCGCCGACCTCGGCGCGGAGGACCTTCACGGGTACTGCCGCCGCTGGAACCTGCCGGTGCTGGCCGAGATCCCCCACGACCGGCGCATCGCCCGCGCCTATGCGTCCGGGGCCGTAATCGCCGCCGAGTCCGCCGAACTGGAAGGACTCTTCGTACGTCTGGCAGCCCGGATCCGAGGCCAGGCGGATTCCTTCGGCCCCCGTTCGGAGACCGCCTCCCATGCGTGAAATCCTGGTCATCAGCGGCAAGGGCGGAACCGGCAAAACTTCGCTCGCGGCGGCCTTCGCCCATCTCGCCCGCGAAGCGGTGCTTTGCGACCTCGACGTGGACGCCCCGGACCTCCACATTCTTCTCTCGCCGCAGATCGAGACCCGCGAAGACTTTATCGCCGGCCACGAGGCTGTGATCGATCCCCGCCTCTGCACCGCATGCGGGGAGTGCCTGGCGCGTTGTCGCTTCGCGGCGGTCGTATCCGCAAGCGGCGGTTTTCGCATCGATCCGCTGCGGTGCGAAGGCTGCAAGGTCTGCGTGCGGTTCTGCCCCGAAGGGGCGATCGCCTTCCCGGAGCGCCGCAGCGGCGAGTGGTTCCGCTCGCGCACCCGCTTCGGGCCCTTGATTCACGCCCGCTTGCGTCCCGGGGCGGAAAATTCCGGTCGCCTCGTGGCCCTGCTGCGGGAGAAAGCCCGCGAACTCGCCCGCGGTGCGGGGCATCGCCTCATCCTTTCCGACGGGGCCCCCGGCATCGGCTGCCCGGTCATCAGCTCGCTCTCCGGGGTCGACGTCGCGGTGGTGGTCACCGAGCCCACCCCCTCGGGCCTCCACGATCTCGAACGCGTTCTGTCTTTGTGCCGACATTTTCGCGTCCCCGCCGGCGTCATCGTGAACAAGGCCGATCTGGCTCCGGCGAACACGTCGGCCTTGAAAGAAGGCTGCCGGGCGAACGGGGCGGCCTGGCTCGGCGAGCTCGATTACGATGAGCGGTTCACGACCGCCATGATTCAACGGAAGGCGGTCACGGAATGCGGCGACGACGGGCCGTCCGTCGCCCTCCGTCGAATCTGGGAGAGCATCGGCAAATTGCCCTCCCGGCAGGACCGGACGGCCTGAACGAATGATCCGTCAAAGGAAAGGAGCCCCCATGAACACCATCATCGCCGTACCTTCGGAAGCCCCCGGCGGTCTCGAAGCCGCGATCGGGGCCCACTTCGGGCATTGCGAACTCTACACTCTGGTCAGGCTGGACGACGGCCGGGTGAGCGGCGTGGAGATCCTGCCCAACGTGCCTCACGAACAGGGCGGATGCCTGGCTCCCGTGAGTCATCTGGCGCAAAATCGCGTGCGCGTGCTGCTCGCCGGCGGCATGGGCATGAGGCCCCTCATGGGATTTCAGCAGATGGGAATCCAGGTCTTTCATTGCGGCAACGCGCGGACCGTGGGCGAGGCGGTGGCCGCCTTCAGCCAAGGGAAACTCGAAGAATTCGGAAACCGCCACACCTGCGGCGGTGGAGGTGCAAGGTAGAGCCGAGGGGGACCCGCCATGCCGATCTACGAAATCCGATGCCCGGAGTGCGGCTTTCGGGGGGAGGTTCTCGTCGCCACGACCGCCTCGCCCCTGCAATGCCCTTCCTGCGCCTGCGGCAGCCCGGAAAAACTCATCGCGACGACAAGTCCTCTGAGCGGAGCGAGCCGCCGACCGATACCGGGGCCCCGCGATCGCGGATGCTGCGGCAGCCGCCCGGCGGATGCCGGGTGCGCCGGCCCCGGTTCCTGCTGCGGCAAATCGTTCTCCACCCCTTGAAATGAAGGCAGAACCTCCATGAAACCCCGCATTCTCATCGTCTTCTCCGGCGGGGAAGAGATTTCGGATTTCTGCCGTGTCTTGGAGGAGGAATCGGGCTGCGAGATCGTCCGGGTCCCGGACGGCAAGAGCGCGCTGCGGGAAGCGCACCGCAACGTCCCCTTCGCCGTCATCCTCGAGGAAGATCTTCTAGACATGCCCGGCCTCGAGCTGGTGCGCCGGCTCCTGCCGATCCACGCTTTCATCCACACGGCCGTTCTGAGCGATCTTCCCTCCGCCTCTTTCCATCAGCAGGCCGAGGGTCTCGGTATCTTGGCTCAGCTCTCCGCGATCCCCGGAAAGGAAGATGCCCGGCTCTTTCTCGAAAGACTGAAAAGGATCTCCGCCCTCTCTCCCGCAGCCAAGGCCAACCTTTCACGAAAAGACGTCAAGTAAAGTATATTGTAAAGCGACACTTGACAAATATCATTTATTGAGCCAGAGTTTCTGCGATACGGGAAAAAATTTTTCGTCCGATTCAGGCAAGGACCGCTCATGGCCCCCCGGGATTCGCGAGAGCGGAAAGGCTCCTCCTCAAAGGCCGGCGGCCTGAAAATGCGTGAGCTGGTGCGGGCCTCCGGGGTTCCCAAATCGACCGTTCTCTTCTACCTGTCCGCCGGACTCCTGCCGCCGCCGTTGCGCACGGGGCCGAACCGCGCCTGGTACGACCCGGAATGCGTGGCACGGATCGAGCTCATCCGGAGGCTTCAGCGTGAGGAACGCCTGAGTCTGGCCGAAATCGCGGGACGGTTGCGCGAAGGCAAGCGGAGCCATTTCCCAGCCCCGTTGCCGCGATGGGTCGGGAAAGATCCCGCTCCGGGGGTTTCTCCCCGGGAGCCCGCCTGCGATGCGGAAAGCTTCTCCCGCCAAACGAGAATTCCGCCGGAGCAGCTCGAGCGGCTGGTCGCGCGTGGGCTTCTTCTGCCGGATCCGGAAGGGCGCTTCGTTGAAGAGGATTTCGCGGCGGCTCGGGCGCTTGCGGCGCTTCTCGCGGCGGGATTCGACGGCCGCGACCTCGGCGAGTACGTCGATGCGGCGAAGGGGTTGGCCCTGCTTGAGAGACGGCTGCTTGATCGTGAGGCCGGCGGAGGTCAAGAGGCACGGCAGTCGGTTGCCGCCCGCCTCGCCGCCCTGCGGCGCTATCTCTTTGTCGACCGCCTGGAGCGCCTCGCCGATCGCCAAAAGAAAAGCGACCCCGCCCACGGAGGCAGGCGGGAGCCCGAACCCTGGCTCGATTGATCCCACGCCCGAGGCCGGGGAGAGGGAAAGCGCCTCAGATCGCGCCGCTTGCGCAGCAGCGCGGATAAGGGTTGAGAAGCGCCTCGTAGCAGGCGCAACAGAGGCAAACACCCCGGCCGCCGGCGGCGTGGTCGGGATCCTTCAGCACGACGCCGCAAGCGGCGCAAACCGCCGCCCCCTCCGGCTTTGCCCCCGCCTTCTCTTTTTCCGGCTCTCTGCTCATGGGTGAAAATCCTTTCTCCTCCTCGGCGGCTCTGAGTTTTGGCTTTCCGCCGCTTGGGCGATGTTTGCTCGAGAAGGGATCAAAAAACGTGCCGTTGCCGCCTTGCAGGGCGGAGAAAGCAATTTAACAATGGAATCGCAAGATGTTATCCCCCAAAAACGGTCCTTCGTCCTAGGTTATGCAAGGAAAAAAATCACAATAATGTCATTTTATGAATAGTTTTACAACAATAATGTCTTTTCCTTTTGACCGATGTCCGGAGATGATGTAAGTTTCGCCATCGACCGGGAATTCCCGGTCGCGGTGGAAACCTCACCCGAGGAGGAAGCGATGAGCGTCAAGGCCACCTGGCTCAGCCATGCCTGTTTCCTGATCGAAAGCCCCAAAGCCCGCATCCTGATCGACCCCTTCTTGTCCGGAAATCCGCTCGCGCCCGTCAAAGCCGAAGAGGTCACCGCCGATTACATCCTGGTCTCCCACGGCCATGGGGACCACGTGGGCGACACCGTAGCCATCGCCCGACGCACGGGGGCGACGGTGGTGTCCAACTTCGAAATCCACAACTGGATGGCCGCACAGGGGGTGAAAAACCTCCATCCCCAGCATATCGGCGGCGGCTTTGATTACCCCTGGGGACGACTGAAGCTGACGCTTGCCCTGCACGGCTCGGCCCTGCCCGACGGGGCCTACGGCGGAAACCCCTGCGGCTTTCTCCTCACCCTGGAAGGGCGCAGGATCTACCATGCCTGCGACACGGGCCTCTTCGGGGATATGGCCCTGATCGGCGAGGAGGGCATCGATCTGGCCATCCTTCCGATCGGCGACAACTTCACCATGGGCCCCGAGGACGCCCTGCGCGCCGTCAAGCTGATCCGGCCCCGGCGCGCGGTCCCCATCCACTACGACACTTTCGAGGTGATCCGCCAAGACCCGCATGCCTGGGCGGCGAGGGTGGAAAAGGAAACCCCCACCCGGGTGACGGTGATGAAGCCGGGGGAGACGATCGCCATCTGAACGATCAGGGCCGCCCGCCGCGGCCTCGGGGGGCGTCGCCGGATTCCCAGGTCGGAGCGTGCGCCGCGTACTCGCCCGGATGCGTCAGAAAGAGCCAGCGGCGCTGGAGAAGCACATCGCCGAAGGCGATTTCCGTCAGCTCCTCGGCGCATCCGGCCATGCGGTCCTGAAACTCCTCGATTTCCCGCACCGGAAGCCGGGAATCGATGAGGACTCCGTCCAGATCCTCCGCCGCGCGAAGGTCTTCCATCCCCGGCAGGGTGCAACAGCGCCACCAGAGGACCTGTCGTTCGGTCTCGCCCCGGAAGCGCAATGCGGGATCCTCGGAAACGAACGTGAACCACACCGCCCGGTTGCCCGGCGCGGGAAACTGGAAGCGAAGGTCGCCGTCCAGGAAATGGGGCCGCCGCAGGTTCAGCGCCGCGAGAAGCTCCCGGGTGGGAGGGATCGCTCCGGGCTCGAAAAAGACGACCTCCAGGGGGACGAAGGGATTGACCGCGGTGGTCACGGAAAGGGCCCGCCGAACCTCGGGAAACGGTGTGCCCGGGGCCACGAGGATCTGGTAGGGCTGGGTCATCCGCCGGGCGAGCCGGCGGATTTCATCGACGGGCCTCCCGGGCGAAAGAAGCAGCTTGGCCAGATAGTCTCCGGTCTCCGCAAAGCGGACCCAAAGATCGCAGGCTGTTGCCGGATCGCGGCTGGAATCGCCGATCCGCCAGGCGGGATCGAGCTCCGGGGGCGGGAAGAAGCAGGCCTGCAGCCGATTCTCGGCGTAATCCCAAGCGGCGAGCAGCTCCTCCGGCCCGAAGCCCTCCGTCCGCGTGACGGTGTAGGGCGGCTCCGGCGCGTAGTGCAGACCGAGCTCACGGCTGCGGGCGCGGAACTCCGTGCCGGGGAGCACCGCCAGGGGAAAGACCTGCACGTCCTCGTTCAGCCCGTGATCGGCGATGAAGTCGACGCTGCGGCGGAACCCCGGCAGATCGTCGCCCGGCAGGCCGACGATGAGATCGAGACAGGGGGTGATGCCGCGGGATTTGAGCCGCCGCACCCCGCTTAGGAAGCCGTCGAGTCGGGTGGGGCGGCCGATCCGGCGCAAAGCGCGCGGGTTCGTGCTCTGCAGGCCGATTTCAAACCAGCTGAAGCCGGCCGCCGCCAGCAGATCGGCCAGTTCGTCGTCCACGGCCTCGGCGCGGATTTCGCTGAAAAGCGATACGCGCCGGGCCGCGTTCAGCCGCGCGATTGCGGCGAGCAGGGGGTGCAGGTCGGGCCGGCAGTTGAGCGAAGGGTCGAGAACGTAGATCTCCCCCACCCCCCTCTCGATCGCCCAAGCCGCGGCCGCGAGCACCCGCGCCTGCTCGGCGAAAGCCATCCCCCGGCGGGACTTGTGGTAAAAGCAAAACCCGCAACGATAGGGGCAGCCGCGCTGGGTTTCGAGGAGCATCGGATTTTCGTCCCCGGGATCGAGCAGGCCGTCGAGGTAGGGGCTCGGCGCGGAACGGAAGATCGCGTCGGCCGGCTCGCTCCCCCGGCCTTCCTTCCAGGCGTCGGGGTCGGAGAGGAGCCGGCGGAAGATCGCTTCCCCTTCTCCAAAAACCAGAAAGTCGGCGCGGCCCGCGTAAAAAGGCGCCGCATCAGGGGTGACTTCCGGCCCCCCCAAAACGATCCTCGCTCCGCAGGCGCGCTTCACCTCCTCGGCGATATAAAGCGCGCGATCCCGGCTCCAGGCGTGCACCGTGAGACCCAAGACCTCGGGCCTCTTTTCCGCGAGGAGCTCGATCAGCGCCGCGTCCCCGAGGTGCGAGGCAAGCCGCTCCGGGAAAACCTCCACCGCCCATCCCGCGGTACCGCGACAGGCCTGCTTCAGGCAAGCCGCCGCCAACGGAATGTTTCCGCCGCGTCGGCCGAAGTTCCGCCGCGGGATGGGCAATTGAATGAGCAGGGCGCGCTGCATGATCGCCGTCTCCGGGCTCGCCGCCTGCGGGTCAACCGGACGGGAACCCCGGGAAAAAGAGACGCAGCAGCAACACAATCTCCCAGAGGATCACCGCGGCGAAGACGACCAGGGCGCCGCGCAGGAAATGGTGCGCCCGAATGCCGGAACGCGGCAGGATCACAGGCGAAACGAACACGAAAATGGCAACCGCGACGGCCGTGAAACCATACTTGGCGACGACGAAGGCAAACGGCCCTCGGCTCAGGAAATAGGCCATGATCGGGTTCATCTCCCAGGCGCCGTGTTCGACGAGGTAGAGGGTCAGCGCGGCGTCAAGGAGGCTGAGCGCCAGCACGCCCAGGGCGTCGGCGAGGGTCCGGGAGGGATAACGGTCGAGCAGGGTGAGGCGGCGGCGGTCTTCGGCCCGCCGCAACGCTCGACGCCGCCCTCCCGGCAACGGACGGGGCAGCCCCATTGAACCGCTCAGCCGTCGGTCCCGGCCGGAGCGCCTCTCCGGGCGGTTTGCGGCGGGGGGATGGGGAGAAGGGGAAGGTGTTGGGTTCTTCAACGCCCAAAGAGCGCCGCCCACGGCGGCGGTGAGAGGCGGATACCGATCTCCGGCGAGTTCTCCGACCTTGTCTCGTCGGCGGCCTCGTGTTGACAAGGCGAGAGGCTTCGGATACGCCCGGTCACCATGGATCCGAAGCCGGTCATCCTCGAAAAAACGGAAACCCTGGCCGAGACGCCCTTCCTGCGGCTGCTGCGCATTGACTATCATATCCCGGGACAAAAGGCACGCTCCTGGGTTATGGCCACCCGGCGCCGTCAGCCGCTCTGCCTGGGAGGGATCGCTGGAGCCCCCGATGCCGTGGTCATCGCGGCCTTCCATGCCGCACGCGAGCGCCTCGTGCTCATACGCGAATACCGCGCGCCCCTGGGAGGCTTCCAGTACGGTTTCCCGGCCGGACTGATCGAGCCCGGCGAGTCGATCGAAGAAACCGTACGCCGCGAGCTGCACGAGGAAACCGGCCTGGAGGTGACACGCTTCACGGCCAAAAGCCCGCTTCTCTTCTCTTCGGCCGGAATGACCGACGAGTCGGTGGTCATGGTCGGCGTCGAATGCCGCGGCGAACCTTTGCGGCGCGCCGGGATCGAATCCGAAATGATCGAGGTGCGGCTCGTCTCGCCCGAGGAAACCCAGACCCTTTGCCGCAACGCCGAAATCTTCTTCGATGCCAAGGCCTGGCTGGTCGCCCGGCGTTTCGCCGCCAGCGGTCGCGTCGAAATCTGAAATCTTCCGCCGGAAACGGCTGAGAGTTGAGGCCGGAGACGTCTTCTTGAGAGCGAAGAGGGGGGGCAGCCGATCCCCCCTCTTCATGGAGGAGAGAGGTTGGATTTGAAGCACGGCTCAAAAGGACCGGGTAGGTCCAAAGGAGGTCGAAAAGACCGACCCGTTTGAGGCTTTGCGCCGTTTTCCTCTTGAACCGCCGGTATAGATCCTTGCCGGCGCAAAAGGTTACACGATGGCGCCTGATCATTCCCAAGCCCAAGTCGTCGACGAGCGCCTGCGGTCGCTTTTGCAAAAGGCCGTGCGTCGCGGCCACGTCGAGCTTTTGTTCACCGTCTGTGCTTATCTCGAACATCACCAACCCCCCCCGCCTTCCTTTTTTCCGGCGCAAGCCGCCCGGGCGGCGTTTTACGAGTGTTGGCCGCTCGCGACCCGGCTGCCCTTCGCCCGAAGGCCGACCGCCGCCGTGGCGTTTCTAGCCCACATAGCGGCTCTCCACAAAACCCGGGAGGCGGCGGGCCTGGGACTTCTTGCCGACGCCGTGTGGCGCGGCGAACCGGTGACAATCCAGGACGAAGACGAGCGGGAAGATCTGCATCGGATAACGCAAGCCATCGAAACCACGGAGGATTTTTTCTCCTGGCTCGCCGCCCGGGAAATGAATGCCCAGGATGCGCTGCGCTACGCCGGGATCCGCCGCCCCCCGCCGTCCCGGGGCCGCCCGCACGACCGGGCGGTGGCTTTCGCCGCGCTCTACCTGCTCGCCGTCCGCCCCGGTTCCGTTTTGCCTCCTCCGGCTCCGCCTCCGGAGGAGGCCTTCCCCTTCTGGGTCGCCTTCGACCGTCACACCGCCGCCGGAAGGCTGGCCTTGCGCGACGTGGCCCGTGACCTGAAAATCCCGCCGGCACAGCTGGCCTGGTGTTTCGCCCTCTTCGAAGGGCTCCGCCTCCAGGCCGAAATCCCCTCCCCCTGGTGGCAACGCTACTGCCGCAACCGCTTCGACCGGATCGGACTTCCGCTGGAGGAGGCCCATCTGCTCTGGGGGCCGGCGAAGATCCAGCTGCACGAGGCGCTCGCCGCGGAGGGGCGCACGCTTCAAAATGAGCTCTACCGCTGGAAACTCGAGCACAGTGAGCGCGTGGAAAACCTGCGCACCGCCGTCGCCGTGTTCTGGAAACGCCTCGAGGAGATCCCCAAGGGGCAGCGTCCCCTGTTCGGATAGCGAGGCCGCGCCGGGGAGGTCCGAAAAGCGATCCTCCCGCCAGCGCCTGAGGAGGAACGGATGCCGCCGATCGTAAACGACGCCGAGGGCTATTTCCGCCGTCTGGTTCCCGCCGCCGATCCCCTGCTCGCCGAGCTGGAAGCCGAGGCCGCGGCGGAGGCCATCCCCATCGTCGGCCCCCTGGTCGGCGCCCTGCTCGAAATCCTGGCGGCCGGCGCCGAACGGGTGCTCGAGCTGGGAGCGGCCACAGGCTACGCGACGATTCATCTCGCCCGCGGCTGCCGCGGCCGGGTGACCACGCTCGAGCGGAACGCCCGCCTGGCCGAGCGCGCTCGGGAAAACCTCCGGCGCGCCGGTGTGGCGGAGCGCGTGGAGGTCGTTTGCGCCGAGGCGATCTCCTGGCTCGGAGAATGCCGGACGGCCTTCGATTTCGTCTTCTTCGACATCGAGAAGGCGGACTACACCGCCGCCCTGAACGCCTGCAAGAGCCTCGTGCCGCCCGGCGGGCTGCTCGTCGCCGACAACACCGCGTTCCCAGAAGCCGATTCCTTCAACCGCGCCGTACACGGCGACCCGGCGTGGAAAGCGGTATCGCTGCTTTCCTTCCTTCCCGGCCACTCCCCGGAAAAGGACGGTTTGTGCATCGCCAGACGACGTTGAAGGCGGAAAACCGCCGGTTTTTCCCTCAGCGGCGGCTGGCCGATCCGGCGGCCGCCTCCTCGGAGCTTGAGGAGGGCGGCTTTGCGCTGCGGCTCGGGGAGGGTTTGGCCCCGGGGGAGTCCTTGGGCGCCGTGCCGCGGGGCGGTCGGGGAGGCGGCGGGACCGGAGGCGGGCGTGGCTTTTCGGGGTCCCGGCAATAGATGCTGTTGTTCTCCCGGTACCAGTCACGGCACTCATCCGGCCGCGGGGGGCGGCCGTAGATATAGACTCGCTGCACGGGGGAAGACCTCACGAACCCCTCGCAGCTGCCGTAACGCAAAACCCAGCCCCGGTCGCAGTCGTCCGGCGTCGAACGGCGGGCCCGCTCCTCGAGCCGTTTGGCCTCCTCGAGTCGGCGTTCCGCCTCCTCGAGACGGCGGCGCGCCTCCCGCTCCTGTTCGAGGGCCCGGAGCTTCGCCTCTTCGAGTTCGCGGCGCTCGAAGTCCTTGAGCACGCGCTGATCGGACTCACGGCGCTCCTGGTCCGCCGCCGGGTCATGGGGCGTCTCCTCGATCCGCTCGAGCACCTGCACCCCGTCCGGAGGGGGCTGATTGCTGAAATGCATGACCCCCCGGCCGTCCCGCCAGCGGTAAATATCGGCTCCCGCGTCCGGAGCGAAGAAGACGAGAAAGACGAAAACGGAAATGGCGAATCCTCGGTGGAACATCAACGAATTCCTGTCGTGGTAAGCTCTTTCTTCCCCGACGACCGACGTCTCTTGAGCTTTTTCCGGACTCGGGGCCAACAGTTGGAACTGTACGTCGGTTTTAGACGGTTCACGTTCAATCCCGGTTTACCTGCCCGGCCCGTTGTGGGCGCGGTCGAGTTCGGCCCGACGGATGATCTCCCAGGCTTCTTCGGCCGTTTCGACGAAGGTCACAAGCCCGAGGTCCTCGGGGGCGATCATGCCCTCGGCGACCAGGTAGTCGAAATCGACCAGCCGTTTCCAGAATTCGCGCCCGAAGAGCAGAACGGGGATCCGCCGCACCTTGCCCGTTTGGATGAGCGTCAGCGTTTCGAAGAGCTCATCGAGCGTCCCGAACCCGCCGGGGAAGACGACCAGCGCATGGGCGCGCATGAGCAGATGCATTTTGCGGATGGCGAAGTAATGGAACTGGAAGTTGAGCTCGGGCTGGATGTAAGGGTTGGGGAGCTGCTCGTGGGGCAAAACGATGTTCATGCCCACGCTGCCCCCGCCCGCCTCACGCGCCCCGCGGTTCGCCGCCTCCATGATCCCGGGTCCGCCGCCCGTCATGACCACCAGCCGGGGATGCCCGGCGGAGTCGACCACCCGCTTTCCCAGCTTCCGCGCCTCCTCGTAGAAGCGGCTGAGTTCGAGCCGGCGGCGGCTCACCTGCAGGGCCTGTTCGAGGCGGGGCTCGTCGGGGCGGGCTCGCAGGTCCTCCTCGGCGCGGCGCAGGGCCCGTTCCGCCTCTTTAGGCTCCGGGATGCGGGCGCTGCCGAAAACGACGACCGCGGCCTCGATCCCGTGTTCCTGGAGGATGAGCTCGGGCTTGAGCAACTCGAGCTGCAAGCGCACCGGCCGCAGCTCGTCGCGCAACAGAAATTCGGGATCTTGAAAGGCGAGGCGATAGGAAGGCGACTGGCAGTGCGGCGCCCGGCCGGTGCGACCGGCCACCGCGGCGGAAACGTGCGCCGAGGGAAAGGTCCGCTTGCGGGCGTTTTTCTGGGTCAAGGGGCACCTCCGGCGAATCGGGATAATATTGATCTTACCAGATCGCCGTATTTTCACCAAAGGCCGCCGTCGACCCCGGCGGCGGTTGCAGGGGAATGGCGACGGTGGTAGAGGTCCCCGCATGGAGTTCGAACTCGCCACCCCGCGCATCCTCTTCGGGCCGGGAACGGCCGGCCGCATCGCGGCCGAGGCGGCGACCCAGGGAAAACGGGTCTTTGTCTTTACCGGATCCAAGCCCGAGCGTGCGGCTTTCCTGCTCAAAGGCTTGGAAGAACGGGGGCTGGAGGCGGAAACGGCCGGAGTCTGCGGCGAGCCGACCCTCGATTCCCTCGCGCAGGCGTTGGAAGAAGCGCGCGGCTTCGCCCCGGATCTGGTGATCGCCATGGGCGGCGGCGCGGTGCTCGATACGGCCAAGGCCGTTTCCGTGCTGCTCACGAACCCCGGCGATCCCCTCGACTACCTCGAGGTGATCGGCAAGGGCAAAACAATCCTATATCCCGGGCTTCCCTGCATCGCCGTCCCCACGACGGCGGGCAGCGGGGCCGAGGCGACGCGCAACGCCGTGATCCGCTCCCCCGCCCATGGCGTGAAGGCCAGTCTGCGCAGCCCGCACCTCCTGCCGCGGCTGGCCGTGGTGGATCCCGAGCTGACGCTAAGCCTATCGCCTGCCGCTACGGCCGCGACCGGCATGGACGCCCTCGCCCAGCTGATCGAGGCCTTCGTCAGCCGCAAGGCGAACCCCCTGACCGATCCCCTCTGCCGCGCGGGGATCTTCCACGCCGCCCGGGCGCTTGCGGCCGCGGTGGCCGACGGATCCGACCGCCGCAGTCGGGAAGACATGGCGACGGCAAGCCTCTTCGGCGGGATCGCGCTGGCCAACGCCGGGCTGGGGGCCGTCCACGGTCTGGCCGCCCCCCTGGGCGGGATGACGGGCGCCCCCCACGGCGCCGTGTGCGGGCGGCTTCTGCCCGCGGTGACGGCGGCCAACGTGGCCGCGCTGCGCCTCAGGGATCCGGAGAACCCGGCGCTCGCCCGCTATGCCGAGGTCGCGCGCCTGCTCA
>CAZQUP010000011.1:5325-9471 GCA_964596545.1 uncultured Desulfatibacillum sp. | reverse complement strand
TCCCCTCGCTTGCCGGCTGGGGCCTCTCCCCGAGCGATGTCCCGGAGCTGATCCTCCGCGCCCGACGCGCGAGCAGCATGCGCGGCAACCCGGTCGAGCTCACCGCGGCCGAACTCGCCGCGATCCTGGAAGAGTGCCTCTGAGAGGATCCCGAGAACGAGTCGTCATGGAAGAAGCCGCCGAGTTCCACGAACTTCCCCGCAGCGCGAACCACAACTGCTTCGCCTGCAGTCCGGTCAACCCCTCCGGTTTGCGCATGCGTTTTTTCAGCGACGGGAAAATCGTCCTCTCCCGGCTCGCCGTCCCCGAGCACCTCTGCGGCTGGAGCCGGATCGTCCACGGCGGCGTTCTGGGAACGATCCTCGACGAAGTCATGAGCTGGGCCGCAATCCATCTGCTCAAGAGGATCGCCCTCACCCGCACCCTGACCGTGGAGTATCTGAAACCGGCGACGGTCGGCTCCGAACTCGAAGCCCGCGCCTGGGTGCGCAAGGCACAGGGAAACGACGCCGCGACCGAGGCCGAACTCCGCAATGCGGGAGGCGATCTCTGCGCCCGCGCCCAAGCCCTTTTCAAGGTTTTCTCCCCGGCCGTCGCCCGCCGGCTGCAGATCGCCGACGAGGACTCGATCGTCTGGTTCGAGCGACTCTTCGGACGAGAGAAAGGGAAGTGAAACCGGGGCGACCGCGGCCACACGATCGGTTCTTTTTCCGTCAGCTTTTTGGCTTTCTCCCCCCTCCGCTGTCCCCCGTCCCCTGCCGCTCCTCTTTCTTCTGTTGATATGTTAGAAACTTACCGCCGTTCGAGTCGGGACTAATCTCGGGCACGCTGTTTGCTTGCTAACCTGGCGCCGCGTTTTGCAGAAGCGTCGCCGACCATACCGTCCGGGCGGATTTTTCCGGAGAGCACATAGGCCTGTTTCCACAGATCCAAAAGGAGGTGAGAAAAGCTAAGAAATAAATCGCATACACTTCGGAAAGCGGACTCTCAAGAAACGAACTTACGCGAAACAGGAGAAAATGGAATGAAAAACCTATTTTTCGGTGCTGTCATCCTGGCATGCGCGCTCAGCGTGGCGGCCTGCTTCGAAACGGTCACCGGCACCCTCGCCAATCTGGCTTCCACCCCGCAGGCGGAACAGAGCCCGCAAGCGTCGAAATTGAGCCAGATCAACAGCGATCTGACGAACATCGAAAGCAAGATCCAGCAGCTCCAAAGCGACCGGGCGATCGCCGAGGCGCAACGCAACGAATCCTTCATCGAGCTCTCCAAGGCGACCGGGATGGGGCCCAAGCCGCCGGCTATGTTGGATTTCCATTCCGAAACCCTGACCATCGACCCCGGGATGATGATCGTGATGCACAACAACAATCTGACTGCAGCCCGGGAGCGGATGAAAGAGATTGACAACGAAATCGATGCATTGAATGCGAAGGCCTCCCAGCTCAAGGCCGAGCGGGCCCAGCTCGAGCAGGCGATCGCCGAAAGCCAGAAAGCCTCCTTCGAGGGCCCCGGCGCCTGCTTCACCCCCGACACGCACATCTTGCTCCCGGGCGGAACCCGCAGCATCGCCGCCGTGGCCGCAGGCGAGGAGATCACCGCCTACGACGAGCGGCAAGGCGAACTCACCCGCCGTCCCATCCTGCAGACCTTCCGCGGCCGCGAGGACCACTACTTTCTCATCAACGGCGAGGTGCGCGTGACCGCCATGCATCGCTTCCTCACCGAGCGCGGCTGGGTGCGGGTGAAAGACCTCGAGCCCGGCATCCTTCTCAAGACCGCCGACGGCTGGGTCCCGCTTGCGAGCAAGAAGCTCATCGAGGCCGAGGTCGAGGTCTTCAACATGGAAGTGGCCGCCGATCATGACTTTTTCGTCGTCGGCGAGAAACACGCCTACCTCGTCCACAACACCGGTGGCGGCGGTGGTGGAAAGTAGTCCAAGCGCACTCGATCGTTTCGAACCGCTGGTTTCAGGAGGGAAAAGACAACATGAAATCCAAAAGAAGAGGACTGTATATCTTCGGCACGGCGATTCTCGCGCTTTTCGTCGCCGGCGCGGCGGAAGCCGCCGCGGACCCCGGCGGTTTCCAGGGGCTCCCCTGGGCTCGGAGCGCAGACGCGTGCATCCAGGCCGGGGTCTGCACCGCCAAAGTGCTTACGGTGGAGAACGCCCTCCCCGGAAAAGAAAAATTTCTGGCCGGCCGCAAGGCCGAGTTTCAGGGTCTTCCGGTGCGGGATTCCTCGCTCGGCTTCCACGAGGGCCGTTTCTATTCCGCCAGCGTATTCTTCAACCCCCAACAGGCACCCTACGAGCGGATCCTGGATGCGCTGACGAAGCAGCACGGAGCCCCCAAGTCGGCCGACGCCCGCGGCGCCTTCTGGCAGCTCGGCAACACGAAGGTGCTGCTCTACAAGGGCCAGCACTTCCACGGGCTGAACTACGTCTACGCCCCGGAGATGGCCAAGGTCGCCAAAGCCAAGGGCTATCCCCAGCCGGCGGCCGCCCCCCAACCCGCCGCCCCGGCGAAGAAAAAGAAATAGGCGTTTCCCCTTCGGGGCGCCCGGGGTTTTCTCGGGCGCCCACCGCTCGAACCACCCGGTTTCCGCTTCGCCGCCTCCGGCGACCTTGCCTCCTTCCCTGCGCCGCACAAGGCTGGACGGGCCCCAACCCGATGCCTATCCTCCCGCTCGAGGGGCTGTTGAAGGCCCCTCACACTCGTTCTGCGCGGCAGCCGATCGCTCACACATGGCCTGGACTACGGAACACGGAATCTGCCTCGGGCTCTGGATTCTCTGGTGCCTTCTCCACAGCACGCTCGTGGACCCGGAGGTCACCTCGAGGCTTGAAAAAAGGCTGGGAGAGCGTTTCGCCCTCTACCGCCTCGCCTACAATCTCTTTTCCCTGCTGAGCGTGCTTCCATTGGCGGCGTGGACCCTAACGATCGATGCCGCACCGGTCTTCCGCTGGAGCGGGGCTTGGCGCCTCGGGCAGGCCGCCTTGCTCGCCGCCGCAGCCTTCCTCTTCGCCGCCGGCGCGCGGGAATATCCTCTCCGGGATTTTCTGGGAATACCCTCGCGATCCCGCAAGCAAGGAAACGAACCGACGATCGCCGGCGGAGGAATTCTGGCCGTGATCCGGCACCCCTGGTACGCGGGGGGAATCCTGCTCGTCTGGGCGCGGGAGGTGAGCCTCTTCGGACTCGCCTTGAACCTGCTTCTCAGCGCCTACTTCGTCGCCGGCGCCCTTCACGAGGAACGAAAGTTGGTGCGCGTTCACGGGGAGGCCTACCGCCGCTACCGCGGAGAGGTCTCCATGTTCTTTCCGTGGAAATGGTTTCGCCGCCGGATCAAAAGCCTCTTCGAAGCCGACCGCTGAACTTCAAAGGGAAAGGTTTTCCGCCGGCCGTCGCTCAGCCGCTGTGGCGTTGCGCCCTGCGGCGCAGCGCTTTCTCCGCGCCCACGACCAGGCTCACGAAAAGGCTGCCGCCGAGAACGAGCAGCCAATCGCCGAAGTCCAGGGGTCGGGTGCCAAAGATGCGGTTGAAGAGCGAGAGGTGGGTGAAGGCGACCTGCAGCGCGGACATCGTCAGGACGCCGCCCCAGAACCAGCGGTTCGAGAACCAGCCGAGCTCCCGCACCGGCCGCGCAAGCGAGCGGCAGTTGAAGAGATAGGTCGTCTCGCCGAAGACGATCAAGTTCACCGCGAGCGTGCGCGCCAGCTCCACCTCTTCCCCGCGGAGCAGGGCGAGCTTGAACAGCCCGAAGGCCCCGGCCATGAGGAGCACGCTCACGAGCACGATGCGCGTCAGAAGCACCGGCCCGAGGATGGGCTCGTCCGCCTCCCGCGGGGGACGCTGCATGATCCCCGGCTCCTGGGGCTCGAAGGCGAGCGTGAGCCCCAGGAGCACCGCCGTGGTCATGTTGATCCAGAGCACCTGAAGGGGCAGCACGGGGAGATCCAGGCCGAAAAAAATGGCCACCATGAGCGCGAGCGACCCCCCGCCGTTCGTGGGCAAGGTCCAGGTGATGAATTTGGTCAGGTTGTCGAAGACGCCGCGCCCCTCCTCCACGGCGGCCTCGATCGTCGCAAAATTGTCGTCGGTGAGGATCATGTCCGCCGCCTCCTTGGAGACTTCGGTGCCGTTG
>CAZQUP010000011.1:0-5315 GCA_964596545.1 uncultured Desulfatibacillum sp. | reverse complement strand
CATGGCGATGCCGATGTCGGCTTTCTTGAGGGCGGGGGCGTCGTTCACCCCGTCGCCGGTCATGGCGACCACGTGGCGACGGCGTTGCAGCGCCTCGACGAGCCGCAGTTTCTGCTCGGGGGAGACGCGGGCGAAGACCGCGGTGTGCTCGGCCGCCTCGTCGAGCTCCGCACCGGAGAGCCGCGCCAGCTCCTTACCCGTCAGCACCTCCCGGTCGTGCAGCGGGCAGGCCGCACCGCACAGGCCGAGCCGGCGGGCGATCGCCGCCGCCGTCCCGGCGTGATCCCCGGTGATCATCTTGACCCGGATCCCCGCCTCCTGACACTGGCGCACGGCATGAGCGGCTTCCGGGCGCGGCGGATCAATCATGCCGCAGAGCCCCAAAAACTCGAGCCCTTCCTGAAGGTCTTCGTGCCGAATCCGTGCCGTGCCCGGCGGCAGCTCCTTGCGCGCGCAGGCGAGCACCCGCAGGCCCGAGGCGGCCAGAGCCTCGGCGGCCGAGTGGAGTTCGGCCGGATCGGCGACTTCGCGGGCGCCGTCCGCGCCGCGGCGCATGCCGCAGTCGAGGCAGAGGCTTTCGAGCGAACCCTTCACGTAAACCACGGGCGGTTTTCCGGGCCCCGCGTCGTGGAGCGTCGCCATGTACTGGCGGGCGGACTCGAAGGGGATCACGTCGAGGCGCGGCAAGTCCCGCGCGAGCGCTTCGGGATCGAAACCGCCTTTAAGCGCCGCGACGAGAAGCGCCCCCTCCGTGGGGTCCCCCTCAATCCGGAACCCCTCAGGGGTTTCGAGCAGGTGGGCGTCGTTGCACAGCGCGCCCGCGACGAGCAGCTCGGCGAGCGCCCGGTTTTCCGGCGGAGGCGCGGCGCCCGCCGAAGCCCGGATTTCGCCCTGGGGAGCGTAGCCGACTCCGGTCACCTCGTAGGTCAAGCCCGCGGCGTAGAGGGCGGTCACGGTCATCTGATTCTGGGTGAGGGTCCCGGTCTTGTCCGAGCAGATGACCGTCGTACTGCCCAGGGTCTCGACCGCGGGCAGCTTGCGGATGATGGCGTTGCGCCGCGCCATGCGCGCGACCCCGATGGCGAGCGTGATCGTGAGCGCGGCGGGCAGCCCCTCGGGAATCGCGCTCACGGCGAGGGCGACGGCGGCCATGAACATGTCCCCCCAGTAGTGCCCGTGCAGGACGCCGGCCCCGAAGGTGGCCGTGGCGAGCCCGAGGATCACCAGGAGCAGCAGGCGGCTGAAATGCTCGATCTTCCGGGTGAGCGGAGTGGCCATGACCTCGGCCGTGGCGATCAGGCGGTTGATGCGGCCGATCTCGGAGCGGTCGCCGGTCGCCACCACGAGGCCCTTGGCCGTGCCATGGATGACGAACGTCGAGGAGTAAGCCATGGAACGGCGGTCGCCGAGCCCCGTGTCCGCCTCCACGGGTTCGTCCGCCTTGGTGACCGGAAGGCTCTCCCCGGTGAGGGCGCTTTCGTCCACGCGGAACTCGCGGCACTCGAAGAGCCGCAGGTCCGCCGGCACCTTGTCGCCCGACTGCAACAGGACCACATCCCCGGGGACGAGCTCCTCCGCGGGAACCCGCCGCTTCTCTCCGGAGCGCAGGACGAGTGCGGTCGCCGTCATGGCCCGCTGGAGGGCCTCGATCGCCCGCAGGGCCTTGGACTCTTGAAGGAAACCGATGAGCGCGTTCACGACGACGACGGCGAGGATGACGCCGGAGTCAAGCCACTCGCCGATGGCCGCCGTGACCGCCGCGGCCGCAAGCAGGATGAGGACGAGCGGCTGATAGAACTGCAGAAGAAGGCGCGTGAGCGGCCCGTGGGTCTGAAACGGGCTCAGGCGGTTCGCTCCGAACCGCGCCCGGCGCTCCTCGGCCTCCTGCCGGGAGAGGCCCTGCTCCCGGTCGCTCTCCAGGCTCGCTTCGACCTCCTCGATCCTCATGCCGTGCCAAGGTTTTTCCTCGAGCATCCCGCACCTCGTTTTCCCGGTTTCCGGACTCGTCTTCGACTCCGGGATGGTTATTTTCGCCTTACCAGATTTTAGGGCTTTCTCAAAAATCAAGATTCCCGAAGGAGGCACCGCATGCGTTTGCCGGGAAAGGAAGTGGCCTTTCTGGTGGCCGAGGGGGTCGAGGACCTCGAGTACTACGTGCCGCTCATGCGGCTGCAGGAAGAAGGGGCGCGGACGATCACCGCCGCGTTGCAGCCCGAGCCCGTGCGCGGGAAAAACGGGCTGATCGTGAAGCCCGAGGTGACGATCGCCGCCCTCGATCCGGACCGTCTGGACGGCCTGGTCGTCCCCGGGGGCTGGGCGCCGGACCGGCTGCGCCGTTACCCGGAGGTCACCGGGCTCGTGCGCGACCTCGACGCCCGCGGTCGCACGATCGCCTTCATCTGCCACGGCGGTCAGGTCGCCATTTCGGCCGGCATCCTGCGCGGCCGCAAGGCCGGCGGCACGGCGGCCATCCGTGACGACCTGGTGAACGCCGGGGCGAGCTGGGTCGACGCCCCCGCCTTCCGCGACGGAAACCGCGTCTGGGGTCGCGTCGTCGCCGACATCCCGGCCTTCTGCCGCGAACTCGTGGGGGCGCTTGAAGGCATCTGAGCCAAGCCGAGTCCGGAGGGTAAAGTTTTACCGGAAAGGAGCCGAAAAACGCTCTGCAAACCCTCTCCCCCCCGTTTCGTTGGATCGGGGGAAAAGCCATTTTGGGGAGACTCCATGAGTACGGCGGCGATTTGCGAGCACTGCAAGTTCTGGGTGGAAACGGGCGGCACGGACGAGGGGCTGGTCGGCGAATGCCGCCACCACGCCCCCCATCCCGGGCTGGTGGACGGCGCCGGCGGGGGAGCTTTGCGCTTCGCCCTCTGGCCGCTCACCCGCGAGAAAGACTGGTGCGGTCGGTTCGAGGAACGCGGCCTGGCCAACCACGAGATCCTCGAGCGCGTCGCGCTGATCGAAAAGATGGAAGCCGAGCGCAAGGCGCGCGCCCGCTGATTCCTCACGAAGGGTTTCCCGCTGGCGGCCGGCCGAGCGCGAAAACGCCTTCCAGCTGCACCGTCAGGGGATGCTCCGGAAGACGGCCGAGGCCGGATGCGGTCTCGGCGGAAAAGCGCGCGCGCGCCCGTCGCAGCAGCCTCCGAGGGTTCGCGGCCGCCCGCAACGCGGCCTGCAAGGCGATGAAACTGAGCAGGCCGACGAGAAGCGTCGCCCAGAAGCCGTGGGCGAAATAGCCCGCAGGCAGGATGCGTCCCCCGATAAACGAGCTCACCGTCTCTCCGCCGATCCAAAGGAGCATTCCCCAAAGCGGCGCCTGAAAGAGCGCCTGTACCGGCCGGGAGCTGAAGCGCCGCGCGGTCGCGGCGAGCACCTCCTCGAGCACGGCCGGAAAGCGCGCAAGCAGGGGGACGGCCCAGTTCTCCGTCACCTCCTCCGGCAGCCGCGGTTCCCGCACGGCGGGATCGAAGCCGCCGGCGACGAGCCCTTCGGCCGCCTCCGGCCAGCCGGCGAGCAGGCGCAGCCGAAAGGCCCTCACGGCTTCCTCCATCGCGGCGGACGGGTCCCCGAAGGGGGAGCGCGCGGCGGGTCGTCGGGAGTCCGCGGCCCGCTTCGGCCTGAGGCGACCGAGAAACCCCTGCCTCCATCCGGAGAGGCGGGGCGGAAGCAGAAGCAGCCGGCCCAAGGGACCCCACCCGGCGGCGGCGAACTCGCCTCGCAGCCAGGCCGCTGCCGCGGGGGCGGCGAAAGCCCGCCCGCTTTCGAGGACCTCGAGCGCTGCCTGCCAGCCCTCGCGCCGCGCCCGTTCGAGAGCGGCTTGGGCGTCGACCAACGCCGGACGGCGATGCGCCAAAACGGCCTGCAGTTCCTCAAAAACGAGATCGCGCAGGCGGGCGGCGTTTTGCAGCCGGCGGTCGGCACGCGAGATTCCGCCCGCGGCGGCCGCGGCCAGGCGGTTGCGGAGATCCTCGAAGCGGTCGTAATCGTGGCGCGGACCGGCCGCGGGGTCCCACGCCGGCTGCCGCAGGTGCCGTCGCGCGCTGACCGCCAGCGGGGCCTCGAGTTCCCTCCCCCACGAAGCGGAGAGGTGGGCGCGCAGATCGTCGACGACCGTCCGGAGGCAGTCGGTCGCGCTCAGGCGGTCACACTTGTTCAGCACGACCGCCGCCGCCCAACCGTCGAAGCGCCGCACCCACGGTTCCAGGCGATCGACGGCGTCGCGGCGCCGGGGGTTTTCGGCGTCGAGGACGCACAGGAGAACATCGGCCTGCACGACGGCGCTTTCGACAGCGGACCGCTGCCGGTCGGCGCCGATCGAATCCGTATCCGGGGTGTCGACGAGGATCATCCCCGCAGGCAGCCCCGCGGGGATGATGACCTCGGCCTCACCCGCCAGGCTGCGGGCGAGAAACTCCGCTTCCTCCCGCGAGGATGCCAGAACCGTGAGGCGCTCCGTGGTCGGCCGTCTTCGTCCCGCGGGGCTGAGCTCCTCACCGCCGGCCAGGGCGTTCGCCAGCGTGGACTTGCCCGCGCCGGATGGGCCGACCAGCACCACTCGCAGCGGACGCTCCAGCCGCTCCCCGATCGACCGCACGCGACGCAGCGTCTCCGCGCACCGCCGCGAAAGCGCCCCCGCAGGCAGCCACAGGGTCAGCCGTTCCAGCCGCGCCTGAAGACCGGATATTTCGGCGGCGATCGCCTCCAGGCGGGTGAGACCTTCCCGGATTTCCGCGCCGCTCGTGTCTTTACCCATCGCCGCCGACTTTCGACCCGCTCGCCGGCGACAAGGCGGCGTCGATCCGGTCAGCCAGATCCCGCCCCTCTTCGAGGAGGCCCTCGAGCCGCCGGAGCAGGGGGGCGGTGAGGTGCTCCTCGAAAACCGCCTGCAAACGGGCGGCCGACACCTCCAGCCAGCCGGCGGCGATGGGCGCGAGCATCTCCTCGAGCTGGCGGCGGTCCGCCTCCTTCAGGCCGTGGGTCACGGGGATGGCGACGAGTGCGTAGAGGTCCTTCGCCCCCAAGAGCCCCGCCAGCTTCACCTTGAGCGTAGCCCCGCCGACGGCGTCGCCGGTCGCCAGCACCCAGCTCACCGCCGCCGCGGCCGGCAGGACGTTCAGGGAGGCCCAGAAAGTCTGCAGGGTCTTTTCCCGGAAGCCCATGCGGGCGCGGAAACGGCGGGCGAGCCGCTCGAGGTGCGCCTGGGTTTCCGGCCCCACCCCGCCGATCTCCTCCCGCCGCGCCAACACGGTGGCGAGCATCTCCCGGAAAGGCCGGCGCGAAAGATCGCCCAGGGCCGGCCGCATCGCGGCCGGCAC
>CAZQUP010000010.1:0-56411 GCA_964596545.1 uncultured Desulfatibacillum sp. | reverse complement strand
CGCGCAAGCGGAGCACCGCCCCATCGTTCTTTCGGGCGGCTATGCCACCTGCCACTGGTGTCACGTCATGGAGCGGGAATCCTTCGAGGACGAGGAGGTCGCCCGACACCTGAACCGGACTTTCGTCTGCATCAAGGTGGATCGCGAAGAGCGTCCCGATGTCGATTCCCTCTACATGGCCGCCTGCCAGCTCCTGAGCGGCGCCGGAGGCTGGCCGCTCACCGTCTTTCTCACCCCCGAGCGCAAGCCTTTCTTCGCCGCCACCTACATCCCCAAGCGCGCGCGCTTCGGCCGCCCCGGGCTGATCGAGCTCTGCGAGCGGGTAGACGGGCTCTGGCGGACGGATCCGGAGAAGATCCGCCGCATGGCCGAAGACGTCCACGGTGCTCTGGGAGTCGCTTTCTCCTTCGAGGAAGGCTCCCCCCCGGGGATGCGCCTGATCGACCGCGCGCTCGAGGACCTGCGGCTTTCCTTCGACGCCCGCTACGGCGGATTCGAGGGGGCCCCGAAGTTTCCTTCCCCCCATCGCCTCCAGCTTCTGCTGCGCGGCTACGACCGCACGCGGGAGGTCGCGCTGCTCGACGCCGCCGTGCGCACACTGCAGGCCATGCGTCTCGGCGGGATCTGGGACCATGTGGGCTTCGGTTTTCACCGCTACTCGACCGATGCGCGTTGGTTTCTGCCGCATTTCGAAAAAATGCTCTACGACCAGGCCGGCATCGCGCTCGCGGCGGCCGAGGCCTACCAGCTGACCGGCGAACCGCTCCTGTCGCGCACGGTTGAGGAAACCTTCGCCTACGTCCTGCGGGAGATGACCTCGCCCGAAGGCGGCTTCTACTCCGCCGAGGACGCCGACAGCGAGGGCGAGGAAGGCCGGTTCTACCTTTGGACCCTGGAGGAATTCCGCCGTGTCCTGGGGGAGGAAGAAGCGCGGTTCTGGGAACCCCTCTTCGGGCTCGCAGCCGAGGGCAATTTCGCCGCAGAGGCGACGGGCAAAACCACGGGGGCGAACCTGCTCGCCCTTGCGGAGCCCTTCTCCCGGCAGGCGAAGGCTTTGGGCGTTTCCGAGGATGCGCTCTGGGCCCGCTGGGAGAAGGCCCGGATGCGGCTCTTCGCCGCCCGCCGCCTGCGCGCCGCCCCGCTCAAGGACGACAAGATCCTCACCGACTGGAACGGCTGGATGATCGCCGCGCTCGCCTTCGGCTCGCGGGTGCTCGGACGCCCCGCATGGCGGGAAGCGGCTGAGCGCGCGGCCTTCTTCCTGCTCGAGCGTCTGCGGGCAGCCGACGGGGGGCTGCGGCATCGCTTCCGCGAGGGCGAAGCCGCCGTGCAGGGCCAGGCCGGGGACTACGCCTTTCTCATTCACGGTCTGCTTTACCTCTACCGCAGCGGCTTCCGCCTCGAATGGCTGGAAGAGGCGCTCGCGTTGCAGGAGCGCATGCTCGCCGAGCTTTGGGATTCGGCCGCGGGCGGCTTTTTCCTCTCCGCCGACACCCAAGGCGAACTTCCCGTGCGGCCCAAAGAGGTCTACGACGGGGCCATGCCCTCGGCGAATTCGATCGCCCTTCTCAACCTCCTCTGGTTGTCGCGACTGACCGGCCGAAGCGAATTCGCCGAGCGTGCCGACCGCTTGGCCACGGCCTTCGCCGGCACGATCGGCCGTCAGCCCGCTTCCTTCGCCGCTTTCCTCTGCGGCCTGGACTTCGCCCTGCGGCCCGCGGAGGATCTGGTCATCGCCGGGGAGACCGAGGCGCACGGTGTGCTCGAGGCGCTCAACCGTTCTTGGGCGCCGAACCGTGTGGCCCTCTTCAAAAACCGGGAGAACGCCGCGCGGCTAGCTCGGATCGCGGGTTTCACCGACGGCTTGGAGGTCGCCCGCGGCCGCACGACGGCCCATCTCTGCACGGGCGGCTCCTGCCGCGGCGAGGTCAACGACCTCGCCGCCCTCCTCGAGCGGCTTTCGCCCGCGGACGGAAGGCGATGACTCCCTCGGAGATTTCCCGGATCCGCAGGCGGCTGCTGGCCTGGTACGACCGCAGCCGCCGGGATCTTCCCTGGCGCCGGACGAAGGATCCTTACCGGATTTGGGTCTCCGAGGTCATGCTCCAGCAGACGCGCGTCGAGACGGTGCTCGCCTATTACGCGCGCTTTCTGCGCCGCTTTCCCACGATCGTACGGCTCGCCCGCGCGGCCCCCGAGGAGGTGCTCAAAGCCTGGGAAGGGCTGGGATACTACGCCCGTGCGCGAAACCTGCACCGGGCGGCCCAGATGTTGTGTGCCCATCACGGCGGCACCTTTCCCCCGGATCCGGAAGCCTTCCGCGCCCTGCCCGGCGTCGGCGACTACACCGCGGCTGCGGTCTACAGCATCGCCTTCGGGCGACCGCTTGCCGTCCTGGACGGAAACGTGCGCCGGGTGCTTGCGCGTTTCCTCGCCCTGTCTTCCCCTGTGGATTCGGTCTCGGGCGCGAAACGCCTGCGCGAAACCGCCGATCGGCTCCTCTCTCCGAGGCGCCCGGGGGATTTCAACCAGGCGCTTATGGAACTCGGGGCCCTCGCGTGCACCCCGCGGCGGCCCGGCTGCCCCGCCTGCCCGATGGTTTCCTTTTGTCGCGCCGGCCGCGAGGGCGCCGCCTTGAGCTACCCGCGCAAAAGGTCCTCGCGCCCCGTTCCCACCGTCCCCGTCGCCGTCGGCGTCGTCTACAAGAACGGCCGCGTGCTGGTCACCCGCCGGCCGGAAAAAGGTCTTCTCGGCGGTCTCTGGGAGTTTCCCGGCGGCAAGATCGAACCGCACGAAGACCCGCAGCAGGCCTGCCGCCGCGAGATCGCCGAGGAAACCGGACTCGAGGTCGAGGTCGTGGAGCCTTTGGCCCTCATCCGCCACGCCTACTCCCACTTCCGGGTTGAACTGCACGCCTTCCGCTGCCGCTATATCGGCGGCCGCGTGCGCCTCAAGCAAGCCCTGGCCCACCGCTGGCTTGCTCCCGCCCGCCTCGGAGAGCTCGCTTTTCCCCGGGCCAACCGGCGCCTTTTGCCTCTCCTGCCGCGCCGGAGGAACGAAACGGAGTCCGGATGACCGAGGTCCTTCTCATTCAGCCGCCCCTGAGCGATTTCTATTTTACGGCCGGAAGAACCTTTCCCTATGGACTCGCCGTTCTCGCCCAAGCACTCCGGCGCGAAGGCTTCGGGGTCGAGATCCTCGATGCGCTTTGCCCGGCCCGAAAGACGGCGCTGCCCGTGCCGGATGAGCTCCAGCCAGCCGCGGCCTTGTATGGACCGCCCGACCTTTCGCCTTTCGGGCTCTTCTCGGGATTCGCCCGCTTCGGGGAAAGTCCCGCCCGCGTGGCCGCGGCCGCCGCCCGCACCGGGGCCCGGCTCGTCGGCATTTCTTCGCTGTTTACGGCGTACGCTGCGGAGGCGATCGCCGTGGCCCGGGAGCTTCGCGCGCGCATGCCCGAGGCCAGGATCGTCCTGGGCGGCCATCATCCGACGGCCTTGCCCGAGGAGGTGCTCTCCCATCCGGAGGTCGACTTCGTGCTCCGCGGCGAGGCCGAAGAGAGCCTGCCCCGCCTCGCCGGGAAGCTGCGCGAGAAAGCCTCGCTGGAGGGAATTGCCGGTCTGTGTTTCCGCCGCCCGGAGGGAGGCTTTACGATTGCCGCACCGGCGCGGGTCGACGCCTCGCGCATCCCGCCGCCCGCCCTCGATCTTCTGCCTTCACCGACGGGGCGCTCCCGCGGCCGCGCCGTGGTCGTCGCCGGCCGCGGCTGCCCGTTGCGATGCACCTATTGCTGTGTCAACGCCGCCTCCGGCGTTCCCTGGCGCCTGCGGCCCGCCGCGCAGGTTCTCGCCGAAATCGAGGCCGCCGTCCGGCGGCACGGTGCCCGGTTCATCGATTTCGAGGACGAAAACCTCGCCTTCGATCGGGCCTGGTTCTGCGAAATCCTGGCCGGAATCCGCTCCCGCCCCGGGAGCCGAGGAATCGAGCTGCGGGCGATGAACGGGCTTTTTCCGCCCTGTCTCGATGCGGCGTTGATCGCGGAAATGGCGGCGGCGGGCTTCCGCACTCTCAACCTTGCGCTCGCCACGCTCGACTCCGCCCAGCTCGCCCGCTTCCGCCGGCCGGATGTCTCGGCCGCCTTCGATCGTGCTCTTCAAGCCGCCGAGGACTGCGGGCTGACCGCGGTCGGCTATCTGCTCGTGGGAGCCCCGGGGCAGGACCCGCAGAGCTCGCTGCGGGATCTCCTTTACCTCGCTCCGCGCCGGACGCTCGCTGCGGTCTCCGTCTTCTACCCCGCGCCGGGAAGCCCGGACTGGGAGCTTTGCCGCACGCGGGGGCTGGTGCCGCGGCCGGGGGGCGCCCTGCGGGCGACCGCGCTTCCGATCGCGGAATCGCGGCGGCAGACGGTGACGTTGCTCCGCCTGGCGCGGCTGCTCAACTTCGCCAAGCGCCTCTGCGATCTGGGGTTCGGCCTCCCCGCGGCGCTTCCGCGGGATACGGAAACCCTGCCGGTAGACGATCGCCGGGCGGCCGGAACCCGAATGCTCTCCTGGTTTCTCGCCGAGGCGCGCCTTTACGGCCTTGCGCCCTCGGGTGCGGTCTGGGAGCAGCCGGTCGATCCCGACCTCGCCCGGGGCTTCCGCGACGGCCTTCTCGCCTGCGGCGTGCGCGGCGTCTCCTCCTCCGCCCCTGCCGCCTTCCCGCCGTCCGGCGGGGGGCCTCCCGCCTCTTGAAAACCGGCCGCGGCGACCCATTATAGAGTCATCGTTTTTCTCGGACAAACATTCGCACGGCACCCTACGCACCAAGGAGGAAGATCATGAGCGTTCTCGTCGCCCACCCGGCCCCCGATTTCAAAGCTCCGGCCGTCATGCCGGACGGCACCCTCCGCGAGGATTTCACCCTCTCCGAACTGCGCGGCAAATACGTGGTGCTTTTTTTCTGGCCGCTCGATTTCACCTTCGTCTGCCCGACCGAGATCCTCGCCCACGACCACCGCGTCCCCCAGTTCCGCGAACGCCAGGTCGAGGTCGTCGGGGTCTCGATCGACTCCCAGTTCACCCACTTCGCCTGGCGGAACACGCCGGTCTCCGAGGGCGGCATCGGCCCGGTGCAGTTTCCGATCGTCGCCGACATCAAGCACGCGATCACGCGCGCTTACGGCATCGAGCATCCCGACGGGGTCGCCCTGCGGGCTTCCTTCTTGATCGACAGAAACGGCATCGTGCAGCACCAGGTGGTGAACAACCTGCCGATCGGCCGCAACGTCGAGGAGATGCTGCGGGTCGTCGATGCGCTGCAGTTTACCGAGGTCCACGGCGAGGTCTGCCCGGCGGGCTGGCAGAAAGGCGATGCCGGCATGAAGCCCACCCCGGAGGGGGTGGCCGCTTACCTCTCCCGGCACGCGAAATCGCTCTGAGGCCGAAACGAGCCTTTCCGCCCGGCACGGGATCCGAGACGGCGTGGGTCAGAGACTTCAGCCGATCAGAAGAGTTGGAGGCGTTCGCGGTAGGTGCGGACCACGACCCGCGGGTCGTCGGTGAGGACAAGGCAGTCCGAGGCCCACGCCGGCGCCCGCCCCGAGCGAACCATCTCTTCGACCTGGCGGCGGATCCCTGACCAATAGGAGCCTTGGCGCTCGGTGTCGAAAAGGATCACCGGGACCGGCTCGACGATGGAAAGCTTCATGTTGCACAACGTGATGCCCAGCTCCTCGAGCGAGCCCAACCCGCCGATGTTGAAGATCGGAAACGAGGCGATCTCGAACCACTTCTGGCGGCTGTGCCGGCAGGTGGCCTGGAACACCTGGCAAAAATCGACGTCGGTCGTCATCGCCTGGTCGGTGATGTCGAGAAAGTTCGCGCCGGAGAGAATGCCGCGCTCGCGGGCGAGGCGGTTTGCCTGCTCCATGACCCCGCTGCCCCCGCCGGTCACGATTCCGATCCGCCGTCCCCAAAAGCCGATCAGAGCGTCCAAGAGATCCCCCAGGCGGGAGGCGCCCGCACGCGAGAGCCTCTGATTGGAGCCGTAAAAGGCGAACAGCATGGAGGTGTGGAAGTCCGCCAGCCGTTCGGGGACGACGAAGTATCCCAGGCCGTCGCGCACCGTGTGCACCATGACCCGCCGCGTGAGTCCGCTCACCCAGAAGACGTCGATCCCGAAGGCATGGTACTCCTGCAGCCGGTTGTGATCCATCTGCGAAAGAAACGGCCCGTGCTCGCAGGAGGGCTCGAGGAAATAGAGCCGCTCGATTTTTCCCTCGCAGCCGAGATTGATGAGATCGCGATGTTCGACCAGATTGGGGAAATAACGGGTGACCAGAACGGCACGGCCCGCGGGCATCTCCCCGCGCAGCTGCTGCGTGGCGTAGCGGTGGGCGCAGCGGCTCTGCGGAGAGAAATCGCGGCGGGCGAGCGTGCACATCGCCCGCGGAATCCCGCAGGCTTCCGGAGGCCCGTTGCGAAGGAGCCGCGCGGGCGCGGGCGGAGCTTTTCCGGCCGGCAGCACGGCGACCGGCCGGTTCACGGCAAGGCAGGTTCGGGAACGGCGGGCCTCCATGCGGCGCTTCAACCGCATCAACGCCGCATAGGAGAGCCCCCCGCGCCCGCGACCGTCTCCCGCCCCGGGGGGGCCGACCGCACGGGCGGCGCGGTAGACGCGTGCGGTGATCAGCGGGTTGACGATGGGATGCTCGCTCTGATTGATGATCTCGAGGTAGATGCGGATGCCGCGGGTCTTGATGGGATCGAGCACGGTCGCCGGCAGGTTCCGGCCGAGTGCAAACCCGCTTTGCAGCACGACGAAATGCTCGTTCAGGTACATCGAGCAGGTGGTGATCAACCCCTCGCCCGGAGCGATCGTGACCGCGGATACCGGAGAGCGGATCTGGTAGCGATTGAGGAGCTCGCGGCCGTCCTCGCGCAAAAGGATCCTGCCCAAAAGCTCGCGCGAGAGCGGCTGCTTGAGGCGGCAGGCCACCTTGTGCGGGGCGATGACGATCGCGCCGTCGCTCGAGATGGCCGTCGAAGCCGGAAGCTTCAGCTCGGAGCGCTCCACCGCGGCGAGCACTTCCTCGGAGGATAGCAGCGCCTCGGGGTCACAATAGACCAAGCGTCCTACCGGCAGCCCCGGAGTGAAAAACTCGCCCAGCGCCTCGAGGCCCGGGTAGCCGGGAATGACGGCGGCCGCCTCAAGGGTGAGCAAAACGCGATCCGCCGCGCGCCGCGCGCCGGCGAGCGGTTCGTTTTCGATCTGCACCCCCAGCCGGGCGATGCGCGAACGCTCGCTGAAGAGGAAATGCTCGGGCCGGCGGCGCAGAAGCTCGGCGAGATCTTTGCGCAGGCCGAAGGCGGTTTCGAAAACGATGCGCCGGCGGCCGGCCGAGAGGATCCGGGTGATCACCCCGTCCTCGGACTGCCGCAGACCGCGGTAAGCGTGATGGTTTCCGGAAAGCCGGGTTGCGCTCATGAACATGCTCCTGCGGAGGATTTCCGCGAATCCCGCAGGGCCATCCTATCAGGCTGTCTTTTCGGAGAAAAGCCTCGAGGCAGGGCCTGCCCTCAGGCGACGGATTTCTCCACGAGGAGATTTTCGATCATGCGCAAAAGCGAGCGGTTCGCCGGTTCTTCCTCCTCCTCGAGAATGCCGCGGCGGATGTCTTTCAGCACCATCCCGTCGACGACCCACCCGAATCCCAGCTGGTCGAAGAAGACGATCACTTCCTTTCCCACTCCCATTTCGACCCCCCCTCCGACGGCGGGATGCCCTTCTGCAGGCTCCGCGACCGCCTGCATACCCTATCGCCGGAAAGGGAGGAGGACTTTAGCGGATCGACCAGCCACGCATGACGCCGGATCGCAGATGTGGTAGTCTCGACGGCCGATGAACGCCATCTCCCCAGGGAACGAAAACCCCGTTTTGCCGACTTCCGAACGCAAACCGGCGGGGCTCTTCATCACCGACCTCGACGGAACCCTCCTTGGGCCGGAGCGCACGATCTCCGAGGACGACCGCCGCGCGCTTTTCGCTCTGGGCGAAGTCGGGATCGTCCGCGCCGTGGCGACGGGGCGCTCGATCTTCTCGCTCAAGCGCCTCGACCTCTCCGCCTTGCCCATCGATTTCCTGATCGTCTCGAGCGGGGCCGGTGTGCTGGCGCATCCTTCGGGCCGGCTTCTGCACGCGGTCTCCATGGAGAAGGCCGACGTCCAACGCGCCTGCCGGGCTCTCTGCGAGCTCGGCTTCGACTTCATGATCCACGATCCAATCCCCGAGACGCACCGCTTCGGCTATGTCGCCCTCACGGCGGACAATCCCGACTTCACGGCGCGTATCGAGCTCTACCGGGATGTGGCGCGGCCCGTAGCGACTCCCCCCGAGGCGCTGGGCAAGGCGACGCAGCTTGTGGCCATCCTCCCCCCCGGAGACGCCGCCGAGGGGGTTGAGGCCGTGCAGCGGGCGCTTCCCCGGCTGACCGTGATCCGCACGACCTCCCCGCTCGACGGGCGCTCCACCTGGATCGAGATCCTGCCGCCCGGCGTCTCCAAGGCAAGCGGAGCGGCCTGGTTGGCCGAGCGCCTCGGGATCCCGCAGCGCCTGACCGCCGCGGTCGGAAACGACTACAACGACCTTGAACTCCTCGCCTGGGTGCAGACCGCCTTCGTCACCCAAAACGCGCCGGAGGAACTGCGTCGCCGCTTTGCGACCGTGCCGGCGAACAGCCGCGGCGGAGTCGGCGAGGCGATCCGGCGCTGGCTCGCCGGCCTCCGGGAAGAAGGAAAATCGCGTTGAACCGCTTCGAAGGAGACCCAGAACGCATGGGAGCCGTAGTGCATTCATCCACCCTGGTCCACGCCGGGCGGGTTTTCCGCATGGTCCGCGAGCGCGTCACCCTCGAAAACGGAGCGGAGACCCAGATTGACTTCATCGTCCATCCCGGGGCCGCGGCCGTCGTTCCGCTCGACGCCGAAGGCCGTGTGTTGCTGCTTAGGCAATACCGTCACGCGGTCGGCCGCGCCATTTGGGAAATCCCCGCGGGGACCTTGGGGGAGGGGGAGGAGGTCCTGGCCTGCGCCGCCCGCGAGCTCGCCGAGGAAACGGGGTTCACCGCCGCCGTCTGGCGCCGCCTGGGCGAGATCACGCCCGTGCCCTCCTACTCCGACGAGCGGATCCACCTTTTTCTGGCCTCGGATCTCCGTCCCGCCCGGCAGCAGCTCGATTTCGACGAGGTGCTGGAGGTACATCGGCTGCCGTTCGCCGAGGCGCTGGCCATGATCGGGCGCGGGGAAATCGCGGACGCCAAAACGATCTGCGGGCTTCTGCTCGCGGAGCGGCATCTGGGGCTTGCCGCAGGGGCATTCGCGTGAAGCCGAAGGGTCAATCGCAACGCTTGCCGGTCATTTGCTCTACTCGGACGCGGAAGACCACGGTCCGGGCCGCCGCCTCGGGTTCGACGGAGCCACCGCCCGAGGCGTAGCGCGCAGCGATCCGCGCAAGGGCGCGGCGCTTTTCCTCCGCCTCCTCGACCCGCTCCACGCGGCCGTAGGCGATCACGCTGCGGTAGCGCATGCCGAAGGCGCAGGCCGTTTCGCCTTTGCGGAGGATCACCCCGTCTTCGACCTCGATGCACACCGCCGGGTTTTTTCCGAGCACTTCGAGCTTGCGGCCCTCGCGGGCGCTGTGGAAATAGAAAACCCCGTCCTCGTAGGCAAAGGAGAGCGGAACGACATAGGGCCGACCCGCGTCGCACATCGCCAGGCGGCAGACTGGAGCCGCCGCGAGAACCGCTTCCATCTCCTCCCGCGTGCCAATCTCTCGATCTTTTCGTCGCATCCGGCCGATCCTTGCCGGCGGGCCCGGGCCCCGGTTCACCGGCGGCATTCCGGGCATCGTAGCGGGGATCCCCGGAAACGACAAGCCTACATCCTGAGCCGAAGCGCAGGGGGTCATAAGTAATAAGATAATGGACGTCCCCTATTTGCGGAAGTTGGGCAGAACGGCGACGAGACCGGCGACGAACCAAAAGGGTTCCATGACGCGGACGAGGATGAAGGTATTCGTCCCCAGGGCATGGACGAGAAGGCCCACCAGCCCGGCGATGAAGCCCATGAGCAAACCGCGGAAGAGCGGGTCGTCGCCCGCCTCCTGCAGACGCCGCAGCGCGAGACGAAAGACCGAGGCGATGAGAAAAAGGAAGGCGGCAAGCCCCAGGAGGCCCGTTTCGGTCAGCACGCGCGGGATCTGCGCGTCTACGAAGGCATAGCCGGTGACCCCATAGCCGAGAAGAGGATGTCGCGAAAAATCGCGCAGGGCCTGCTTCCAGCTCTGCAGCCGCGCCGAGGTCGAGGTGTCGAGGCGGATGTCGCCGATCCTCATCTGGCCGGGCTCTTCGGGCTGATTGAAGGTGTAGAGGATACGCTGCTTGGCGACCTCAGGCATGAAGAGCGGACTCAGCAACAAACCGACGCCGATCAGCAGGAGGGCGACAAGCCGTCGCTCGGTCAACACGCCGAGTACGAGAAGCGCCGGGATGGCGGCGAGATAGGAGGAACGCGACTGGGTGAAGATGAAGGGCGGCAGCATCACGGCAAGCAGCAACAGGAGCAGGTTTCGCTTTTTCGGCTCGCGAATCTTCGCCGCGATCCCCGCGGCTACCATGCCGACAAAAAGAAGGTATCCGCCGAAGGTGTTCGGCTCCTCGGTGCCGCCCTCGAAAGGAGCGCTCACACGGCCGCCGCCCGGGATCTGGAACAGGCCGATCAGGGAGACGATCCCGGCCGTGATCAAGATTCCCGCCAGGAAGCGGACGGCCTGGGGGCGTTCACGTACGTGGTTGGCGACCATGAAGTAGACGATGAAGTACTCGAGGTACTTGAGGACGAAGAGACCGCCGGTCTTCGGCTCCACTCGGCCGGCCATCACGCCGAGCAGCGTGGAGGCGACACAGCTCACCATGTAGAAGAAGATCGGTTTGTTGAGCGGGGTGCGCAGAAACAGACCCAAATCCTTGATCACCGCCGTGCGCGCGAGCCAGCTCAGGCCGATCAGGACCAGGATGAAGTCGTCCGCCCGCAGCGTCACCCCTCGGCCGAGCGAGCTCCCGGCCGTCGCGCCGACGATGAACTCCGGCGAGAGAAGCATCGAGAAGACGAGGATGTAGAGCCCCCATTCGGCCCTCAGGAAGGCGGCCGTGAGGATGAGAAGCGCCCCCAGCGCGAAAAACATCTGGACCGGGGCGGCCTGCGCGGCAAGCGCCGCGGCGGCGACCCCCAGGGCGCCCAACAGAGCCGGGTATCCCAGGCTGCGGACCATATCCTATCGCCGGATTTGAAAAACAGACGGTGCCCGTGCCCCTCTCGGACGAAAGGTCTCAGGGCGGATCCAGCCAGGCCAAGAAGGGCTTGAGCCCCTCCGGGAGCACATGCCGCAGTTCTTCTCCCAACAGGCCCAGGACCGCCCCGCCCAGCAACACCCCGGCGACCACCACGCCGAAGGCCTTGGCACCGGCGGTCGCCCCCGCCAGCTGCGGCAGCCGGAGCCGCCGTGGCCGTTTCTCCGAGGCGGGCGCCTCCGCGCCGTAGTAGTAGTGGGAATGGTAGCGGAAATAATCGGGGCCGGCCTCGGGCTTGACGTTGTTCAGAATCACGCCCAGAACGCGGGCCTCCAGGTTGTCGAGGGTGGCCTTTGCGCGTTTCAAGACCCCGCGGCCGATCCTCGCGACGGTGTAGACGAGAAGCACACCGTCCATGAGGGGGGCGATCTCGGTCGCATCCGCCACGGGGAGAACCGGGGGCGCGTCCACCAGAATGAAATCGTAGGTCTGTTTCGACTCTTGCAGCAACTCGCGGAACCGCTCCGAGCTCAAGAGCTCCGTCGGGTTGGGGGGCTTGGTGCCGGCGGGGATCGTATGCAGATTGTCCATGCCCGGAGTTTTGAGCACGTCCTCGATCTCGAACTCCCCGAGAAGAACATCGGAAATCGTGCCCACGATCTCCTCGCGACGGTAGTCGCCCAGCAGATAGTCGCTCAGCCCCGGGGAGCGCGGCAGGCCGAAAACGCGGTGCACGTTCGGTTTCCGCAAGTCGGCATCGATCAACAGCACCCGGTTCCCCGCCTGGGCGAGGCTCAAGGCGAGGTTCACGGCATTCAGCGTCTTTCCCTCCTGGACGAAAGCGCTGGTCACGAGGAAGAGCTTGCCCTTCACCTCAAGCCGCAGGAACTGGAGGTTCGCCCGCAGCGCACGGAAAGCCTCCGCCGGCTGGGACTTGGGCTCGTGGTGGGTCACCAGATCCCCCGCGCGGCTGCGGGCGGCGCGCCCGGCCGCTCCCGTTTCCTGCGCCCTCGACCGTCCCGATTCCTCCAAGTGCGGAATCACCCCCAGCACCGGGACTTCGAGCAACGATTCCACGTCTTCGATCGTCCCGATCGAGGTATCGAAAACCTCGGCCAGAAACGCGGCCACGATCCCGAGCACCCCCCCCAAAACGAGCCCGGTCAGCACGATCATCATCTTGGAAGGGATGTTGAACGGAGCTTGCGGGGGCAGCGCCGGACGGACGATCGAAACCTCCTCGAGTTTCCCGGACTCCTGGATCAAGACCTCTTGGTGTTTGCTCTTCAGCTGCCCGAAGAGCGTCTGCTGCAGATCGACCTCGCGCTGCAGCCGCGACAGGAGAAGCCCCTTTTCCGGCAGATCCGTGTTTTCCCGCCGCAGCCGCTCGATCCGGGAGGCGAGATCGGTTTCGCGGACGGCGACGACCTGATGCAAGGCCGCAAGCTCGCGGCGGATTTCGGCGCCGACGGACTGGATCTGGGCCGATACTTCCTCCACCTGAGGATGTTTCTCGGTCAGGGTGGTGAGCAGGCTCTGGCGTTTGAGGTTGAGCTCCGCCAGCCGTACCCGCAGCGGTTCGAGCGCCGCGGTGGCGGGAGCGGCCAGGATCGCGGCGAACGTCGGATCCCCCCGCGGCGTCTCGAGCGCCCGGAGCGCGGTTTCGAGGGCGCGCCGTTCGCTGCGAGTCCGCTCGTGTTCGACCTCGAGGCCGTTTAAGCGCTGGAGCGTGTTTGCGGTCTGAGCGTCGTAAGCCAGCACCGCGGTTTCCTCACGAAACCGCTGCAGGGCCGCCTCCGCCTCCTGCAGCCGCTCTTGCGTGCGGCGGAGCTGCTCCTCGATGAACGCACGGGTTTCGAAAGTGCGCTTGTTCGTTTGCTGGACATTGTAGTCGCGGTAGGCACAAGCGAGCGCATTGGCCACCGCCGCGGCCTCCCCGGGGGATTCCGCGACCGCCCGGATGGTGATGATGTTCGCCCCCTCCTGGGCGCGCGCCTCGACGCTGCGCTTCAGGCGTTCGATGCTCTCGAGCAGCGCGGACGCGTCTTCCCGCTGCCCGCTTCCCGGCCAGCCGAGGCCGGCCACCGCCTCCCGCAGCACCGGGTGGCTGGTGATGAGATAGGCGTGGGTTTCCATGTTCTCGGCCAGGCGCCAGTAGCCGCCGGTCAGGATGGAGGCGAGGTTGGAGAAACGATCGATCTTGATCGCCGCGGCCGCCTCGAAGAGCGGCCGGGGCTCGCGGAACTTGGCGAAGCCGTAGCTGCCCAGAGCGACGGTCAGCACCATGAACAGGACCATCGCCCGACGCTTGCGCAGGATCCGCCAGTAATCGCGGAGATCGACGTCGTACTGGGCCATGGCGAATCCCTCTACTTCACCCCCGTGATGTCGGCGGCGTTTTTCCAGTCGATGATCACCCGCGCCGGCCAGAGCACCATCTCCAGGAGGGGCCGAATCTGGTCATAGAAGAGCTTGACATCCCCGAGAGGGCTGCGGGGCACATAGACCAGATCCCCGCCGGCCAGGAGAAGGTTCTGCGATCGGTCGCCGCGCTCGATCAGGCGCACGAGATCGGCGGAGAGGATCTCCGGTCGGGTGATGTCGCCGCGCACGACCCGCGTGTCCTTGCGGTAGGCGAAGGGTGTCGTCCCACCCGCCTCCGAAATCGCATCGAGCAGCCGCATGGACTGTCCGCTGAAAGCATACGCCCCGGGTTTCTGGACCTCGCCGAAGACATAAACCCGCTGGGTGTCCTTGCTCAGGGTGGGGACGAAGACGAGATCCCCGGCGTTCAGCACCATGTCCTGGGCAAGGTCGCCGTGGGTGATCGCCTGGTAGAGATTGAGGTTGAGGGTCTCCCCGCTTTTGCGGCGCATCCGCACTGCTTTCAGGTCGGCGTCCGGGTGGGTCCCGCCGGCGGCGGCGAGCATTTCGATCACGGTGGTCCTGCCCTTGAGGGGATACTCCCCCGCCCCGCTTCCGGGAATCCCGCCCCGGCCCAGGGCCCCGAGCAGGCGCACCGTGTGGCTGCGGTGCTCCTTCACCCGGACTTCGATCCGCGGCCGCCGAAAGAAGGGTTTGAGGCGCTCCTCAAGCCTCCGGCCGGCTTCCGCGGCGGTGAGCCCGGCGATCGGCACCTGCTCGACCAACCCGAAGGAGATCCATCCGTTCGGCTGCACCGGAAGCTCTTGACGTGTGGCGGAGCCTCCTTCCCAGAAGAAGACTTCGAGCAGATCGCCCGGGCCGATTTTGTATTCGGGGACACCGTTCACCAGCTTGAAGACCTCATTCTCCTCGACCTTGCTGCGGCGGAGGTCTTTTTCCAGGTCTTCCAGCGGCCCGACAGTCCCCGCCGGGCGCGGGGGGCTCCCGGCGCCGTAGGTTTCCAGGCGCAACAGCCCTTCCCCCCAGTGGGCCGCGGCGCAGAATCCGCCCCTCCCGCCGGCGCCGGGGGAAACGGCAAGGCCGTAGAGGTTCCCGCTCCGGGGGAACCCGGCCTGAAGCGGTTCCCACCCTTTGCCCGCGAGGTTGCGCCAGGCGTGCAGGCCGCGATGATCGAGCGAACCGGCCACGATATCAGGCCAGCCGTCCTCGTCCAGGTCCCAAGCGACGGCCTGCCAATAGCTGGCCCCCTCGCGGTCGGCGGGACCGTGGACCGCCTGCGCGGGAGGCGGGGTCGCTTCGACGAAGCCTCCTTTTCCATCTCCGGAGAAGATGCGCACCCCGCGGCGATAGGCTCCCGCCAGCAAGTCGAGTTTGCCATCCCGGTCGAGATCGGCGACCGCGAGGGCATAAAAATTCCCCACGGCGACCGGATCCAGCGCCGCCCAGCCTCCTCCCGGCCGCGCCAACCACACCCGCAGCGCACCGTGAGTCCCCCAGCCCGTTCCCGCGAGATCGGGCAGCCCGTCGCCGTCGAAATCCGCCGCCAGAACGTCCAGGTAAATCCCCGTCACCGTCGGCCCGGCTCCAGGGAGAAACCCCCCTCGCCCGTCGCCCCACCACACCTGGATCCCCCCCTGGAGCTCGGAGGTCGCATTCGCGGCCACGATGTCGATGCGGCCGTCCCCGTTCAGATCCACGGCCCGGATGCCCTCGTAGCGCTGGGTTTCGGTGACCGCGGGCCCCGGTCGGAAAGCGCGACCGCTCTGGTTGAGAAGAACGCGCACACCGAGGGACTGCCCTTGAACGCTGTAGATGAGATCCAAACGGCCGTCCCCGTTCACGTCGGCCACGGCGAGCCCGTGGACGTCCCCCTCGACGGCGAGGCGTTGCACGGCGCCGAAGGTCTTCGGCCCCTCCCCGTAGCGGATGAGGATCCCTCCGGGGGCGGCGGCCCCGCCGATCAGATCCACCCAGCCGTCGCCGTCCAGATCGGCGATCGCCGCCGCACGGGTGAAATCGCCTCCGGAAGCGGCCACGGCCGACGGCTCCGGGCGGGCCTCCGGCCGTGGCCCATCGGCACCGCCGGCGGCGCAGCCGCACAGGAGAAGCAGAAGGGCCGTCCAACGTCCCGTGCGCCGGCATCTGTTTTCCACCCGAGCGCTGTTTCCGCGAGGGTTCATTCTTCCAGATCCTCGACCGCCGCTTGGACGATGCGGCGGTCCACCCGGGAAGCCCCGTACTGACAGCCGATCAGCAAACAACGGTCGCCCAGGTTGTTGATGCGCAACGGAATGCCGCCCGAGGCCTCATGGAGCAGGCCGGCCGCATCTTGCGTGAAAATCCCCCGCCGGGCCCCGGCTTGCCGCAGGCGGTAGAGCAGGTAGCGGACCGTGTGCTCGAAATCGAGCGGTTGCAGGTGATAACGCAGAGCGATCCGCTCGCGCAGCGGCTGCAGTCCCGCGATCGTCCGCAGAAGCGGCGGTTGTCCGAGGAGAATCAGGGTCAACAGAAAGGACTCCTCCGTGTGCAAGTTGAGCAGCATGCGCAGCTCGTCCAAGGTTTCCCGTTGACCGATCACGTGGGCCTCGTCGATCACGAGCACCACCTGGCGGCCGGCCGCCTCGGCGGTCGCGAGATGCCGTTCGATCTGCTCGAGCACCACGGCTTTGGATCCGTTTTCCATGCGTCCGGAAATTTTCAACAGAATCGCCTTCAGGAGCTCTTCGGGCGAAAGCGCGGGGTTCGAAAGCGTCACGACCTCGTAGTGCTCCCCTTTCAGGCAGGCGGCCAGAGCGCGGGTGACCGTGGTCTTGCCGCAGCCCACCTCGCCCGTCAGCATCCCCACCCCCTTGCGATGGCGGACGACGTACAGCAGGCGGTTCAGAGCCTCCTCGTGCTGGGGGGAGCCGTAAAAGAGGGTCCCGCCCGGCACGTTGGCGAAAGGCTCCCGCTTGAGCTCCCAGTGTTCCAGCACCATGGTCCTGCGAAAGGGGGATCTGCGGAACTCAGAAGAGCGGCCCCGTGATCTCCTCCCATCCTCTCTCCGGCGCCAGCTCCGAGGCCGAGGCCCCCTGAAGCAGCCGCGCGAGTTCCTTCTCCGAAACGCAGCGCACGATGTGCAGCAGCGGCTCGGCGGTAAGCCGCACGATTCGCTCCGTGAGCACATGCCTTCCCTGCGAATCGAGCAGGATCTTGACCTCGGGCCGCAGGGGCTGGTCGCCGTGGGTTTTGACCACCAGGCCGACCGCGCCCGAGTTGAGCAGCACAGGGCTCTGCGTCGGAAAGAGGGTGAAGCCCTGCAGCAACGCTTTCAGGTGGCGGCGCTCGAAGCAGCTTTTGCAGCTCTTGCAGATGTACTTGACCGCTTCGAAGAAGCCGATGCGTTCGCGGTTCGGCCGGCTGTGGGTGAGCGCCTCGTAGAGATCGAGCAGGCCGATCAGTCGGGCGTACTCGTTGATCTCCTCGCCTTTCAGCCCGTGGGGATGGCCGGAGCCGTCGATCCGCTCGTAGACCTGCCCGGCCACTTCGGCACAAAGGGCCCCCCGGGGGCCGCAGGCGGAGAGAATCTTGCGGGCCAAAAGCGGCCGTTCTTTCAGGATTTCAAGTTCGCGCGGTGCAAGCTCCCCCCTCTTGGCCACAAGGCTCTCCGGCAGGAGCGCGACCCCGACGTCGTGCACCAGAGCGCACAGGCCGGCCTCGATCCGGCGCTCGCCTTCGTAGCCGAGCTCGCGCGAAAGCCGCAGGGTAAAGACGGCGACATTGACGCAGTGCTGGACCGCGAACTGTTCCAAGTCGTCACGGTGCAGGGCGGCGAGAAAGGGCCCCTCGGAGCGCTCGAGGGCTTTGTCGATCTTTTCCACCACCTGGAAGGCAGCCTCCAGATCGACCAGCCGTCGCGCCCGCACCTCAGCGTGAGCTTGGCGGAGAAACAGAAAGGCCTCCTCGTAAACGCCCCGACCGGCGACCGCCCGCTTGGCCGCGGGCTGGTCCGCCGCATCGGCCGTCCGCACTTCGGCCGGAGGCCGCGTGGCGATGCGGGAGAGGCTGAGCTTCAGCGCACCGGCCGCCTCGTTCCGAACGGAAGGTGTCTTCCCCGTGCCTTCTGAAACCGCACGCCTCGGCGGTACCGGATTTCTTGCGGTCTGCATGACGGTTTCGGTCATCAAAAGACACCTGTCTTCTTTCTCGGAACGCCCGCCTCCCTGTCTCGGTAAAACTCCCAAGCCTCAACGCCGAAGAAGAAAACGAAGCCTGCATTTCCTTGCAGGGTATTCATCTGATCGGCTTTTGTGAAAAAATCTTGAATCATGGGGCGCTTGAAATTCGAAATTTTTGCTTCTCACGGAGGATCGCCTGGTGCGGCTCCATTCCGGCATCCTCCGTCCGGGCGGAAGACAGAACACCTTCCCCGGTCGGCGGTTCCGGGGTGGCGGTTTCATCCACCGCGAGCGGTCCGGCGCACCGCCTCCGGGCCGTGCGCCGCCCGAGCCGTTCGAGGATCGTCACCCCGGTGACGAAGAAAACCGACTGGGCGCAAAGCAGCATCACTCCGACGGCCGCCGCTTCGCGCATCACGAGGGCGTTCAGCCCCAAACAGACGCTGAGGAGAAAAATCAGGGTGACCGCGAGGCACCGGCTCCCGAGGAGATCGGCCAGACGGTGATGCAGGTGGTCCCGGCCGACATATTCGAGCCATCCGCGGAAGGATCTCACCTTTCCGGTCAGGATGCGGTCGAGGGTGATGTGCACCATGTCGAAGATCGGCACCCCGAAGATGAGGATGGGGCAGAGCAAGGAGACCAGCGGCCGGCTCTCGGCCCACTCTCCGTAAACGGCAAGTGTGGCGAGGACGAAACCGATGACCGTGCTGCCGGCGTCGCCGAGAAAGATCTGCGCCGGTTTTCCCGGCCGGAAGTTATAGGGGAGAAATCCCAGGCAGCCTCCGGCGAGCGCAAGCGCCATCCAACCGGCGTCGGGCCGCCCGCCCGAAAAAGCGGCCGCGGCGAGAAAAAAGGCGATCAACACCCCCAGGCCGGCCGCCAAACCGTCCATGCCGTCGAAAAAGTTGAAGGCGTTGGTCAACCCGACGATCCAGAGCACCGTGAGCAGCCCGTTGCCGAACTCCCCCCAAAAGCCCCAGCCGACGGGAAGAACGCGCAGCACGATTCCCGCGGCCATCACGAGAAGAGTGCACAGCCCTTGGACGCAGAGTTTGACGGCGGCGGGGATCTCCCGGCGGTCGTCGATAACGCCGGTGAGGAGGAGAACGAAAGCCGCGGAGAGCAGAGCGGCGACCAGTGTCGAGAACACCCCCGCACTCCCCAGGGAGATCAGAAAGCCCAGGAAAACCGCGACTCCGCCGAGAAGCGGGGTGGGACAGCCATGAATCTTGCGCGCGTCGGGAACATCGAGAATTCCGTAGCGGCGGGCCAGACACGCCGCATACGGCGTCAGGGCGAAGGAGAAGAGAAAGGCCACCGCGGTTAGAAAGAAACTCCGCGGCAGGATCTCCTCGAATAGACCCCGGGATGCGCCCCAAAAAAGAAGAACCGCCGTGCCCCCGGAAGCCAGCACCCCGGGAATCCCCACCGGCGGAAGCCGGGCAGTACGGCAGGACAACACCGCGGCGGCCGCCGTAGCCGCTACCGAAGAGGCCGCACCGCCGCGCCCCCCGGCTGACGGATCGGCAATCCCGCAAGCATCCATCACGCCACCCCGACTTTCGGGAAGAATTTCTTTTCCCCTTTTTCCGTTCAAGAGGGCCTTTCACGAGGGTATCGGCCGTTTCACGGCCAAAATGCAGGGAATGTGCCAGGAAACCGAACAATAAAAAAAATGAGGAATATGAAACTGTTGAATTCCTCACGGTCGGCTTCGGACGCGGCGGTCAGACAACAGGCGTCAAAAAAATGAACGGGGATCAGCCTTCGCGCGCAGGCGGGCGCGCAGCGAGAAGAGCACGAACGACCCCGATCACGCGGCCGATCTCCTCCTCGGAGAGGGCCGGGTAGAGAGGGATCGACACCGTGCGGTGCCAGGCGGAGGCCGAGGCGGGAAGAGGGGGGTCGCCGCTCAGCCGGTGGAGGGGGATAAAGACGGGACGCTCGCAGCCGATTCCGGCTTCCTGCGCCTGGCGGAGGAAGGAGTCGTTTTTCCGGCCGAGATCGATCACAAAACGGTAGTAAACGTGGGCCGGATCGTCCTCCGGGAGCCCCGCGCCCAGGCCGGAGAAGGCCTCGCTGTAACGCCGGGCGATCTTGCGGCGCCGGGAAACGAAGTCGTCGAGCCTCGTAAGCTGGACACGGGCGACGGCGGCCGCAAGATCGCTCCAGCAGAAATGAAAGCGCCACTCGGCCGTATCCCGCTTGTCGTAGGCTTTGACCTCCCGCAGCCGCCGGGCGAAGTCGGGACTGCGGGTCACCGCCATGCCGCCCGTCCCCGCAGCGATCATTTTCGTGGCCTGAAAGGAATAGAAGGCGGCGGGGCCGAAAGCCGCGGGGGGGTGGGGGCAGTCTTTCTCGGAGCCGAGCGACTGCGCGCCGTCCTCGATGAGATCGACCCCGAGGCGCGTGAAGGGCTCCAGCGGCGCGGGCCGCCCGAACATGTGGGCGACGACGACGGCTCGGGTGCGCTCCGTGATGCGGCGGGCGGCATCGGCCGGGTCGAGGTGCAAACCGCGGGGATCGACGTCGGCGGGAACGGGACGCGCCGCAAGGATGCGGACCGCGTGCAGAATCGAGGCACAGGCGAAGTCCGGGACGATCACCTCGTCACCCGCACCGATCCCCAAAACGGCCAGGATCGCCGTGAGCGCGGCCGTCCCGGAGCTAAAGGCGACGGCATGGGGGACGCCGAGGCGGGCGGCGAACTCCTCTTCCAGGGCCGCCACCTCGGGTCCCTCGGCGATCCAGCCGGAGGCGACCGCGGCGGCCGCCGCCTCGGCCTCGGAAGCGCAGAGAAGTGGTCGCGAGTGCGGGATCGGTTTCATCCGATATTGATGAAAAGCCTTTGCGAGTGAAATGCCTCAGCGTACTTGACCCGTCCCTGGGTGCCGCGGAAGTTCGCGAAGGAGCGGGCCATTTCGAGGATGGAGAGGTTTTCGATGTTCGTCTTCATCACCTGCGAGCGGTGCGCCTCGAGCGCGGCGAGCTTGGCCTCGAGCGTCTCGGAGATGTCCACGTAGACTTGAGGGTTGAAGCTCTGCGTCGTGGGCCCCTCGTAGAAGAGAACGTTGCGGATGTAACGCGTCGCCGAGAGCACGGCCTGGGCGAGATGGCGGTGGTCCTGGTGGGTGTCGTCGGGATAGTGGCAGAAGATGAACTCCGGCCGGACGGCGGCGATCACCGCCTCGATCCGGCGGATCAGCTCGACGTTCACGGTAAGCGAAGTGTCCGAAAATCCGCCCCAGAAGACCTCCTCGACCCCCAGCAGCCGGGCCGCGGCTTCCTGCTCCCCGGTCCGCATCTCGGCCGCCGCACCCCGCTCCCCAGGAGTGAGAACGAGAAAAAAGAGCCGGTGCCCCTTGCGGCTGTATTTGGCAAGCGAACCTCCGCAGCCGAACTCGATGTCGTCGGGGTGGGCCCCAATCGCGAGAATGGAAACGCGGCTCATCGAAGCCCCATCCTTTCCGGCGGGCGATCGCCCGTCACTTCGAGCCAGGGTTCCGTCGCGCCGGCGATCACGGGTTCGCTCTCGGCGCCGCAGGCGAACAAGAGATCGATCACCGACAGCTGCGGAACGAAAGCGCCGAAGCGTTGCGGGTAGACCGGATGCCGGAAGCGCTGCAGAAGCACCCGTAGGCCTGCGGCGTGCAGGCGCGCGAAATCGAGGTAGTCGAGGGATCCCGCGCCGGCGAGGTAGGCATCCGCGCCGAGCGCTCGACACAGATCGATCAGCCGCTCCGTCGGCTCCCCGCGCGCGGATAAGCTCGAGGCGAGGACCGCGGGACGGTTTTCAAGATTCAGCAAACCGCGCAGGGCGTCGATCAGGGCGAGGTTGAGCTCCAAGAGCCTCTCCCAGGGACGGGAAAGCACGTCCTCGAGGGCCGGAAACAGGGTGGCGAAGAACGGCGCCCGGCCGTAGTTCGTGCGCAGAGCCTGGAGGTGCTTTCGGGCCCAGTCCGTCCGTGTGTCGATTTCGACCTCGGAGATCGCCTGCGGATGGCGGTGGCGCACGGGCACCGTCAGCCACTGGCCGCCGCGGGCGGTCTTGATGCGGTTGCGGTTCTGCCAGCCGTTTTTGGTGAATTGCACGGTATCGAGGTGGCAGAAGACGTCGGCCTGCATCATCTTCGCAAAATAGCCCGCCCAGGGGAGATAGCCGGGTTGGTGAATGGCGGCGATGCGCAAAAAGGTGTCCCCCGATGCCTTTTCATCGTTTTTTCTTCATGTTATCATGATCGGTGCCGAGGGGCAATCGCGGGCGTGTTCTCCCTTGAAGACAACTTGTGGAGACTCCATGTGATCCGTCCGGATTCTTCGTGCCGCCGACGACTGGCGGTGTTTCCCGTCGTGGAGATGCTCGCCGGGATGGCCATCGCCCAGGCCGTGGCGGTGATCCAGGTGCGCCTATCCAATCGCGAGCTGCTCGCCGCACTCGAGGCCGCCGCGGCGGCGGGTTACCTTCCGGTCCCCAATCGGCATCTCTGGCCCGAGCTTTCCGCCCTGGAGAGCGCTTTTCACGGCGGAATCTTCTTCACCCTGAGCGTGGGGGCGGGACTGTCGCTTCTTGCGGCCCTGACCGGAGCTCTCGCCGCCGCATGGAAAATCCGCCCCGCCCCCCTTCTCCTGGCCTGGGCGGGGCTTGTCCTCTATCTGAACGCCGAGGGTTTTTCCCCGTTTCCGACGCTTTACGCCCTGCTCGTGCCGCCCGCCCCCTTCGCCATCGCTCGCCGCTGCTTTCGCGAACCGGGAGGGGCGATGTGGAAGGAGCTTCTCCTCACGCGCTTTCTCCCGATCGTTCTTCTCGCCCTCGCCTGGTTTACGCAGTACGACCGCGATCTCTTCATCGCGATCCGCGATCGACTGCTGCTTTCCCACGCGGCCGGGCGGGCCGTTCACGACTACTACTACCGCTGGACGCTTTACCCCGCCGAGGCGTTCAAGTCTCTCGCGCAGAAGCAGATCCGCACCGTCCGGCTGCAGAAGGATTCGGGGGGGCCGCCGGCCGCTGCCGTCGCCGCGGCACTCATCCTTCGCGACGTTCTCCCTGTCTCCGCAAACCAAAGCACCCATTTCGACGCGATCCTCGACAGAGATCGACTGCACTTCCGCCACGGCGGTCGTTCCCTGTTGGATACGCCGATCCGGGTCTTTCTCGAACGGCCGGATACGGTCCTTCAGGAATTCTTCCAGGCTGCCGACCGGCTGGCCGCCTTTCGTCGGATCGTCTTCCTCAGCTTCCTTTTCGGCTTTCCCACCGCCCTTTTTCTCTTCTCCTTCGCTTTCTTGCGCTTGGCGGTCGCACCTCTTTTGCCCACGAGCCGGCAGGCCGCGGCGCTCGCCGCCCTGCTCTGCTTCGTCTTCGCCGCGCTCGCTTTCGTCTTCTTCGTGAGGCCAGGGGAAAAGCCCGAGGATGAAAAGACACCTCCGCAGGAGTTTGCCCGGATTTTCCCTTCACGCCGGGCGTCCTTCCTTTCCGCTTTGATCGCCCGGGGAGGTGAGGTGACGGAGCTTCCGGGCTGGGAGGACCTTGCGCAATCTTCCGATAGCCGCGTGCGCGCACTTCTCGCCCGGGGCCTGGGGATCTCCCGCTCGCCGCAGGCCGCATCGGTCCTCACGCGTCTGCTCGCCGATCCGCAACTTTCCGTGCGAACCGCTGCGGTCGAGTCGCTCGGCCGGCAAGGTGGCCCTCAGGCCCGCGAGGCCCTGCTTCTGCTGCTCGAGCGCTCCCGCACCTGGTATGACCAGTTCTACGCCTACCGCACGCTCCGGAGCCTTGGATGGACACAAACGGCCGCCTTCTGAGAACCTTTCTCCTCGCCACGCTCGGGATCGCGCTGCTCGAAATTCTCTTTTCGTGGTGGGGAACCCGGCTGTGGATGCCGGCGCTTCTCTGGACGGGGATCGCGCGAACGGCGGAGGCCTGCTGGATTTTCACGAGCCTCTTTCTTTTCGGGCTCGGCCGTCGGGAAATCTATCTCCCCGAGGGCGGACTCGGCCGCGGGATGCGGCGGGGCATTCTCTGGTCGTCCGCCTTCGGGGGGCTGGCCCTCGTCGGCTTCGCCGCGCTCTGGTGGAACGGCCGGGATCCGCTACGGCTTTTGGGGATCGGCCGCGCTCCAAGCGTCCACCCCGGGCTTTACCTCGCGGTCGCTTGCGGCATCGGCCCCGTGGTCGAGGAGCTTTTCTTCCGCGGCCTCCTTTACCGCGTGCTGCGCTCGCAAGGTCGGATCCTCGCCCTGGGTGGAAGCACGGCTTTGTTCGCCCTGCTCCACGCCGGCGCGGGCGGGCTTCCCGTCGTCCCCCTGATCGGAGGGCTGGTCTTCGCCGCAGCGGTCGAAACCGAAAAAAACCTTCTTGTTCCGATCACCATCCACGTTCTCGGAAACACCGCCCTTTTCACCCTCACCCACTTTAGTTTGCAATTTCAACTCTGAAAGCCGGCTTACCTCCAAGGCCGCATTTTATCCTATTCCTACGGGAGGGATCTGCGCCCCGGAGCCGCGAAATCGCCCAGGCACGGCTTTCTGGCTCCGGAATCGCCCCCTGGCATGCGGGTTGCTGGAATACGGCTGAAAAACCCGAGTCGACTGAGGAGCAGCGCAGATGGTCCCTTGGGGTCGGTCGCCTCTTTTCGCTTTGCTGATCGCAGTCGGAGCGCTCGGCGCGCCCGCGGCCGCATTTGGGGCTACGGTCCATTACCGCTCGATCGGCGTCCATGGCGATGTGCTCTCCGCCGGTTTCGCCTGGGTGGAGAAGGGTTCGACCACGGTCGTCATCACCGCCGGCACACTCTCGTCGCGGGTCGGCTGCGGCGACGAAATCGTGATCGACGAGGAGGAGCTCTACGTCCTCTCCCGCGACGGCGATCATCGGCTCACACTGCAGCAGGCGGCGGAACGCGACCACCGCGGCAGCCCCTACGCCGTCCGCCGGGCCTACGATTCCCTCCAGGCCTGGGTGAACGACCGCCGGGGAGACCTCGTGGGCGAGGACCGGCTGGAGGTGGGACTCTGCTACAACGACGGTCCGTTCACCGGCCGCATGCGCAGCGCCCTCGTGTTCATCGAGGGCTCGCGCACCGATCGCGAACGCTTCTTCTGGCTGCGAGCCGCGCCCGGGGAGGGGCACCGCGGGCTTGCCGGAACGGGGGTCGTTCTGGACGGGGGCCACCGCATGCGCCACGGCATCGTGATCGCCGATGACTACACCCGGGTCGAGGGGCTGGAACTGCGCGGTTTCAGCCGCGGCTTCTTTCCGGCCGCGGTTTCGGTCCGCCGCGCCGAGGGAGTCATCCTGGAGCGGATCCTGGTTCACGACTTCGACGGGGTCCACGGGCTGCTGCCGGCCGGGATCGAGGCGGCTCCGGAGGCCCGCTTGATCGTCAGGAACAGCATCGTCTACGGCGGCCGCGGCAGCGGCATTACGACCCGCTTGCCGGGCGCGCAAGCCCTCCTCGAGCAGGTGACTGTCTTCGGCATCCGCGGCCGGGGGGTCGAGGAGGGCTGGGGCCGGCTGACCGCGGTCAACACGATCAGCGCGGCAAACCGCTCAGGGGACTTCCAGATCCGCCGCGGCAGGCAGTCCCACAACCTCTCCACGGACGGAAGCGCTGGGGGGACGGGCTCCCTGCGCTTCGTTCGCCCCGATGCGCTCTTTGTCTCCATCCGGCCCGGCGCCGAGGATCTGCACCTCACGGAGGATGCCCCTGCCGTCGACCGCGGAGCGCCTCCCGAAAAAGGCGCCGGCGACGCGGTGAGGGGGCTTCCGGAGGGCTTTCTCTCCGGGGCCGAGGAACGGGACATCGACGGCGAGGCGCGCCCTGCGGGCGCAGGCTTTGACATCGGCGCCGACGAGGTCCAGCCCGCCCCGGCGGGCGTCTGGTTCGTGGACCCCGAAGGCCGGGGCGACTGCACGAGCTGGGAGAAGGCCTGCCCGGAGATCGCCCAGGCGGTGGAGCGTGCCGCCCCCGGAGAGGAGATCTGGCTGCGCGCGGGCCTGCACCGGCTGGTTTCCGAACTCCGCATCGACCGCTCCGTCGCCCTCTACGGCGGCTTCGCAGGTGGAGAGAGAAAGCGGGAGAATCGCGATTTCCGCTCCCTTCCGACGGTGATCGCGGGAACCGGCGGAAGAGGCCTTCTCATCCTCGAGGCGCCGGGGGTCCGGCTGGACGGAATCGTCTTCCGCGGGGGGAACGCGAGCGAAGGCGGAGCGGTCCACGCCTCGGGGGTCGAAGGCTTCGTGATCGCCGAATGCCGCTTCGAAGGAAATCAGGCGATCGCCGGAGGCGCCGTTTTCGCCCGCGGCGGCTTCGGCCGAGTGGAAAACAGCTATTTTGCGGGAAACCGGGCTTGGCGAAACGGCGGGGCGATCGCGGTCGAGCAGGCCGCGTTGCAGATCGTGGGCTCGATCTTCCTGGACAACGCGGCCGGGGCGAGCGGCCAGACCCTGACCGGCGGCGGGGCCGTGTACACCCAGGGGATCGGGACGGTGATCGCCAATTGCAGTTTTTTCGGCAACCGCACGCTCTACGCCCGCAACCGCGGCGGCGGCCTCTTCGCCTACCTCGCGGACACGCGCGTGGAAAATTCGATCCTCTGGGGAAACAACGCCGCGATCGACCCGGAGATCGCGCTCTTCGTTTCACCCGCGGCGTCGGTCGCCGCCAGCGATGTCGACCAGGACGGCTTCGCCGGAATCCAGGGCAATCTGCGGGCGGACCCGCGCTGGGTCGATCCCGGGCGGGGCGATTTGCGGCTGCACGAAGACTCCCCGTGCATCGACGCCGGTGCCGCAACCGTCCCCCTGCCGCCGCGCGACATCCTGGGTCAGCCGCGCCTCCAGGGCGCTTCGGTCGACTTGGGCGCCATCGAACACGCCGTCCCTTGAAAACAGCGGGCCCCCCGGAGAAAACCTTTCCGGGGGGCCCGCCGCGCGTGAGGAACGAAGAAGGCGGTTTTCAGATCGGTTCAGGGAAAGCCTAAAAGCGCTCCCGCCGCCCGCCGCAGATGATTTCGGAAAACCCCCCTCGCTCCATCCGCGGCTCCGAGGACCGCCGGCCGCGGAAAAAGGCTCTCCACGACGAAGGCCGCCGGCCCGGCGATCCCGCCGGGCCGGAGCAGGACAAGAAAGGCCCACGCCGGAAGACGTCTTCCCTTCAGCCGCCGCCGGATCAAAAACCGCGCCGCGGCGGAAAGCCCTCCTTTTTCGGCGGCCACCCTGTGGCCCGCCGGGCTGCCGGCGAGCGCGACCGCAAGGGCCGCAAGTCCCCCGGCGCCGATCTCCGCGGCGCGCTGCTCGAGCCTTCTCCAGTGTGCCGGTTCCCAGCAAACCGCAAGCCGCACGAGGTCCGCAAGCCACACCAGGCGCTCGAGGTTGTGTTTCGCCGCGTGGAAGGCAAGATAGAGCATCTCGTCCGAGGGGGAGAGGCGGAGCAACCGGAGGTACGCCGGGGATAGCGGCCGGCAGGCGGCAAGGATCTTCGCCGTACCCCGCCGCAGAAAATGCTTTCTGCTGCTGATCCGCTCCGACCCCAAAAGATCGGCGTGCAAATCGATCAAGTCTCCGCCTCGCCGCAGAACAAGCGGACAGACATGCTCTACGGCAAAACCGATCGCGGCCAGGGCCTCCTGGGCCTTCTTCCGCTCCGGTGCCCAGAGGTCGATATCCGTCACCGGGCGCAGTCCGGGGTCGCGGTAGGTCCCGAAGAGGAGCGCTACCCCCTGGATCAGGACGGCTTGGACGCCCCGGGCGGCGAAGGCGCGATCGATCTCCTCGAGGAGCGTCAGCCGCCGGAGGTTCTCGGCCAGCGTCCGGTAGTAGAGGTTGTCCAAAAAACGCCGTTCGCCTTCCGGAAAAAGAACATCGAGGCCTCGCCGTCGGAGCATTTCGCGCAGCAGGCCGCCTAAGCCCTCGGCCCAGGCGAGCCGCAAGAGATCCCCCACTTCATCGGCCCGAAGGCGAGGGGGACCTTGCAACCCGCCGGCGCTTTCTTTTCCCGCGGCGGCAAGGAGAAAGGCCTGGATCCCGGAAGAGGGGCTGTGTCGGACGGGGGTTGGCGCCGGCATTTCAGGAAAGGGCCTCGAGCAGATCGACAACGCGGGCGTCGGGCAGAAATTCGAGGAGATGGAAAGGGACCGCCCTGGAGAGCGTCTCGAAGCGCGTGAGCGTCTCGGCCATGGCCTCCTTGTCCCACAGGGGGGGAAACGAGCATTGAAGAAGGCCGGAGACGGCCGCGGCGCGCGAAAGCGGTCGCAAGCGGTTTTCACGGCCGTGTCGCAGCAGGAAAACCGCGGCAAGCGGCACCCCGCCGTAGGCGGCGAACCGTTCCTCCCCATGCCAGGGGGTGCCGTAGAGCAGGAAGCCTCCTCCGGCCTGGGGGCGCAGGATCGCGCGGTCGTCGCTCAGGATCCCGCCCCGCCCTCGCCCGCAGAGCAAGCGGGCGATCGTGCTTTTTCCCGCCCCCGACTCGCCGAGGAAGAGCAGCCCGCGGCAGCCTTCCGCAAACGCGCAACCGTGAAGCAAGAGCCCGCCGTGGGCCGCGAGGTGAAGGACAAAGAGCAGCTCGAGCGCCGGCCCGGCGAAGGGATCGCGATCCGGCCCTTGAAAGAAAAGCCGCCGCACCACGGACCGGCCGCTCACGAAGAGGCTCCGCCGCCGCGGCGGGTGGTGGGCGAACATCTCGAACAGAAACCCGTCGCCGGCGCGGTGAAGCGACCAGACAGGGAGGCTGGAAAAGAGCCGCTCACCCTTCTCCGGGATCGGTTCCCCGTCCGTAAGGTGAAGCAGGAGGTTCTCCTTTCCCCCCTCACGGCGGAAGGGGACGAAGGAGGCGGGCGGCCGCGGCAAGGTGAGCGCCCCTTCGGGCCTAAGCCCGAGAGCGACGTCGGCGATGGTGAAAACAAGAGAAGCGCTCATCGGCCGGGGAAAGAGCGGGGCTTTCTACGAGCCCGGAGAAAGGCAGGGGGAAAACAGCGGATCGCGGCAACCGGGGAGCGCGGGGCCGGAGCCGGTTCCGGCCTGTTTGCAGAAGCCGAGCACCGCGCAGCGCGCATCCAGGGGCACCCGCGTCAGGCGGGGCGGTTCGTAGGGAAGCCTGATGCGGGAGACCGTCTCGCCGCGCGATTCTCCTCTGCCTTTCGCTACGACGGCTCCCACGGCCTCGAGCTCGGCGACAAAAACCCCGAGATCGCAAGCCGCCCGCGCCGCATCGACCTCGAAGCGTGCCGCCAGCCGTACGGCGATATCCGCAAGCGAGGTCTTCCCGTCCATCTGTTCCCAGGCGAAGGCAGCGGTCTCGTTCAGTCGATAAATCGCCGCCAGATCGGCCACCTCATTGCGGATGGGGACGAGAATCGTCTCCTCGGCGATTCTCCGGAAAACGAAATCCGCGCTGCGCAAATACTCTTGATCCATCGTCTGCATGATCGCTCCTGATCCTCCTCCGCCGCCGGCCTCCGATGCCGACCAGCAAGACAAGCAGGGCGAGGGTGGCAAGGGGCCAGAGGAGATCTCCGGCGTCCCGGAGGAAAGTCGATTCGAGAAAACAACCCCCGCCCCCGCCGCCCGCGGCGTCGCCCGTCGAGGCCGAGGGGATCCGCAAGATCGCGGCCTCGGAGCGGACACTTTCGTCGCCCTCGGCATCCACCGCGGTGAGGGCATAGAAGAAGAGCGAACCGGCCGCGGCTCCGGAAAGGCCCGCATCCGTGTAGGCCAGCGTCCCGATCGGCTCCGCGGTGAGCCGGCTCCAGGAGCCTTCCCCTTCGCCGCGGCGGAAGACATGGTAGCCCGCCACGGGCCGGCCGTCGGCGTCGAGGCTTGCCGCCCAGGAAAGGACAACGGCACCGTCCGCCGCCCGCTCCACCGCGGGCGGGCCGGGCCGGCGCGGCAGCGGAACCTTGAGGGTCATGGCCGGGTCTCCGAAAAGGAGGAAGGTGTCCGCCGTATCCGCCTGGGCGGAGCCGCCGTTGGCCAACAGCTGTTCCTTGGCGTAAGCGATCGCCTCGCCCAGGAGGCGGCGATCGAGGAGAAAGAGCGCTTCGTAGAGGGCGTTTCCTAAAATCTGCTGGCCTACGGTGTCGGTCATGCCGGTCGGCATGAACGCGGCGACCGCGCCGTTTCCGGTCGGACGCAGAAAGCCCTCGGCGAGCGAACGCCAGGCGTCGGAGGCGAACCAGCCCCCCTCGGGGTAGAGAAAGTAGCCCGTGAGGCAGCTTAAATTCACCACCCAAGGCAGGCGCCCCGCGTTTTCGATTCCGGCGAGATCCGCGCGGTAGGGCGCCCCGCGGTGGTCGAGGATCCGCTCCTCGGCCCAGATCGCCTGCTGGCCGTGCCCGGCGTAGTTCACCCAGAGCGCCCCCGTATCGACCGCGGCGAGAAAATCCGCGGTGAGATCGGACACGGCCAGCGACTCGTCCTGATATTCCTGAAGGTAAAAGCGCTCAGGCGAAAACCCCGCGGGCAGCCGGGCGGCCAGATCCTCGTTCATCGTCTCGAAGACCGCCTCCCAGGAAGCGTCGATGTCGTCGGCCACGAGCAACACCCGCCGCTCCCAGCTCTTGGTGTTTGCCGCGGTTTCGTAGCCGATGATCTTCTCCGCCATGGCCGCGGCCTGAAGGGCGTCGGCCGCAGGCAGCCGGCCGATCGCAATCTCGGAGAGGCCCTCCTGCCCGGCCGGGCGTCCGTACCAATCGTCGACCGCCGTCTCGCCGTAATGCGGCGTGTACCGGAGCGGGGCCGGCAGCAGGACCGTCGTTCCGAAGTTCCAGTTGTCCTTGAAATCGTAGCTCGCGTCCCCCACGAGCAGAAGATAGCGCGGCGCGGGCGCCTGCCAGTTCGCGCGGGCATGGGCGAGAAAATCGCGGATCGCGCTCGGGGCGGGGTAGCCGAAGGCGAACTCGTCGAAAACGTCCTCCACGTCCACGACCGTCGCCCGCAAGCCCTTCGCATTCCGCAGGGCGGCCAGCCGATCGACCCAGGCTCGACGGCCGCCGTCCTCCTGCCAGCCGAGGCTGCGATGCGTGAGGAGAATCCAATCGGCGCCATTCTGCGCCGCAGACAGCGAGGAGGGCCGGTCGGGCTCGACCGCGACGGGCGAGCGCCAGGCCGCCGCCGACAGGGCCAGATAGGTGCGCTCGCCTGCAGCCTGGGCCGCCTCGTACTCCATCGCATAAGGTCCGGATCCCGAAACCTGCGTGTTGACGATCCGGCGCACCTCATCGGGTGCGGTGATGTCGTAGACCTCGATCTCGCTTGCCGTGAACCCCGCGATCCGAAAACGGTGTCCGCCTTCGTGGGTGAAACGCAGCCGGTCTTGATCGGCCGCAAAAGCCCGATCAAAGTCGACGACGAAGCGGTCGACCGCGATCTTGTCCAGATCGACCTCGCAGCGCAGAGCGATCGTGTTCTCCCCGTCCAGAAGATCCCTCGTCGCGAAGGACGCCTCGTGCCAGGAGACCCCGCTCCAGACCGCTTCCCCAAGCTCGACCCCGTTCAGCCGCACCGTTACCCGGTGTTCGAGATCGTAAGGGCTGTAGAGCCGCACGCGCACCTCCCCCGCGCCGGCCGCCCCGGCAAGCTGGAAGCCGTAGTCCGCCCAGCCTCCGCCGCCGGCGTAGTCCGCCCCCATCGGGATCGTGGCGAAGATCCAGCGGTCGAGGTCATCGGCCCCCGCCGCCTGGGGATAGTAGACCTCATCCTTCTCGTGCACCCGGCGGTCGCGGTGAACGACCGCAAGCGTCCCCTCGCCGGGTGTGCCGTCGAGGACGGCCATGCGCCGTGCCGCCGGGTCACGGGAGTCCACCAGCCAGTAGACCCCCCTTTTGCTGAATTTGGCATAGGCCGCCGGAACCGTTGCGGCGTAAAAGACGATCCGGTCCTCGTCATCCAGCCGGCCGTTCGCGTTGACGTCGCGGATGGAGAGCGGCTGCTCGATCCCCTCATGGAAGAGCTGGATTCCGGTGAGATCCAGCGTATCGATCTCCTCATCCGACAGCCCATGGGCCAAAAGATCCGCGCGCGTGAGCCGATAGATCCCCTCCCCTTCCGTCTTCACCTTGTAGGCCGCTCCCGCTGGCGGCAGCCAGCCGCTCCGGGCGGATGCCGGCGCCCGGGGAAAAAAGGAGGCGGCGGTTTGCCCCGAGGCTTGTCGCACCGCAGGATCGACGAAATGGATCCGCACCCGGATCCGTTCGTGATGGAGAAGCTCGCCCGTCGCCGGGTTGAACCGGAAAGGCTGGAAGCGGATTCCCTGGCGCGTTGCGCCGCCGAAGACGTAGGCCGCGGAGAGTTCGGCCTCCCTCTCCGGGTAGAGGAGATCCTGGGCGTAGAAATCCTTGTCCCACTGAAAGACCTCCATCAACCGCCCCGTCCCTTCCTCGCGGAAGGAGGGCGCAGGGTAGATGCGGAAGCCTGGGAGTCTGCGGGTCCGGGTTTCCAGAATCTCGAGGCGTGCCGTCTTTCCGACAGGAAGCGCGACGAAGAGGCCCTTCACCGGAAGCTGGGGCCGGCCCGGCTCGAGGGTGTAGCCGTGCACCAGGCCCGGGACCCTCAGGCGCTCGAAGAGCTCGCCGTTGACGCTCACCGGGGTCACGTCGCACGCGGGGGCGAAGAGCTCGAGCGTCATTGCGCCCGCATCGGCGGCAAGAACGGTCACCCCCGTCCCGGACACCGCGGCGGGACCCGACCCCCCGTCACCGGAGGAGAAAGGCGATTTTTTTTCCTCGCCGTCGGGGATCCCGTCCCCGTCGCTGTCGCGGTTGCGGGGATCGGTCCCCCGAGCCCATTCCAGCCGATTGGGCACCCCGTCTCCGTCCGGATCCAGATCGGCGTTGTTCTGTTCGGGATCGAAGCCGTAAGCGATCTCCCAGTCGTCGGGCAGCCCGTCCCCGTCCCAGTCCACACAGACGGGGCCGTGCCGGGTGTGCGTCCCCGAAGCATCGATATCCTCGAGAAGGTAATAGACGATCCGTCCGCGGGCGACCCCCGGGTCCAGAAATTCGTAGTCGCGGCCCTCGCCCCCGAGCGAGGCGCTGGGAATCAGCCGGGAGTTCAGCCTCTCCCAAGGCCCGGCCGGGCTCGAGCCGCGGTAGAGGTTGAAGCCTCGGTTCTCCACCTCCTGTCCCGTGGCCCACCCCACCTTGACCGCCTCCCCCGCCCCCGTCGCCTCAAACGACAAGAGCCTCACCGCCGTCACCCCCAAGACCCGCGCTTGGGCATATTGATACGAACCGAGGGGCGCCCCGTGGGTGGCATCGATCAAACGGAAGCAGTAGTCGCCTCCCGCGACGGAGGACGAGGTGGCCTGGACGGCGAATTCGAGCTCGGTGAATTCGTTCGTCCCCAAGCCGATCACCCCGGAGGTGTCCGTCGTGTCGTGGGATTTTCCGGGGATGAAGCTCATGCTGGCCGGATCGCTTAAACCGGCAGGCAAATTGGCCGTCTGCTCCCCGTTGGTCACGAAGCTCGAATCCACCATCTGCCATTCGGCGCTGGAACCCAGCGCCGCATAGGTGCCGTTCGAACAGGAGGCGGTTCTCGCCACCTGGAGCTGGTAGCCGATCGCCTGGGGGGGGCCGGAATTTTGCACGAGAAACCGCAGCCGCTTGGGCGTGTTCTTGGCGATCCCCAGCTTGGCGTCTTCCGCGAGCGCCCAGGTCGCCGCCGGCTCCGCAGGCTTCAGTGCAACCCCACTCGCGCTCCAGGAGTCGCTGAATGGGGAGATCGACCACGAAAGGGAGGTGCTCGGCTCCGATCCGGCCTTGGTCACCCCATCCCCATAAAGGAAGGTTTGCACGGCCAGGTCCCAATGGATCGTATCGGCGTTGCTGGACCCTGGGTTTTTGGCTGAGCACACGACGCCGAAGACCCGCTCGCCCGGAGCGCTGGGCACGCTGACGTTGGGATTGCTCGACCATCCTCCCCCATAAGCGTAAGTGCCGATCGGCGCCGTCTGGTGGACCCCGTTGAGGGAGACGGCGCCGACGATCGCGCTGACATAGTTTGAAAAGGCAATGTACAGCAGAGCGGTCGTGACCGGGGGGTTGACCATCATGTAGATGGCCGTGAAGTAGTTGGACTGGTACGTGCTCCCGACGGGCGTCAGGCTTTGGCCGTTGTAAGTGATCGAACTCACGCTCGCCGAAGCGGAAGAGTAATAGCTGATCCCGACCAGGAGCAGGCGGTTGGCGCCGGAAGGGGTGGTGGGATAGAGGCTGATATTGGTCCGAGACTGCACCGTGCCGGATGTGACGGCGGCCACGGTAATGCCTCCGCGGGCGGCCTCGTAGCCGTCGTCGTTGCGCCAGCGGTAGTGGGACTGGGCGATGGTGGCCGACGAATTGAGCGCCGGGGTGATCGTGAAATCGAGTCGGTAAGAGTTCCAGGCCTGCATGGTCGTGCTGAGCTGCGTGTTGGCGGCCCACGAGGTGCCGTTGAAACTCCAGGTCTTGAGGTAGTTGCTCGTGTCTTTGCAGGCCACGAGGATCGTCCCGTCCTCGGTGCGGACCATGTGCGACCAGGCGACCGTGGTGGAGCTGGAGAACTGGTCGGCAACGTCGTTCGTGTACGAGCTGCCGTTCCAGTCGTAGTGCTTCCAGCGGAAATAGGTCCCGTCAGCGTAGATGACGACGATGTCCCCCTCGTGCCCCGGCTTGGTTTCGAAGATGGCGTAGGCCTGGCGCTCGCTGCTCGTCCGGGTGTTCGCTGCGGAGATTCTCGACCAGGCGCCCGCCGCATAGACCCCCAGATTTACCGCCGGCGAGGTGCCGGTGTTGGTCGCGCACAGGACGAGCTTGTCGCTGTTGGGGTCGGCCTCCAGCACGATCCAGGAAGCCGTCGTCCAGACCCCGGTGTTGCCTGCCGAGGCCTCCCAGGAGCTTCCGGTCCAGCGCCGGGCGTAGACGTCCCCCGAGGATTGCCCCCAGACGAACATGGCGTGGCCCGCCTGGCTGCCCGCGCGGATGTATTCCACCCCGACGGCCTCGGTCATGACTGAAGACAACCCCGAGGCGGCTAAGGTCTGCTGGTTGCCCCAGGTGTTGGTCTCCCCGTTCCACACTGCGCCGTAGACAGCACCGGCGACGGTGGCGGCGATCAGCGCGATCTCGTTTGCGCCGGGCTTGGCGGCGAGGCGAACCCAGTAGACTTGGGCCCCGAGGCTGTTGGGGTAGGCCGCACCGTTGACGATCCAGGCGGAGCCGTCCCAGACCCAGTATTTAAGACCGGTGCTGTTGTTGTTGGCGACGATCAGGACCTGGCCGCTCCGGTTCTCGACCGCGACGTCGAAGCAGCGGCCCAGCGCGGTCGAAACCGGCGAGGTGATCTGGTTGCCCCAGCTCGACCCGCTCAGGATGGAGGCGTAGAGCGTGGTGCCCGCGACTGCCGCCATGATTTTTTCGTTGCGCACCGGATTGCTCTTGTTGACCACCCACGAGCTGCCCGTGGCGAAGGTCGGGCCGGCGCTCCCGGTGGGGAAGCTGCTGCCGTTCCACTGGCTGGAGTACAGGGAGGAGGTGCCGCTCTGCGCCCAGCCGATCATCGTGCCGACGCTCGATCCCTGGGACTCCGGGGCCGGCCCCACGGCCGCCACCGCGTAGGTCTGGAGCTGATAGCTTGTGCCTCTGTTCAGATTGCTTTCGAGCTCGGTTGCCGAGGCCGGACTCCAGCTGCTGTGATCCCAGCGTTTGGAGTAAAGATAGTGGTAGAAGCCTCCGCTTCCGCTGTCGGCGGTCAGAAAGATTGCGCCGTCGTCCGCCGGCGTCAGTTCCACCCAGCGGCAATATTGGTTGTTCATTACCGGGCTGGCCGCCGACCAGCTGCCGTTGATATCGGCGGTGTGCCGATACTGCAGCCCGTTGTAGACTTCGGCGTAGGCCAGAATCGCATGGCTGGTGTGCCCGGAGAGGTACTCGAAGGCCACATCGAAGGGACGGTTGCCGCCGAAGGAGCCCGCCGAGAGGTAGTTCGTCGAGACCGCCTGGACCGAGCCCCAGCCGGCGCCGTTCCAGGGCAGGGTGTAGAGCTGGTCGTAGTCCACGATTCCCAGCAGCAGCTTGTCGCTGTTCGGGTCGGCCGCCAGACGCAGCCAGGTGATGTTGTTGGTCGTGACCTCGAGCTTCGACTTGGAGGCGGACTCCCAGGCGCCGCCGGTCCAGGTCCAGCTGTAAATGTCGTTGGTCTCCGCCCAGGCAAAGACCGCGCGGCCGCGGTACTGTCCCGAAAGCATGTATTTGACGGCGATCGGCTCCCGGGTGTTGGTGGGCAACGCAGCGCTGTTGAGCTTCTTCTCATTGCCCCAGGAGGAACCGTTCCAGATCAGCCCCGCGGTGTGGGAGTTGCTGTCGAGGACCATGAGCGCGATCTGGTTCGAGCCGGGCTGGGAGGCCATCTCGACCCAGTGGATGTTGCCGGAGAGGGTGGAGAAGGTGTAGGTCGCGCCGTTTACGATCATCGTGGCGCCGTCGTGCACCCAGTAGGTGATCGTGTTGGGGGAGGAGGGGTGCGAGGCGACCACGAGCAGCCGGCCGCTCGATTGCTCGAAGGCGGCGTTGAACGAACGGTAGGAAGCGGTATAGATGCCGCCGGGGTTGAGGCTCGTGAAGGAGGAGGAGCTTACGAGATAGGCATAAAGGGTGTTGCTGCCGCCGGCGGCGAGAAACGCCTGGTATTTCCCGTTGGGGCTCGAGAGCGCCGTGTGCCAACGCAAATCGGAAGCGTCGCCTGTATTCCAGAAGTCCGATTCCGCGCTCCAGCTTCCGCTGTGGGTCCGCTGACGCAGAATGTTCTGGGCGCCGCTAGCCTCCGTGTAAATCGCTCGCGGCGCAAGCGGCCCGCTGTCGAGGCCTGTCACGAAAGCGATGTAGAGGGCGCCCGACTTGTACATCAGGTAGCCGGTGTTCGTCTGGCCGTTCGGGGATTTTTTTTCGACGGAGACGAAGCCGTCACTGGTTTCGTTCGTGTTGGTCTCCGGCTGGCCCCAGGCCGAGCCGTTCCATTGGAAATAATAGACGCCGACATTGCTGGTCCCGGCCCGAGAGGCGACGAGAATGTCGTCGGTAACCCCGGCGCCCCACTTGACGCCGACATCCGGCATCTGCCAGGCGGCGCCGTCGTCCATGTTTTCGGTCTCGGTCCAGGAGCTCCCGTTGTGGGTGGCCGACCAGATGTGGTTGTCGCTCTCCTCGAGGGCGACCATGTGAATGGTGCCCTGGCCGTCGGCCGCCATGCTGTTGTATTTGAGGCTGTTGCCGGCAGAATTCATGGCCGGGGTCGGCCCCATTGCACTGGTGTAGGGGCTGTCCAGGTACCAGTGGTAGATGGAATTCGTTCCGTAGCGCACCGCCACGTGCGCCCGGTTGTATCTCCCGATCTCGACCACGGGGAAGCGGTGATCCACGTCGTCCGCGCTGAGATTGATCGCCGTCGCCCAGCCGCCGGAAGTCGTGCCGGTGCGGTAGTAGGGCTTCTGATAGGACCCGCCGCCGTTGGAGCAGTAAGCGATGTGGGGATTTCCCTGCCCGTCGACCGCCAGGGTCGGAGCGTAGAACGCATCCGAAAGGTAGAGGTGGTTGGTTGACGAGAGGATCGCCTCCGCACCGGTCGCCGTCTCCAGCAGGTTTTTCCAGGAGGCACTCTGGTTCCAGCTGGCGAGGTTCACGCACTTGGCGTAGTAGATGATGTCGTCCTCGCGCTGCCAGACGACGTGAAGCTTCCCGTTGGCGCGGTCGATGTCGATCGAAACGTTGTAGTGCTGGTAGGCTTCGTTTTTGGCGATACCGCCGGAGCCGGCCAAAACGACGGGAATGGACCAAGCCGTACCGGCGGTGTTCGTTGATTTGTTGATATAAATCTTGTGTGAGGCGGGTGTTCCCGTGTATCCCCCCCACACGGCGTACCAGTAGCCGTCGGCGTCGCGCACCAGCTTGCGTTGGCCGGGATAGCCGAGAACTTTCCATCCGGCGGTTCCGGTGCCGATATAGCTGTTCGAAGCGACGGGGCTCGCCCCCTGGGCCTCCGAAGCCTGATAAAGCCCTAATCCCCCGGCCAGCACCCCAAGGAGGACGAACATTCTGGCGCTTTTCCGCAGAAACGAGTTCCGCGAAGTCCTCCTGCACCGATCCACTGAAAATCCTGCAAAAGGCATCTTGCTGCGTTCCTGAAACTTCATTTCCAGTCCTGCGGGTGGATCGACAGAGGGGATTTGCTTGTGCGGAGAGCCGCCGGGCTTCGCCCTCGGAATCATTATCGGCCCGACGAAAAGGCTCCTAAAATCCAGCGTCCGAAAAAATGGCGGAAAATCGAAAGAAAGCGTCGGCCCCAGGCGGCTTCCACCGCCACCACTTTGCCCAAAACCTGAGAGGGCTCAAGCGGGGGATCCGGGGCACCCGCCGCATCCCCCCGGCAGATGAGCCGGCAGGATCCATGGGTTCGGCCTGGAGGGGGATCGACACCGGCGAGTTCGACCAGGCGGTGGGCGGTAAGCTTCTCCCCCACGCGGGAGAGGACGATGTCCCCGATCGTGAGCTCCTCCGGCCGCGCCGGAGCGACCGTGATGAGGTCGCCGTCGCGGATGGAGGGCCGCATGCTTTCCCCCGTGGCGCGAAAGCGTACGCGGCGGCCGCTTTTCAGCGCTTCCTCTACGAGTTCGGCGAGCATGCCCAGTTCCGACCGTCGAAGGGCGAAGCGTTGCGCAGCGCCGCGGCGCGGGAAGCGATCTTCTCATGCCGCTCCCCCCCGGGGCAGAAATCGCAGGGGCCGTGGGCCGGAACCGGGATTCCGAACACCAGGGCCCGAAGATGAGCCACCTCGCAGAGGAAGGCGACCGGCCCCGACTCCTCGCCGCCCTCGAGCCGTGCGGCCGGCGGGCAGACTCCGCAGAGATCGAGGAGACCGCAGGCGAGGCAGCGACTGCTCCTGCCGGACAGGCGCTTGCGCTCGCGGACAGCCCAGTCTCCCCAGCCGTCGCGGAAGCTTTGCCGCGTGAGGTCGAAACCCTCTTTCTCGGCGGCGAGCGCGCAAAGCCGCAGTTTGCCGTAAGGGTCCAGAGCGAAGGCATGGACTCCGGCGCCGCAGGCATAGCCGCCGCAGGCCGGGGATACCGGTTGAAGCTGCGCCTGCCGCAACGCTCGGACCCGCGCGGGATCCGCGAGATCGAGCGCCACCACCTCCTCGGGCGACAGCCGCAAAGAAAGCGGCTTGCGCGAACCGTCGAGCCGTCCGTTCAAAAACGCATCGAAACGGAAGGGAACACCCCAGGAGGCGGCAAGCCGCCGCATTTCGGGAAGCTCGTGGTGATTGATCCGCGAAAGGGTGGTCTTGAGGCGTAGGTGAAGGCCACGCCGCCTCAGCCTCTCGATTCCTGCGAGGCTCTGGGCGTAGGATCCGCAAACGCGGGTGACCCGCTCCCAGGTATCGCGGGAGGCGCCGTAGAGGCTGACTTCGACCGCCAGGGGGGGGATCGACGCCAGAAGATCGACCGTCTGCTCGGTGAGCCCCCTTCCGTTGGTGAACAGGGTGACGAGAAAGCCGCGCCTGCGGGCGTGGGCGTAGATCGCCGCGAAATCCGGATGGAGCAAGGGCTCGCCGCCGGTGAAAAGCAGGTAGAGGCAGCCGGCCTCCGCGGCCTCGTCGAGGATGCGCTTCCAGTTTTCCCCGCCCAGCTCGACCGCCTGTAGGGAAGCGTCCTCCGCGGGGAGGTTGTTGTAGCAGTGCGCGCAGCGGTTGTTGCAGCGGCGCGTGAGCTCGATCGTGCCGCCGAGCGGCAAGCGGGTTCCGGCGATCTTTCGCCGCAGATTTTGTCCCCAGGAGAGATAATCGAGGGTCGGCACGCGTTTCGTTTTTTCCCACTTAATCGGCACAGGCGACCTCCGGTGCGCGATCCGGCGTCTCCTGCCCATGCCCGGCTCCGGCCGGGGGGCGTTCCAGAGAGATCACCTGATCGCACAGGCGGGCGGTGGAGAGGCGATGGGTGGCGACGATCAGGGTGCGCCTTCCCCTCTGGCGCTTCAGTGCCGCAAGAACCCGCGCTTCGGCTTTTTCATCCAGAAAGGAGGTGGGCTCGTCGAGAACGAGGATGTCCGGATCGGACAGGAGCGCACGGGCGAGCGCCAGCCGCTGCCTTTGCCCCGCGGAGAGACCGCCCCCCCTCTCGCCGAGTCGGGTGTCGTAGCCTGCGGGAAGAGCGAGGATCTCCTCGTGGATTCCGGCCTCGTTCGCCACCCGCACGATTTCATCCCGGGTGGCCTGCGGCCGCTCGAGGCGCAAGTTTTCGAGCACCGAGCCGGCGATGAGGCGCGGCTCCTGTGAAACAAAGCCGATCCGCTCCCGCAGCCGGCTCGGCTCGTAGTCGCCGGACGGACGGCCGTCGAAGAGGATCTCCCCGGCCGTGGGCGCGTAGAGCAGGCGGAGGAGGGTCAGAAGCGTCGTCTTTCCGATCCCGCTCGGCCCCAGCACGGCAAGGGCCCCGCCGGGCGCAACGTGGAAGGACACCTCGCGGAGGACCGGCGCGCCCGGCCCGTAACGGAAGGTTACGCGGCGGAACTCGATTTCCCCCCGCAGCCCTCCGGAATGCACGCCTTCAGCGTCTTCGCCGGCGGCAGCTTCGAAGAGGGAGTTTAGGCGCTCGAGGGCTGCGCGGGCACGCTCGATTTCGAGCTGCACGGTCGCCAGATGCTGGGCGGGGCCGAAGCAATGCCCAAGGTAGCCCTGGAAGGCGAGCAACCCTCCCGCCGTCCACTCCCCGCGATGGATCAGGACCGCTCCGGCGGCGAGAGCGAGCGCCCGCGCCAGCGCCGGAACCGTCTGAATGAGAACCGAGGTGAAGGAAGACAGAAGCGCCAAGAGACAGGCGCCGTCGAGCTGCCGCTCGAAGGCTGCGAGAATCGCCCGCCGGCGGCCGGCCGCGGCCGGCCGCGACTGAAGCTGGTCGGAGAGCGCGATCGTCTCTTGAATCAGCCCCACGGCCTGCGCCTGGTCTTCGAGCCGGCGGTGGCTCAGAGCATGCAACCCGCGGCTCGCCCGCCGGAGAACCAAGGCGAGCGCGGGGAAGAAGACGAGCGCAGTCAGCGCGATCCGCCATTCCAGGAGGAAGAGAAAGGCCGCTCCGCCGACGAGGCGCAACCCCTGTCCGGCCGCACGCGCCGGAAGCCCCGCGAGCAGCGGCCGAAGACCCTCGATGTCCTCGCCGAGGCGGCGCGCAAGATACCCCGAAGGCAGGGCATCCAGCAGTCGCCGCGGCAGGCGCTGCATGGCGTGGAGGAGGCCCTCCTCGAGATCGCGGAGCATCCGCCGTTCGAAAAGGGCGAAAAAAAACTCCTCGGCAAGACGCAGGATTTTCTCTGCCCCGTAGAGCAGACCAAGGAGAAGCAGGATGAGGGCGAGCCGATCCACCCTCCCCCCCAGAACCACCTCGTCCACGAATTCGCGGGCCACCAGAGGGGGCACCAGGCCGAAAAGGATCGCCGCCGCCAGGCAAAGGCTTCCGGCCAGAAATAGCAGGCGATGGGTGCGGAAGAGAGGAATCAGCCGCCGCAGCCCGGCAAACCACCCCTTTGGAGCGTGGGTGCTGCACAGCGGGTCGGAGGCTTCTGCGGGGGACGACGGCCCCTCGCGCAGGGTCTCTCGGAGAACGGAGAAAAGACGACGGGTTTCCGTTTTCAAGGCCGGATGGGGTGAGCCCCGGCGGCCGGCGGTGCCGGGATCGCGCCAGGGCGGGGAGCAAGCCCGAGGTAGAGGCGCCGCAGTTTGTCGACCATCACGGCGAGATCGTACCGGCGGCAGTGCGCAAGGCCGCAAGCGGCGAGTCGCTCGGCAAGACCGCGATCGCGGAGCAGCCGGCGGATGCCGCCGGCGAGCGCCTCGACGTCCCCGGGCGGAAAGAGGATTCCGGTCCGGCCGTCTTGCACGAGATCGGGGATACCGCAGACGGCCGCAGCGGCGATCGGGACCCCGCTGGCCATGGCCTCGACGATCACCCGGCCCATGCCTTCGTTCCGCGACGGGAGAACGAAGAGATCGAGGAGCGGCAGGATCCGGTGAACGTCCTCGCGCCAGCCGAGGAACCGGACCCGGCCCTTGCCGTCGATCCGAGCCGACCGGGCGCGGAGCTCCTCTTCGAGCTCGCCCCGGCCCAGGAAAACAAGTTCGCATTCGGGAAATTCCCGCCACACGAGGGGCATGGCCTCGAGAAGCTCGCGCACCCCTTTCACCGGGGCGAGCCGGCCGGCGAAACCGACGAGCCGGGCTTCCGGGTCGAGGCCCAACTCGCGTCGGGCGGCCCGGCGGTCGCCCTGGAAGGGCGCATAACGCGTGAGCTCGACACCGCTCGGGATGACCTCGACCGCGCCGCGCCGGGCGACGGAAAGGTCGAGGCAATCCCGCTTTTCCCCTTCGGTCAGGGCGACCAGCCGGTCGGTCAGACCCGCGGCCGCCCGCTCGAGGAGAAGAAAGAGCCGGGAGACGGCTTTGCCGAAATATCCATGGAAGACGTGGCCGTGCGGGGTATGCACGACGCGGGGGACCCTGCAGAGGCGGGATGCGGCTCGGCCGAGAAGCCCCGCTTTCGAGGTGTGCGTGTGAACGACCTCGGGCCGTTCACGGCGGAGGATGCGACAGAGGGCGAGGAAGGCGCGGAGATCCTTCACCGGCGCGATCCGTCGGACGAGGGGCGCGACGGCGATCAACCGCACGCCGCGCGCGGCGGCTTCGGCCCGCTCCCTGCACAGCTTCGCCTTCTCGGGGGGGCTGAGTCGCGACTCCAGCGAAAGTCCGTGGACCAGCACCGTTTCGAAATCGCGCGCAAGCTCGCGGCAGCTGAGAAGCGTGTTCTGCGCCGATCCGCCGCAGTCGAGCCGCGTGATGATATGCAGGACCTTCATCGCGTTTTTTGTCCCGGGTTCAAGGTTTCCGTGCCCAGGCGAGAAGCGAGGGGGAGAGAAGCATCCTTCCCCCGCTGGCGGCGGATACGGCATCGGCGATCGGAGCGGCCGCCGCCTTGAGCAGTCGGATCCATGGAAAGCGCAGCGTGAGGCCGTAGGGATCCCCCACGGTGAGGGGCGCGTTGGCGATGCCGATCGTTTCCAAACCGCTTCGTTCCAAGAGCCTTTCGAGTGACCCCGGAGTAAAGGCGACCCGGTGCAGGACATGAAACGTTCTCCGCACCGGACGGCGGTGCAGGGCGGACAGAAAATCGTCCACCCGCCGCATCACCAGCTGAACCGCAACGTTGCGGGTCCGGATCCCGACCAGGCCGCCGCGGCACAGCAACCGGGCGGCGGCGCGGAGGTGGGCTGCAGGATCCTCCAGGTGGTCGAGTACGTCCCAGAAGGTGACCGCCTGCAGCCGGCCGGGGATCGAGACCCCCTCGGGCAGGCTGCCGAGGTGGATCTTCGCTCGGGGCAGAAGACGGCGGGCCGCCGCGACGGCCTCGGGCAGGATATCGATGCCGGCCGGATCCCAGCCGCGTCGGCTCGCCCGCTGGAGGAATTCGCTGCCGCCGCAGCCGACATCGAGCAGCCGGCGCGGGCGGGCGGGAAAAGCCTCCTCGAGAACATCGAGGGCTTTCGAAAAACGGCGCCTTCGCGCGAGCCACCTGCCTCCGGGGATCGGCCGTACGGTAATGGCGCACCAGCGCCTCCCGATTGCGGTGCTCATCGATGGGCCGTCTACGGCAAAGCCCGCAGCGGGGACACCTCAGGAGTGCCGAGCGGGAAAACGGCCGCAGCGCGCCGCCGCAGGCCGGGCGAAGAAAAATGCCGCGATCCGCCGCCGCATTCCCCGCATGCCGATCCGGGGCCTCCCCCCGGGTTTTCGTCTCAGCAGATTCCATAGCGGTCGATCCAGCTCTGCAGGACGAGAAGATTCCAGACCATCCAGTCGCTGTCGGTTTTCCCATGGCGGTGGATGGCCAGAATTTCGCCGACCGCCGCGGGATCCAGAATGCGCTGGGTGCGGATCCGTTTCGCATCCAGGCAACGAGCCACAAGAGGGGCCAAACCGCCGCGCAGCAGCGAAAGCAGCCGGCCGATCGGAACCTCGAAGCCGGCTTTGGGCCGCCCGGCATGCCCGGGAGGCAGAAGATCGCGGCAGGCGGCGCGCAGAAGGGCCTTGGGGACGCCGCGAGGCATCTTCACCCGACCCGGGAGGGCGAAGGCGAATTCCACCACCCGGTGGTCGAGGAGCGGCACCCGCACTTCCAGCGAATGGGCCATGCTCATGCGGTCGACCTTCGCGAGCATGTCTCCGGGAAGCGAGTCGTAGAGGTCGGTCGCCAACAAGCGGTTCAGGGGATCGGCCCGATGGCGCATCCAGAGGCTCTGCACCCAGATCCGGGCGGGATCCGGCGTATCCTCCGCGACGGGCGCGAGCCGGCGGCGCAGCGGGCCCGGGATCACCTCTTTCAGGGCGAGCAATCCATCGATTTCATCGGCCTCGGCGGCGCGGACGAATTTCTTGGCGCGGCGCACCATCTCCCCCAGTCGGGTCCCGCGGCCGTCGGGCAGGCACGAAAGTAGCGGCCGAATGAGCCGGCGGCGGATGCCGGGCGGGATTCTCCGGTAGCGGACGCGCCACCAACCGGCGAGGTAGGAGCGGTAGCCGGCAAAGAGCTCGTCGCCGCCGTCCCCGGAAAGGACGACCTTCACCCGCCGCGCCGCCTCCCGGGAGACGATCCAGGTGGGGATCGCCGAGGAATCGGCGAAGGGCTCGTCGATTTCTTCCAAAACGGCAAGCGCCGCCTCGAGGAGATCGCGGCGGCGGGTCGGGATCTCGTGGTGCTCGCAGCCGAAGAAACGCGCCAGACGGCGTGCCGCAGCGCTTTCGTCCCAGGCCGGGTCTTCAGGGTAGCCCACCGTGAACGCGGTGACGGGCCGCGGGGAATGCCGCGACATGAGCGCCACGACGATCCCCGAGTCGATGCCGCCGCTCAAAAAGGCCCCGACCGGAACATCGGCGACAAGGCACCCGCAGACCGCTTCCTCCAGCGTCTGCATCAGTCGACGCTGCAAGCCTTCGCCGCCCTCCCCCATGACCTCCGCCGGGGGGGGGAGCCGCCACCAGCGTTCGAGCCTCGTCTTTCCCTCTTCCACGATCAGCGAGGAGGCCGGCTCGAGCTTGGAGATCCCCTGCAATGCGGTCGCCGGTGCAGGGACGTAGTTGAACGCGAGGTAAAGGGCGAGAGCGCGGCGGTCGAGAACGCGGGGAACGAGGCCGGAAGCGAGCAGCGCCTGGATCTCCGAAGCGAAGAACAATCGCTTTCCGTCTCCGGCCCAGACAAGGGGTTTGACCCCCAACCGGTCGCGGCAGAGCCATAGCCTACGGCGGTTGCCGTCCCAGAGAGCGAAAGCGAACATGCCGTTTAACCGGGCGGCGGCCGCAAGTCCCTCCTCCTCGTAGAGATGGAGGATCACCTCGCCGTCTGAGCCGCTGCGGAAGCGGTGCCCGCGCGCCTCGAGATCGCGGCGCAGCTCGCGGAAATTGTAGATCTCACCGTTGCAGACGAGCTGGACCGAGCCGTCCTCGTTGGCGAGGGGCTGACGCGAACGGGGCGCCGGATCGATCACCGCCAGCCGACGGTGGCCGAGGCCGATCCAGCCCGGTTCTCCCTTGAGCCCGCGGAAAGAGGCCGTCCAGATTCCCTCGTCGTCGGGCCCGCGGTGCCGCTGGGCGGAAGACATGCACTGCAAGGCGCCGAGCGGAATCGCCGGGGGTTCGAAAGCCACTGCGCCGCAGATGCCGCACATGGAAAGGTCAGCTCCTTCGGGCCGGGGGCCAGGAGGAAGCGGAAAGCGCGGCCAAAAGCGACTCCAGCCGATCGAGATGCCGCTCCCAGGAGTAGCCGCACTCAGCATGGCGGCGACAGGCGGCGGCAAATCGAAGCCCGGCCTGGGAATCGGCTGCCAGCCGGCGCAGAAAGGAAACTATCCCGCGGCCGAGAGCTTCCACGGAGGTGTCCTCGAAGAGAAAACCGCCGGGAAGCGCAGCGAGGATTTCCACCGAGCCGCCGACCGGTGTCGCCAGCACCGGCAGGCCGCTGGCGAGCGCCTCGAGGGTCACCAGGCCGAAGCCTTCCAGATCGAGGCTGGGCAAAACGAACAAATCGGCCGCGGCGTAGACCTCCGGCAAGGTCTCTTCGGGGACGAAACCCAAAAAGCGGACCCGTTTCTCGATCCCGAGTTTCAGCGCTTGCACCTCGAGCTTTTCCCGGAGCGTTCCCTCGCCGCCCACCCAGAGGACGGCCTCGGGAAAGAGCGGTGCGACCCGGGCCAAGGCGGCGATCAGATTTTCGAGCCCCATGCGCGGCTCGAGGTTGCGCACCGTGAGAAGCAGGCGGCTTTCCGGCTTGAGACCCAGGCGACGCCGCAGACTTTCACGATCGGCGGCGGGACGGAAGCGCCCGAGGTCCACCCCGCCGGGGAGAACCTCGATCCGCTCCGCCGGGATCCCATGGACGTTCATCACTTTCTCGGCCGTGTAGCGGCTTAAGGTCACGACCTGCCGGCAAGAGCGCATCACGCGGCGCTCGATGAGCCGGCGGATTCCGGCCTCGACCCGACGCATCAGGCCCGCCCCGGGATTGCGTGAGAGATACTCCTCGTGGGCGAGGGAATGGCAGGTGTAGACGGCCGGGAGGCCCTTGCCCGCGCCTCCGGAAATTCCGAAGGCGGCGATGGGCTGGTGGATGTTCAGGCAATCCGCTTTTCCGTCGCGCCGCAGGCGGTGAAGATGGCGGCGTACCGCAGGCCAAGTTGCGGTGAGCAGGCGATGGGGCCGGAGGGGATCGAAAGGGCAGCGGATCTCCCGCAGCCCCTTGGCGAGGTCTTCCTCCGCCGGCGCCCCGGCGGCCCCGCTCCGGCACAAGACGGTGACGCCGTGGCCGCGGCGCGCAAGTCCTCGGACCTCCTCCGCAAGCACCCGCTCCGCCCCGCCGATCACCCGGCCGGCGGAGACGTCGGCGAGAAAGAGAAGCTTCATGCGGGAGTCTTTCGCCGGAGATCCTCCACGGCGGCGAAGACCTCCGCCGGGGAAACGCCGACGAGGCAGTCATGCGTCTTGCGCGGGCAGATCCCCTTTTCACAGCCCAGACAGGAAAGCCCTGAACGCTCCAGCACCCGGTGCGGCCCCCCGAGCGGAGACCAGCGGCCGGACCGGGTAGGCCCGCGGAAGGAGACCGTGGGGCGCCCCAGAGCGGCGGCGAGGTGCAGCGGCCCGGAATTGTTGCCGACGAAGAGGAGGCAGCGGTCGATCAAGGCCGCCGTCTGTCGCAGGTCTCGGGAGATGAATACCGGCAGATCCAGCCCGCATTGCCGCCGGATCTCCTCGATCCAGGCCACCTCGGCTTCCCCCCCCAGGAGCAGCACCCGACCGGGGGATCCCGCCTTCAACATGCGGATCAGGGCGGCATGGTGCTCGAGGGGCCAACGCTGGGAGGGATAGTAGCCGCCGGGATGAATCCCGATCACCGCGGATCCGGAAAGTCCTTGTTCCGCAAACCAGCGTCGCGCAAAATCCTTTTCCTCGCTCCCGAGAACCAAGCGGGGAAGACCGGGATCGTCGAACTTTCCGAAGGACCGGATCAAGTCACAAGTCAGGTCGCAGAAGTGCCGGGTGGAGGACGGCGGGGGCAAAGCGGTGTGGTAGAGCCGGGAGCGGATCCTGCCGCCGAATCCGACCCTTCGGCGGGCACCGCAAAGGAGGGCTAAAAGCAGCGCGATCGGATCTTCCTCGGGCAGCGGGTCCAGGACGAGGCTGAAGCGGCGGCGGCGAAGCCGGGGAAGAAGGGCCAGCAGATGCAACCGACGGCGCCGGCCGTTGTCCAGCACCAGAACCTCGTCGACATCAGGGTCGTGGCGGAGGAGGGCTTGATTGGACGGGCTTGCCAGAACCGTGAGCTTGACGCGGGGAAACCTGCTTTTCAGTGCCCGCAGGGCGGGAAGTGAAAGCACCATGTCGCCGATACGGTCGATGCGCAGGAAAAGGATGGTGCGGGGTTCGCCGGCCGAGGCGGCGGAAGGAGGGGCAGTATCGGCCGCCGCTCGCTTTGCGCCGCCGAGCGACGGCGGAAACCCTGGAAAGAGGGTTGCCCGTTGCGAACCTTGAATGGCGGGCCGGGACATTCAGGCCTGACGGGCGACCAGGAGGATCGCGTTGTACCAGGAACGACGGAAGATCCGCGACAAGATCACCGCCGTTTCGTTGATCAGCCGTTTGGAGCGCTCGACCACGCCGCGATCCGGTCCGAAACCGACGACGGCAAAACCGGAAAGAACGAGAAGACGCGTGAGGCTGGAAACCGAAAAATGAAAAAGGTGCCACTCCCGGTCCCGGAGGGAAAAAAGGCGCGGCCGACGGCGTTTGACGAGGCGATAGGCGACCTGCATGACGCGGTCGTCCACATTGGGCACCGCTACGACCAGGCGCCCGGTCGGCTTCAGAATCCTCCGGATCTCCCCCAAAATCGGAAAGGGCGCCGCCACATGCTCGAGAACATGCCAGAGGGTCACCACATCGAAATGCCGCGAAGGATATCCGGCATCCTGCAGTTCGCCGCAAAAGACGGGCTGCCGCAGTCGTCTTCCCGCGTGTTCGGCCGCCCACGCGGAAATCTCCGTGCCCGCCACCTCCCAGCCGCGCCGCTGCGCCTGAACCAGAAAAGAGCCCTCTCCGCAGCCGACGTCCAGCAGACGGCCTGACGGGACAAGGCTTTCGACGATCTGCAGGCGCTCGGCCCACAGGCGTTCACGAGCCCTCTTCTGCGTGGTGACCCATTCGGTATAGTACGCGGGCCCGTAGCGGCGGTGCAGTGCATCGCGACGGGGCGGCGGATCGACATACACCAGGCCGCACCTACAGCAGCGCAGGACCCGATGGGGCGGTGCGTCTTCTTCCAGCACGCGGAGAGATTCCCCGCGGCAGATCGGGCAGCGGCTCCGGCGCATCATTTTTTCAAGAGCTCTTCGTAGACCCGCTGGGTCAGCGCCGTGTTCCGATCCAGCCCGAAAAACCGCTCCACCCGTTGACGCCCGAGCCTTCCCAATCGCCGCCGCAGTTCGAAGTTCTCAATCAGCCGCTGCAATCGGTCCGCCAGGGCGGCCGGCTCCCCGGGGGGGACCAGGAACCCCGTTCGCCCCTCTTCGACCGCCTCGGAGACACCCCCGACCGCCGTCGCCACGACCGGTTTGCCGCAGGCCATGGCCTCGAGCACGGCACGCGGAAAGGCTTCCGCGGCGACCGAGGGAAGCACGAAGACATCGAGCGTTCGCAAAAAGTTTTCGGCGGGGTGAACGGGTCCCAGAAATTCGATCCGATCGCCGAACCCGGCCTCGCGGCAAAATTCCCGACAACGCCGGGCATAGGCCGGATCGGGGCTGCCGCCCGCCACCCGCAGGCGGAGCTTCGTTCCGGTCGTGCGCAGAAGACGAAAGGCCTCGAGCAGCACGAGGGTTCCTTTCTCCTTTTCGACCCGGCCCACCGTGCCGATCCGGAGATCTTCTTTGCCGCTCCGGGACTCGTCCGCCGATCGCTCTTCCGCCGGATGAAAGCGATTCAGGTCGACGCCGTTCGGAATGACGCGGATCTTGCGCCTCGCCGCCGGGGAAGGGAAACGGGATCGCAACGCATCGGCCACGAGCAGCATCCGCGAAGAAAGCCGGCTCAACAGGGGGTCGTACGGATCCGACGTCGAGGCCCGGACATGCCAGACGACGGGCTTGCGGCGTAGTTTTCCGACCAACGCGGCATAGAACGTGTTGCGCGGCCCGTCGGTATGAAGAAGATCGACCGCCCAGCGGTCCACCAGCAGGAGCAATCGGTGCAAAGCCGCTGCGATCTCCGGGCCGGACCTCCAAGCAACCCTGGGCAGATCGAGCTTGTAGACATCCACCCCCTGCCGGCGCAGGCTTCGCGCCAGGCTCCCCTCGGCCGGCACCAGCACCCGCGCGTGAAAACGCCGCGGATCCAGACCGCAGGCGAGGTGGAACAGGCTTTCCTGACCTCCCCGCCCCCGCTCGGCGAAACTGGAACAGAGAAGAACGCGAATGCGCTCCGGTTCCCGGGATTCTCCGCGGTCAGAAAGCGGCATACAACGCCTCGATGTCGGCGATCATGCGCTCCGCCCGGAAGCGCCGTTCGTATTCGCCCCGGGCGGCTTTTCCCAGACGTGCCCGAAGAGAAGGGTTGGCTGCGAGCCGGAGGATGGCTCCGGCCAGCGCTTCGGGATCTCCCGGCGGAACCAGCAGTCCGGTGCGGTGGTCGGCGACCACCTCCGGAATGCCGCCCAACCGGCTGGCGATGGCGGGCACCCCGTGCTGAGCGGCCTCGATCAGCGCCAGGCCGAGAGCTTCCCGGTGTAGGCTCGGCTGGATCGCCATGGCCGCCCGGGAAAGCACCGGGTGGACATCGGGCAGGCAGCCCACAAACCGGATGCGGTCAGACAAACGGAGATCCCGGGCTTGGCGCTCCAGGGTTCCGCGCAACGGTCCGTCGCCGACGATCCACAGCCGCAGATCGTTCCTCTGTTCCGCCGCCCGTCGGAAAGCCTCGATCAGAACGCGATGGCCCTTGTTTTCGACCAGGGTGCCGATGGAGACGGCAAGCAGCCCTTCGGTCGGGGTCGTCCGTTCGGGGGAACCGGGAAAACCGCCCACTACATCCGGCACGCCGTTATAGATCACGCGGCATCGGTCCGCGGGGATGCCGAGCACACCGGTCACAAACGCAAATACCGCCCGCGAAACGCAAACGACGGCCCGGGTGAAGGGCGCAAGCATCCGCTGCAACCCGAGGTGGGGGAGCGAAAGTCCCAGTTCGGCGGTATGGAAGTGGACCAGAACGTTTCGTTTGCCGACGAAAAGCGAAGAAAGCCGTCCGAACGTCGCCGCAAAACTTCCATGGGCGTGCACGATGTCCGCACCCGCGCGACGCAGATGCCGGCTGAGGCACAAAACCTGGAAGGGATCGTGATAGTTCGCCAGCCCGAAGATCCGGACGCGGAGGCCGGATCCTTTCAGGGATTCGACAAGCCGACCGCCCCGGGCCAGACACCAGACTTCGACTTCGAATTTCCGGCGGTCGGCCCCCTCGGCCAGGGTGGCGATGACTCTCTCCTGACCGCCGAGGCCCATGTCCTCGGTCAGGTGAACCACCTTCGCGGGGCGTTTCACGACAAGCTCCGAACCCCAAGACCGTGGCCGGGGCAGAACGAGGCCGGCTTTACGCCGGAGCGGTCACCGTTTCCGCCTTCCGGGAAGTTCAGCCGCGCCAGCATTTGCACGATGCGGTGGGCGTAGGTGTGGTGACGCAGGACCTCGCGCCGGCCGGTGGCGGCGATCCGACGCCGCTCCGCGGGACGATCCAAGTAGTGGAGGATTTGCCGTTTGAGATCTTGGCCGTCGGAAAAAGCGGCCAGGTGCACGCCGTCCTGGAACAGAGCCAGGACGTCGGGCTGGCGATCGGTGAGCAAGAAGGCGCCGCAGGCCAGCGCCTCGAAAACGCGGGGACTCGCCTGGTAGACCGGAATCCGCTCATCCTCGCTGCGGTAATGAATCGAAAGGACCACTTTCGCCGCGGAGTAGATCCGAACCCAGTGCGCAGGGCCGATCCCCGCCCCGCGAACGCAGGCGCGAAGAGGATCGCCCACGGCAAGGCGGCTCCAGCCGGGTCCCCAGATGGACAACCCGCAATGGGCTACTCTGCGCAAGAGCTCGGCCCGGTGGGGGTAGAAGGAGCCGACGAAGACCACCGGGCTGCTCAGGCCCCGAGCGGTTTCTTCGTCCAACACCGCGGGGCGGTGAATCTCCGGGTCGCAGGCCATGGGCAGCCAGTGAAGAGCGGCGATGCCTTGCGCCCGGAGCAACTGTACGGCTTCGGATCCCTGGCAGAACACGGCGTGATAGAAACGAGCCGTCTGCGGCAACCCAGCGCTCGGCTTGGGCGGGTCGGTGGTCCACAGAACGACCGGAATCCCTCGGCGGCAAAGGGCTTCGAGCGCGTGTCGGGTGATCCGATGCCCTCCGGTCACCAGGACCAGATCCGGGCGGGTGCGTTCCACGAGCCGGACCAGCGCCCGGTTGATCGTCGCGACGCTGATCCGCTGGAGAAGGGCCCAGCGCCGCCGCAGTCGGCCGGGAATCAGGTGGCGCCGGTCTTCGAAGACGACCAGGCGGTGACCGAGAGACCGGACGGCACGTTCGATGTACTCGGTGATCGTGACGAAGTGGGGATTGTGATGACCGCTGACCAGAATGCGCACGATGCGGCTCAGGGAAGGGGTTCCGCTTTCGGGGGACGCGATGCTCTCGGCCGACTCGGCAGCAGGGCCCCGGCAAGAGCCTTGAACAGGAGATAGGTGTTGTTCAACCGCAGCGGACGGGCCCGGGCGGCCCGAAGAAATTCAAAGAAGGCCTCGCGAGACCGACGCCGCTCCAGAAAGAAGATGCCGCGCATAGTTCGGGCGTGAAACACGAAGTTGTCGATTTCGCGATGCAACTCGGGATACCGCGCGGCAAGACCCCGCAGCCGCCGCAACCAATGCAGCCGTGCCTCGTGGAACGCCGCGGAGCGCGAGAAGTTTTTCTCGTGCAGCACCCAGGCCTGCACCATCCCCGGCACGTAGCGCAACCGGGGATGCGAGAGGAAAAGGCGCACGAAGAACTCGGCGTCATCCAGGCCGTTGAGCTCCGGAGCCTGCGTGAACCCCCCGAGCGCTTCGATGCATCGTTTGCGGAGGAGGAGATTTTGCATGCTGACGGGGCTGCGGCCCAGGGAGGTCAAATGCAGCGCCTCCTCGGGCGTCGCCTGACGGCTGATGAAACGGTCGATCGGCCGGCCGTCTTGCCGGCGGCGTTCGTAATCGGAGTAAACGCCGTCCAGATCCGGCTCCCGTTCAAGCGCCTCCATCTGCAGCGACAGCCTCCCGGGCAACATGACGTCGTCCTGGTCCAGAAAGCAAACGACGGGCGCAGCAGCGTTTCGCAACCCGTGGTTCAAGGCGGCCCCTTTACCGGCATGGGGGAAGCGCAGGCAGCGGACACGGCGATCCTGCAACGCCCCGATGATCGGCAGGGGGTTTTCCTCTGAGCCGTCATCCACGACCAGCAGCTCCCAGCGAACCCCTTCCTGGAGGCGCACGCTTTCGATCGCCCGCGGAAGCCAGGCCGATCCATTGTGGAAGGGCAGGATCACGGAAACATCGGGGCGGAGGCTCATGAGAGCACGCGCGGGAAACCGTTCACTGCGGCTTCTTCTTGCGGGCCGTGAAGGTAATGGACTCTCCCGCCCCGGCCAGAGCCAAAAGGTGTCCGACGGCGTTGAACGCACGGCATGCAACGGCGTGCCGCAGTCGGCGGCCGGTTGCCTGCAAGCCGCGATGCTGCCGCAGCATGCCGGCGATGTTTGGGGCCAGGTGCTGTTTCCACGAGCAGGCCTGCCGGACGACCGTGAAACCGGCCTCGTGAAGGATCCGGCGGGCCGTTTTCACCGAAAAATGGGAAAGGTGGCGGGGCAGGTCGTAGCCGATCCAGTGACGTCCGAAAATTTTTGCGGCCAGGCTGCGGCAATTGGGGACCTCCAGCATCAAAAGCCCCTCGGGCGCGAGCATGCGCCGGATCCATCCCAGGGTGGCCCGGGGATTTTCGACGTGTTCGAGGACATGCCACATCGTGACCAGCTCGAAGCTACCGTGCCGGCGTGAAGCCAACTCCTCGAGCGACCCGGTGTGCACCGGGATCCCCGCCGCTTCGACCTCCGGAACGGTGTGATTCTCCAGGTCGAACCCGGCGACCTCCCATCCCAGCCCCTTCAACAGCAAGAGGTAGACCCCGTTGCCGCAGCCCACATCGAGGGCCTTTCCACCGCCGGGCCCGTAGGGAAGACGGGGGTAAAGGTGGCGCACCCAGCGGCGGAAAATCGGAGCAAGCCACCGGCCGATCGTTTCGGTCCGGGAATCGAAGGCCTTGAAGGAGGCCGGAAGGGGGATTCCGGCATATCCGTACTCCTGCGTGAGCACGGACCACTTCAGCCGGTTCTTGAAGCGGTCGAAAGCGGAGATCCCGGGGTTGAAGATCCCGGCGCCCGTCAGGTCTCCCCGCTGATAGGGACCGTAGCTGGGGGGGTAAAGCAAAGCCACTTCCTCGGGGGAAGGCCGGGGGTGCGTAAAGCGGAAAGAACAGCGACGGCACTCGAGAACCTGCCAGCTCCGCCCCGGCTCGGAAGTGGAGCGGGGGTTTCGGATCCGCACCTTGAGTTGCTGCGAGCGGCAAAGAGGACAGGAGGAAAACGGGTCGTTTGCTTTCCCCGCAGAAGTCACCAGCGCCTCATCAACGACAGGGCTTTCCTGGCGCGAAGCACATCGGGCAACGAAAAGCAGCGCAACAGCCAGACTCCGGGAAGAAAAATGCAGACAAAACAAACCAGAGACGCGGCAAGCGGCGGGAGGACTTCCATCCGGCTGGAAAAGGAGGTTTCGGGGCCCAGGGAGAGGAAAAGCAGGCGGGAAGCGGCTCCTCCTGCCACCGCGCAAGCCGCCGGCCCGGCGAACGTCTTCACCAGGATCCGTCCCCGCGGTTCGCCGAGGAGCCGGCCGAATCGTTGCAGGTAGAACAGGTTGCCGGCGACCATGGCCAGCGTGGTCCCGGCCAAGACCCCTGAATAGCCCCAGAGAAGAATGAAGAGGAGACTCGAAGAGACGTTGACCAGGCTGATCGTCGCCGTGGCCTCCATTTCGGGTCGGAGCCAGCCGGCGCCGCGGCCGATCGCGTTGGCCGCGCCGGTGGCGATGTTGAAGAAATAGGCGACCGCAAGCCACCGCAAAGCAAGAGCCGCCCCCGGATCCGCCTGCGCACCCAGCCAGAGCGCGCACAGGGCGTCGGCATGAAACAGAAGAAACGCGGCGGCCGGTGCGGCGGCGACAATGAGGTAACGGGTCGCCTCTTGATAGAGTTCGCGAAGCCGGCTTTCGTCTTTCAGGACCGCAAGCGCGGCCGCCGCCGGGATCATCGGCCCGAGCAAAGCGGCGGGCATCAGGCGGACGAGTCCGGCCAGCTTGCTTCCCAGCTCGTAAAAAGCGACGAACTCGGTGCGGAGAAAATAGCCGATCAAGAGCTTGTCGTACTGAAAATTCAACAGGCCGGCGACCGCAGTCAGTTGGAGCCTGCCGCCGTAGCCCAGAAGCCGGGCCGCAATGTGCCGGTCGGGACGCCAGGAGGAGCGAAGCAAACCCGGTTTCGAATGCAGAACGAGCAGAGCTTCGGCCGCTCCCAAAAGCACCCGCAGGGCGAGAACGCCGATCGCAAGGTCCACCAAACCGCCGTCGCTTCGCAAAATGAGGACCGTCACCAGAGCGTAGCAGAGAAAATAGAGGATTTCGCACAGGTTGCTGAGGTGGATCTGCTGCAGACCGAACAGCAGGTTGCGAAAAACGCTTTGCGCTTGGGTCAGGGCGAAGAGAACGAGAATCCAGCGGAAAACCGCCACCGCTTCCGTCGGGTGGGTCGCCGCGAGGCGAAGAAAACCCAGGATTTCCTGGGCGTAGGCAAACGCCACCCCAAGGGGGGGCACAAAAACGAAGCTAAACAGCAGTGCGCTCGCCGCCAGGCGGGCCAAGCGGTCGGAATCGGAATCGGCTCCGAACTCGGCGGCGAGCTTGATCGTCGCCGCACCGACCCCCAAGTCAAACAAAACGAAATAATCCACCAGGGCGAACAGTGCGACCCACAGCCCATAGCGTTCGGGGCCCAGAGAGGCGATCACGTAAGGAATGAGAAGAAGGTGAAGCGGGATGCAGAAAAATTTTCCGGCCGCGTTCCACAGGCTGTTGCGCAGAATCTTTTCGCGCCAAGATGTTGAAGAGAACGCCTCGATACGGCTCCGCCCCGTCGATTCCAGGATCAGCCTCGGATCAACTGCTTGTAACGACATCGAATTTGTTTTAGAAAGAGAAAAGCCGGCGACGGTTTCTGCAATACATATGCCGCGTATATGCCAGCTTTGGGCGGGCAAGCACCCGCAAAGAGCGCCTCGCTGCGGCCCGAAAAGATATCAATTGGTTGATAAAACGACATTTTCGCGCGGTTCAGAAAAAACGCGCCCAAAAGCCGTGAAGCGCTTTCAGTTTGGACATCGTTCACCGCAGGATGCCAATTCCTTGACGGTTCGCGCCTGACGCTCGCCGCAGGCCTTTGGCCGACTTCGGCGTCGGCAGTTCCCCGTCCCCCCATTTACCCATTAAGAATTCAAAATTACGAAAAAATCTTTTTTCCCCTTGACTACCTCCACAAATTCGCGTTTAATGGAGTAAAGTGGTTGAAAGTGGAGAAACTTGTCGTCCATGTTCCGCGGGAGCTCTTACCATACGATCGACGACAAGGGCCGGATCGTCATCCCCAGCCGGTTCCGGGAGCTCATCCGCTCCGAAGACGGCGACGGGTTGATGATCTCCCGCATGGACCGCTGCCTCGTCGCCTTTCCCATGTCCTCCTGGGTGCGGCTCGAGGAGCGCATCCTCAAGCTCGCCGAGAAGAGCGAGGTCATGCGCCGCTTCCGGCGCGTCTTCATCG
>CAZQUP010000009.1:29533-60267 GCA_964596545.1 uncultured Desulfatibacillum sp. | reverse complement strand
GGTCCAGCCGATCTACGATGCGCTGGCGGCCGCCCCCGGGGCGGCGCGGCCCAAGGTCGGCCCCGGCCGGGAGCAGCTCCGGGCCAAGCAGTGGGCCATGGTGATCGATACCCGCCGGTTCGTCTCGGAGGCGGACGTCGAGCCGCTGATCGAGGCCTGTCACCGCATCCACAACGTTCCCCGCTTTGAACTCAAGCGCTGGGAGATCAAGTGGATCTGGGCGACCGAGTACAAGCACGCCTTCAGCGGCAGCTCTTCGGACCGCTTCCTCGCCGCGGCGGTGGAAAAACGGCCCTTTCTTGTCCTCTGCAACCAATGCGAAAATCCGCCCTGCGTGCGCGCCTGCCCTACCCAGGCGACCTTCAAGCGCGAAGACGGCATCGTGATGATGGATTTCCACCGCTGCATCGGTTGCCGCTTCTGCATGGCGGCCTGTCCCTTCGGCGCCCGCAGCTTCAACTATACCGACCCGCGCCCCTACGTGAAGCACACGAACAAGCTCTTCCCCACGCGGATGAAAGGGGTGGTCGAGAAATGCAGCTTCTGCGCCGAGCGGCTCGCCGAAGGCAAATTGCCGGCCTGTGTCGAGGCCGCAGACGGAAAGATCGCCTTCGGCGACCTCTACGATCCTTCCTCCGAGGCCCATCAATGGGTCCGGAGAAACTACACCCTCCGGCGTAAGGTCAACCTGGGAACCGAACCCGCCGTCTACTATATCGTGTGAGGTGAAACGATGCTCGAGTTCGCCGTCAAGGGATCCAAGCGCTACTTCGGGTGGATGATCTTTCTGCTCGGACTGATCGGGGTCGGTTTCCTCGTCTACCTGAGGCAACTGGACGTGGGCCTGGGCATCACCGGCATGAACCGGGATGTCTCCTGGGGTTTCTACATCGCCAACTTCACCTTTCTTGTCGGGGTCGCGGCGGGGGGGGTCATGGTCGTGTTGCCCTATTACCTGCACGACTACAAGGCCTACGGCAAGGTGACGATCCTGGGGGAGTTTCTCGCGATCGCCTCCGTCGTGATGTGCATCACCTTCATCCTCGTCGACCTGGGGCAGCCGATGCGCGTGCTGAACGTGCTGCTCTATCCCACGCCGCATTCGGTGCTCTTCTGGGACACGATCGTGCTGAACGGCTACCTGCTTCTCAACCTGATCATCGGCTGGAACGTTCTGGAGGCCGAGCGTAACGGCGTCCATTACCAGGGCTGGCTCAAGCCGCTGATCTACCTTTCGATTCCCTGGGCGATCAGCATCCACACGGTGACGGCCTACCTCTATTGCGGGCTGCCCGGCCGCGGGTTCTGGCTGACCGCCATCCTCGCCCCACGCTTTCTTTCCTCGGCCTTCGCCTCGGGTCCGGCGCTGCTCATTTTGCTGTGCCTCATCATCCGTCGGGTGAGCCACTTCGACCCGGGCTGGAAGCAGATTCAGTCGCTGGCGGTGACGGTCGCCTACGCGATCTGCGTCAATGTCTTCTTTTTCCTCTGTGAAGTCTTCGTCGCCTTCTACAGCCAGATTCCCGAACACATGGACCACATCAAATATCTCTTCGTCGGTCTCCACGGGCACGGGGCCTATGTTCCCTGGATGTGGACGGCGATGGCCCTCATGGCGCTCGGCATCATCCTGCTCGTCAATCCGGTGACCCGCAAGAACGAGGGCACGCTCATCGTGGGTTGTCTGGCGGTCTTTTTCGGCTGCTGGATCGACAAGGGGCTGGGAATGATTTCGGGTGGTTTCGTCCCCAACCCGCTGCACGAGGTGAACGAATACATCCCCACCTTGCTCGAAGGCCTGATCACGATCGGGGTCTACGGCCTGGGCTTTTTCGTGCTGACCGTCCTCTACAAGATCGCGATCGGGGTGAAGGAAGAAGTGCGCGCCTGAAGCCGGCTGCGGCGGTAAGCAGCCTTCAGGGGCTCTGCCGGGGACGGCGAGCCCCTGATTTTTCGGCACATCCGCCGGAAGGGATTTGCGTTCGATGGATTCCCCGTTTCCGATCGCGCTTCTGCAGCTTGCGCTCGACGGCACCCCGGAGGAGAATCTCGCCAAGGGGCTCTTCTGGACCCGCAAGGCGGCCGCCCGCGGGGCGCGGCTGATCTGCCTTCCCGAGCTTTACCGCTCGGCTTACTTCTGCCAGCGGGAGGATCCCCGTTTCTTCGATCTGGCCGAGCCGCTCGACGGACCCTCGGAGAAAGCCTTTTCCGCGCTCGCCCGCGAACTGGGGGTCGTGCTGGTGGTGCCGATTTTCGAGCGCCGCGCACCCGGCCTTTACCACAACAGCGCCCTGGTGATCGACGTCGACGGCCGCCGCGCGGGGCTTTACCGCAAAATGCACCTTCCCGACGACCCCGGCTACTACGAAAAATTCTACTTTGCACCCGGGGATCGCGGAATACGCGCCTTTGCGACCGCCTGCGGCGCGATCGGGGTGCTCATCTGCTGGGACCAGTGGTTCCCGGAGGCCGCCCGCCTGAGTGCCCTTCACGGCGCCCGGGTGCTGCTGATCCCTACGGCGATCGGCTGGCACCCGCGCGAGAAGGCGGACCAGGGCGAACGGCAACTCGAGGCCTGGATGACCGTCCAGCGCGGTCATGCGGTGGCAAACGGCGTCTACCTCGCCGCGGTGAACCGCATCGGCCTCGAGCGCCCCGACCCGGCGGGGGAAGGGATCGAGTTCTGGGGTCACTCCTTCGTCGCCGGGCCGCAGGGGGAGATCCTTTGCCGGGCGGGGAAGGACTCCGAGGAGATCCTGCTGGCCACGGTCGATCCCGGGCATCTCGAGGCGGTGCGGCGCAACTGGCCCTTTTTGCGCGACCGCCGCATCGACGCTTACGGCGGCCTGCTCGCAAGGTTCCTGGACGCCGGGGAAGAGGGCCCGTGAGTGCGCCGCCCGCACGCCGGCGCCCGGCGGAATGGGAGCCGCATGAGGCCGTGCTGCTTGCCTTTCCCGCCGACGGACGCGACTGGCCCGGAAAATTCGGTGCGATCCGCTGGGCTTTCGTCGAGTTCATCCGCCGCGTCGCTCAGAGCGAGCCCGTGCTGCTTCTCGTCGGCTCGCCGGAACACCGCGCGGCGGTGCGGCGGATGCTGCGACAGGCCCGCGTTCCGCTGTCCCGCATCCGCTTTCTCCTGCGGCGCACCAACCGTAGCTGGATGCGGGATGCGGGCCCGATCATCGTCCGCACGGCGTCCGGGGGTCGCGAGGCGCTCGAATTCCGCTTCACCGGGTGGGCCAAGTACGGAAACCATCGTCTCGACCGACGCGTACCCGCGGCGGTGGCCCGCGTTTTGCGGATCCCGCGCGTGGCCGTGCGCCATCGCGGCCGGGCGGTGGTCCTGGAGGGCGGGGCGATCGAGGTGAACGGGCGGGGGACGCTGATCACGACCGAGGAATGCCTGCTCGACCCGCGAACCCAGGTGCGCAACCCCGGTTTCGGGCACGCGGACTATGAGGCCGTCTTCCGGGAATACTTGGGGGTGACGAACGTCATCTGGCTGGGAGAGGGCATCGAGGGTGACGACACGCACGGCCATGTGGACGACATCTGCCGCTTCGTCAATCCCTCGACGGTCGTCGCCTGCGTGGAGGAGGACCCGCGCGATCCCAACCACCGCCGCCTGGCGGCGAATCGGGAACGGCTGGAAGGGGCGCGCCTTGAGGACGGCCGCCGCCTGGAGATCGTGCCCCTGCCGCTTCCGAGCCGGATCGATTTCGAGGAGTTGCGTCTTCCCGCAAGCTACGCCAATTTCCTGATCACCAACGAAAGCGTTCTGGTGCCCACCTTCAATGATCCACGCGACCGCCTGGCGCTCGGGCTGCTCGCTGAGCTGATGCCCGGCCGCACCGTGATCGGAATCCACGCTCTGGATCTCGTCTGGGGCTTGGGCACACTCCACTGCCTGAGCCAGGAAATCCCGGCCGCTTGAACGTCGTCCCGCCGTGCGGTCCCGGTGGCCGTGCGGTCCGCTTGCGGGTCAGGATGCGGCGAACACCGCCTCGACCGCCTGCGAGAGCTCTTCCAGCGTGAAGGGCTTCTGGAGGAACCGGCCGCGTTTTTCCCGGAGAAGTTCGCTCAGGGTTCCCTCGAAGTCGTAACCGCTTGTGACCAGGATCCGTGTTTGCGGACGGATCTCCCGGATGCGGCGATAGAGCGCCTCGCCGCCCATTCCGGGCATGACGACATCGAGGACGACGAGCTCGATGTCGTCGGTGTGTCGGGCGAAAAACGCCAAAGCTTCCTCGCCGCCCGCGGCCCCGAGCACGTCAAATCCCAGTTTCTCGAGCATGCGCGAGGCCGAGGCGATCACGGCGGGCTCATCGTCCACGATCAGAACCCGGCCCTTGCGGTAGGACGGCGCCATCGCGGCGGAGGACATCGACCTCGTGGCGCCGCGTTCCGCGGTGGCCGGCAGCCGGATGGTGAATTGAGTTCCCTGACCGGGCCGGGAGGCGACCTCGATGCGGCCGTCGTGGCCCTTCACGATCCCGAAGACCGTGGCCAGCCCCAGGCCGGTTCCGCGGCCGAATTCCTTGGTCGTGAAGAAGGGATCGAAGATCCGCTCCTGGATTTCCGGCGTCATGCCGACCCCGTTATCGGCGACCGTCAGCTCGATCCAGCAGTAGGCCGTCTCCTCCGGCGCCGCTTCTCCGGGTGAGTCGAGGCGGCGGGTTTGAACGCGGAGCGTTCCACCTTCGGGCAGGGCGTCGGCGGCGTTGACGAAGAGATTGAGCAGGACCTGCTCGATCTGACTTTCGTCGGCCAGGACGAAAGGAAGTCCGGGTTGGAGTTCGACGGCGATCCGGATTTCCTTGCGGGTCCGGCCGAAGACTTCAACCAGCTCGCGGATCACGCCATTCACGTCGACCGGCGTCTTGCGCTCCGGCTTGCGGCGCAAGTGGGCGAGCAGCCGGGAGGTGAGCTGCGATCCCCGGCGGATTTGACGTTCGATGTGGCGGAGGGACTCGTACCAGGGATGGGATGGCTCGGTCTCGCAGAGCATGAGGGAGACATAGGCGAGCGCCGAGGCCATGAGGTTGTTGAAATCGTGGGCGATCCCGCCGGCCAGCGTCCCCAACGCCTCCATTTTCTGGGCCCGGTGCAGTTGTTCGGCGAGCTTTTTTTCACGTTCGGCGGCGCGGACGCGTTCGGTCACGTCGATGAGGAAATTGAGGGCCGCAGGACGGCCCCGCCACCGGATCGGGGTCCCGCTCACCTCGAGCCAACGCGTCTTTCCGTCGGCCGGGAGCAACCGGAAGACGAAAGGGTCCTCGACGGAAAGCCCCGCCCTTCTGCGGGCATGCCGCTCGCGGAGGGCCTGCCGGTCTTCGGGGTGGACATGGCGGTAGGGGTCCGGATCGGAGACCAGCTCCTCGGGGGACAGCCCGAGAAATCCCGCCGCCGTGCGGTTGGCGAAGACGATCCGGTCGTCTTCGGCGACAAGCATGCCCGCAGACAGGTTTTCGACCACGGAGCGATAGCGCTCCTCGGATTCGAGCAGCCGTTGCTCCATTTCCCGGTGGCGCGCGATCAGCCGCGTGAGATGAAACATCTCCCGCAGCCGCCTCTTTCCCGACTCTTCGGCGATGGCCTGAAAGTAGGCGGCCTTGCGAAGCTCGGCGGCGGCCGTTGTTGTGCGTCGGCTGCGGGAGGATTTGCGCCGGCCTCGGGCGTCAGCGGGCATGGCAAGCGCCTTCCACGAAAACAAGGAGCACGCCGGTCCAGTCGAGACCCCGGCTGCAGCCGCCGCAGGGGGCGATTTCCACGCCGGAGTAGAATCCCAGGAAGGGCACCCCGTACCGGCGAAGAACCCGCTGCACCTCGGCCGCCTCTTCCGTGGCGGTCTGGGAGTAGAAAGCGGTGCGCCCGGCGCAGTCGATGTAAAGCCCGAAAACGGGCCTCTCGCCTGCGGCGCGGATCTCCGACATCAAGGCCAGGGACTGGCTCCGGGCCGAGGCGATCATCATCCCCGGATCGCGGATCATGAAAACGATCTCGTCGCCTTCGGCGATGTCGGGCTCGAAGAGAGCGATGCCCCGGTCGTCCGGGAGGACCCCCGTGATCAGGCGGTTCACGTAGAGGTCCTCTTCCGTGCCGGTATAGGGCTCCCCTTGGTAGCGACCGATCGTCAGCAGGTCGATCGGGCGGCCCTTTCGCCAGTCGCGGTTCCCGTAGAGGTTGTCGATCACCTCGACGACCGACCGGCCGTCGATTTCGTAGAGAACGTTTCCGGCCGCGCGCGTCACGCGGTGGAAAACCCCGTCGAGCGGGCTGCAGCCGTGCATGATCCGGTAGCGCGCCTGAAATTGACCCGGAAAGAGCACACCGACCGCACTTTGGGTTCCGATTCCGGTACCGCGGAATTGAACCGTCGGGCCGAAGCCGAAGTCGGCCAGAAGGCCGGCTCCGAACAAAGGACAGGGACCTCCCGACGACCCCACCATCCCGGCGATCAGGCGCGCCGAGACGTTGAGATCGGGCGGTGCCTCAGCGGCGGCGGGCGGGCGGCGGACGGAATCGTAAAAGACCAGGAGGGCGCCGTCCGCGGGACCGGGGGCGAGCTCGCCGATTAGGCGTTCGCCGACCGCGGTTTCATCTTCGGCCAGGCCCTCCGCAGCGGCGAGGCGGAAGAACGGCCCGCCCGCTTCCAGAGCGAGGACGCCGCAGGGATGGCCGGTATAGGAGATTTCCGTGGGCGTGATGACCCCGATCGCCGAACCGCCGACCACCGGGACCGTCGCTGCGATCTCGGTGCGCAGCCCCGCGAGAAAGTCCGCGGGCTGAACCGCTCCCCCGATGAAGGCGAACAGCAGATCGGGCCTTTCGATGCCGCCCGCCTGAAGCGCCCGAACGACGGCCTCCCGGCCGGCCTGGTGCGCCATCTCGACATTGGCATAGCCGACCCCGACCTTCATTCCCGTCCTTTTCCGGCTCTATTGCGGGCCGCGGTTTTCACCCGCGTGCCCTCGCTGCCAAGCCGGACGCCGAACCCCCCATCGGGGACGACGAGAAGCACACGAACGGTTGGAGCGCAGCAGGCGCGAGCTTCCCCGGAACGATCCGCGCGGGATTGCGACCAGAAAGGCATCTTTCGCCGGCGTGCGGTCCGGCAGAGTCGATCGCTTCGCCGCAGGCCCTCTTTAACGGGAGCCGGCTCGGTTTTCAAGGGCTGAGGGGGGTGAAGAGGCCGCGGGGCCTGGCCGGGAAAGCGGCCGACTCAGTATTCCGCGTGGCGGTAGATCTCCCCCTCCACCAGGTAGACGACCTCTTCGGCGATGTTGGTGGCGTGGTCGGCGAGACGTTCGAGATGCCGCGAGATCAGCAGGAGGTTGATGTAATAGCCGACGCGCTCGGGCAGCTCGCGGATGGCCTGCTTGATCCGGTCGTAGGCGTCGTTTTTGATCTGGTCCACCTCATCGTCGAGGGTGATCACCTTGTAGGCCAGGTCGACGTCGAGGTTGACCAGGGAATCGAGGCTCATCTTGAGCATGCGTTGCACCTTCTCCCCCATGTCGGCGTAATCGTAGGAGAAGGGGGGCTTGGGCCGCTTGGCGATGGTCATGACCCGCTGGCCGATGTTCACCGCCTGGTCGCCGATGCGCTCGAGCTCGTTGTTGATCTTGATCACGGTGATGATGAACCGCAGATCGACGGCGACCGGCTGATGGAGAGCGAGAATTTTCAGGCATTCCTCCTCGATCTCCACCTCCATCTCGTCGATTTCGTAATCGGTCCTCACGATGCGCTCGGCCAGTTCGGCGTCGATGCGCTCGATGGCCTGCACCGCTTCCCGGACCCGGTCCTCGACGAGGGATCCGAGGGTCAGGATCCGCTTTTTGACGTTTTCCAGTTCCCGGCGAAAATGCTTCGTCATGCGCGGCGTTCCCCCTTTCGCGGCTTCGGGCGGGAAATGTGTCCGCATCATCCTATCAAAAAATGCGGTGCTTGTGAGGAAATTGTTTCCATTCGGCAAGGAGGCGAAGCGGAGGTCGGCGAGCCGATCGGGCGGGAGGCAGCGTTTTTCTAACCCGATTCTCATCGAGGGCTAAACTTCCGGCCCGAGGATGCCGCCGGAAAAAAGAAGGCCATGCGTCAGTCCCACCCTGCAACGCCGGGCGACCGGGAAAACGCCCGGCCGCGGATCGATCCTTCGGCCTGTGTCGTCGCCTCCCGTCTCGGCGCCTACACCGATGTCGGCCCGCGCTGGACGGTGATCGAATCGCGCCTCGGGGATTACAGCTACCTCGCCGGTGCGGACGGCACCGTGGCCTATTCGCAGATCGGCCGGTTCTGTTCCATCGCCTCGCACGTCGTGATTCACCCCGGTGATCACCCGATGCACCGCGTGACCCAGCACCATTGCACCTACCGCCGGCTGCGCTACGGCTTCGGCGAGAGCGACGACGAGGAGGTGTTCGCCTGGCGCAAAAGCCGCGGTTGCCGGATCGGGCACGACGTCTGGATCGGACACGGGGCCAAGGTCATGGCCGGCGTGACCATCGGCACCGGGGCCGTGGTGGCGGCGGGGGCGGTCGTGACCCGGGAGGTGGCGCCCTACCAGGTGGTCGCCGGGGTGCCGGCGCGGCCGGTGCGTTTTCGCTTTCCGGGACCGGTGATCGAAAAGCTGCTCGCCATCGCCTGGTGGGACTGGGACCGGGAAACCCTTGAGCGCCGTTTCGCCGATTTTTACGACCTGAATCGCTTTCTGGAGCTTTATGGCTGACGACAAGCCGGGCACAAGCTTGAAAGAGAGGCTCCAGGCGGTCCTGGAGGCCGCTTCGACCGCGGAGATCGAGGCCCGGCTCGATCTTCTGCGGCAGGCGGCCCCTTTTGAGGTGCTCCGGCCGCCCCAGGCGGCGCTTCTGCTCGTTGCCGCACGCGATCCTTTTGCGACCCCGTTTTACCTGGGGGAGTTGCTCGTCACCGAGGCCGAGGTGGCCCGGGGCGATTTCACCGGCGTCGGCACCGTCTGCGGCGACGAGCCCGGACGGGCCCTCTTGCTCGCCGCCGCCGAGGCGGCGGAGCGGGCCGGAGCTCCGGAAGCGGTGCGGGTGCTCGAAGATTTTCTTGAACACCTCGAGCCTCTCTGGCGGCGACAGCGCGAGGAAGTCGCCGGTTTTACGGCCGCCACCCGCGTCGCCTTCGCTTCGCTTCGCCCGGAGCGGGTCGATTTCGGATCCCTGGGGGAGTCATGAAGCCGCCCAGGCTGTCGGCGCTGGAACAAGAAAGCCAGCGCGTGTTCCGCAGGCTCCTTCAGGCGTTCAGCCGTCCGGGCCGGTGCGTGCGGATCGAACCGCTCGACCCGCAGGCACCGTTTGCCGCCGCGCTCGCTCTGGGGCGCTGTCTGCTCGACGAGGCCGTGTCCTGCGGTGTGGTGGGGACCGCCGACACGGCGGACGGGCTGAGAGGCTTGCTTTTGCAGGAAACCCGTGTGCGGACGGCCGAGCCCGAGAAGGCCGATTTCCTTTGGGTATGCGGGGTGGAGAACGCCGCGGGTTGGTTGGCGCGGGTGTGCCGCGGCAGTGCGGAAGCCCCCCAGGAGGGGGCGACCGTCGTCTGCTGCCTGGGGTCCCCGGGGGAGGTTCGCGCGGCGCAGAGACTGCTCGTCCGTCTCGCGGGACCGGGGATCGAGTCCCCTGCGGGGATCGCACCGGAAATGGAGGGAATCCCGCTTGCAGCCTGGGAGGAACTCCAGGCGGCGAACGCCGAGTTTCCTCGCGGGGTGGACACCGTTTTTCTCCAGCCCGAGGGACGGCTCATGGCGATTCCGCGCTCGACGCGCATCCGCATCGGAGGTTGAGATGGGCTATGTCGCCGTGAGCGGCGGAGCGGCCGCTATCGAGAACGCGGAGCGATTCCGCAAGCTGCGACAATTCCCCGCCGGGGTTCAGCCGCCCACAATCGAGCAGATCCGCAGCGTGTTTCATCTCGCCGTGGATCGGGTGATGGGCGAAGGCTCGCTCTACGCCCCGGAATTGGCGGCCCTGGCTCTCAAACAGGCGGCGGGGGATACCTTCGAGGCGGCGTTTCTCCTGCGCGCCTACCGCACCACCCTTCCCCGCCGCGGCAGCACGGAGCCGGTCGATACCGCCGCCATGAAGATTCTGCGTCGGATCTCCGCAGCCTTCAAAGACATCCCGGGGGGACAGATCCTCGGCCCCACCTCGGACTACACGCTGCGTCTGCTCGATTTCGATCTCGAAGGCGATCCGGAGGTGCTTCGCCACCGCCTGCTGCGGGAGCTGCGCGCGGCGCCGGCGCAACCGCTGCCGGAGGAATTCCCCAAGGTGGTCGATCTGCTCCGCCGGGAAGGGTTGCTCGCGCCGGCGCGTTCCCCGCAGGGGGCTTCCGATCCCCCGGTCGATGTCACGCGCGAGGCGCTCGCTTTTCCCGCGCCGCGAAGCGCCCGACTTCAAACGCTCGCCCGGGGGGAAACGGGAGGGTTGCTCGCGCTCGCCTATTCCAACATGCGGGGATACGGCTCGGTGCATCCGGTGATCGGCGAGCTGCGCGTGGGCACGGTTCCTGTGCGCCGGCGGCGGATGCCCTCCGGTTCCGTGGAGACGATCGGCGAGATCCTGGTCACCGAGGCCGAAGTCATCGCCCGGATCGGCGATGAGGACGGCGAGGCGCGTTTTCGTCTGGGCTACGGACTGTGCTTCGGGCACAACGAGACCAAGGCCATCGCCATGGCGGTCTTGGACCGGGCGATGGACAGCCCCGAACCCGCGGCCCCCTCGGAGGACGAGGAGTTCGTCCTGACCCATGTGGACGGGATCGAATCCATGGGGTTCTGCAACCATTACAAGCTGCCCCACTACGTGACCTTTCAGTCGGATCTCGACCGGCTGCGGGCCATCCGCGGCGGAAACGAAAAGGAAAGGAAGCCCCTCCCATGAAGGCGCTCCGACCGCAAGCCCGCGACGCCCTCCGGCCCGGCGTCCGGGGCTCCGCCTTCGAGGGGGCAGGGGCGCGTTACTCCTGGGCGTTCCTCGACGAGAGCGCCAAGCGCGAGATCCGGCGCCGGATGCTCAAGGCCATCGCGATCCCCGGCTGCCAGGTGCCCTTCGGCTCGCGCGAAATGCCGATCGCCCGCGGCTGGGGGACGGGGGGGTTGCAGTTGACGCTCTCGCTGATCGGTCCCGGCGACGTGCTCAAGGTGATCGACCAGGGAAGCGACGATTCGGTGAACGCGGTCAACATCAAAAAATTCGTCCAGCGGATGACGGGTGTGGCGCTGACGAACGACACGCGGCGGGCGACGCTCATCCAGACCCGCCATCGCATCCCGGAAGAGCGGCTGGACACCGGGCAGGTGCTGATCTTTCAGGTGCCGATCCCCGAGCCCTTGCGCCTCGTCGAGCCTTCGGAACGGGAAACGCGGCGCATGCACGCCGAGGCCGACTACAGCCGCATGTGGCTCTACCTTTATGAAGACATCGTGCGCTACGGCGAGATCACCGTGGGCGCACGCTACCCCGTGATGGTGAACGGACGCTACCTCATGGATCCAAGCCCGATTCCGCGCTGGGATCTGCCTCGGCTCGACCGGGCGGAAAACCTCTTTCTGTTCTGCGCCGGGCGGGAAAAGCGCATTTACGCCGTACCCCCGCACACCGCCGTCGAACCCCTCTCCTTTGAGGACTTCGCCTTCCGTGTGGAGCGCTTCGCCGGTCGGACCTGCCGGCGCTGCGGCTCGAGCGCCAGCTTCCTCGACGAGGTGATCGACGATGCGACCGGCGGCCGAAGTTGGGTCTGCTCGGATACAAGCTTTTGCGAAAAACGGCGGCGCGGGCTGCGGCCGGCGGAGGGCGAAAGGCCAGGAGGCGCCGCATGACGCCGCTGCTCTCGGTGCGCGGCTTGACCCAGCGCTACGGGACGGGCTGCGGCGAGTGCCTCGTTTTGACCGGGGCGCGGCGGGAAACCAACCGCTGCCCTCGCTGCGGTGCGATCGTCGCCTGCCGGCAAGTCTCCTTCGACCTGTTCCCGGGAGAGGTGCTCGGCATCGTGGGCGAGAGCGGTTCGGGAAAGAGCACCGTCGTGCGCCTGCTTCATTTCGACGAGGAACCCTGGGCGGGCGAGTACCGCCTCGCGGTGGCCTCCGCCGCGGACGCCGGCGGCGGCAACCTGTTCGCGCTCAGCCCCTTTGCCCGACGGCGGATCCGCAACGAGCACATGGGCATCGTTTACCAGCATCCGCGCCTCGGCCTGCGGATGAAGGTCAGCGCGGGGGGCAACATCGCCGAGCGCCTCCTCATGGCCGGCTGGCGGCACGTCGGTCGTATCCGCGAACGGGCCTCCGCCCTGCTCCAGCAGACGGAGGTTCCGCTTTCGCGCATGGACGAGCCGCCGCGGAACTTTTCGGGCGGCATGCAACAGCGCGTCCAGATCGCCAAGGCGCTTTCCACGCGGCCGGCGGTGCTGTTGCTCGACGAGGTGACCACCGGCCTCGACGTCTCGGTGCAGGCGAAGGTGCTCGACCTGATCCGTTCCCTACAGCGCGAACTCGGAATCGCTATGCTGGTCGTGTCTCATGATCTCGGGGTGATCCGGCTGCTCACCACGCGCACGATCGTCATGCGCTACGGGGAGATCATTGAAGAGGGGCTCTCCGACCAGATTCTCGAGGACCCCCAGCAACCCTACACCCAGCTCTTGGTGAACTCGGTCCTGTGAGTCCGGATACCCTGCTCCACGTCGAAGACCTGGCCAAGCGCTTCGTCTGCCACATGCAGGAGGGAAAAGTGATCCTCGGTTTCGAGGGGGTCTCCTTCCGGGTGCGACAAGGAACCGCGCTGGCCCTCACCGGCCCGAGCGGCGCAGGCAAGAGCTCGGTCCTCAAGTGCATCTATCGCAGCTACCTCCCCGTGCAGGGAAGGATCCGCTACCGTCCGGTCGAAGGCGTCGAAATCGACCTTGCGCGGGCCTCGGAGACGGAGGTGCTGCGCATCCGCCGTGCGGAAATCGGCTACGTCACCCAGTTTTTAAGCGTCCTGCCGCGGGTTCCGGCCGTCGACGTGGTGGCCGAGCCGCTCATCACGGCCGGGGTTTCCCTTGAGGAAGCCCGCCGTCGCGCCCGGGCGCTGCTCGAGCGAATCGGGATCGAACCGACCCTCTGGGAAGCCTTTCCGGCCACGTTCAGCGGCGGCGAAAAGCAGCGGGTCAACTTCGCGCGCGCCGTGATCCGCCCGCCGCGGCTGCTGCTTCTCGATGAGCCCACGGCATCGCTGGACCGTCGGACGATGGCGGTCGTGATCGAGGTGCTCGCCGAGATGAAGGCCCGCGGCACGACGATGATCGCCGTGTTTCATGAAGATTCGTTGCTCGATTCTCTGATGGATGAACACTATCGCTTGCCGGCAAAGGAAGCTCCTGCATGAACGCCAGGATATTGAACGGCCGCGCGTTCCGGATCGTCAACGCCCGTGTGGTGACCCCCGAGGCCCTGCGGCCCGATGCCGCCGTGGAAGTCGAAGAGGGGCGCATCGTGCGTATCGGAACTCCGGGGACGGGCGCATCCCGTTTACCGACCGTGGATGCCCGGGGCATGCTGCTCTTGCCCGGGTTCATCGACCTTCACAGCGACGTGATCGAAAACGCGATCCAGCCCCGCCCGGGGGGGCGTTTCCCGGTCGATGTCGCGCTGCACGAACTCGACAAGCAGCTCGTCGCCTGCGGCGTGACGACCATCTATCATTGCCTTTGTTTTCTCCCCGCCGAGGAAAACCCGCCCTTCCGCACGGCGGAGATGACGCAGTTTCTGATCGGCCAGATCCACGAGCTCCGGGGCGGGTTCCTGGCGCGAACACGCATCCACGCCCGCTACGAGCTGACGAACGCCGAGGCGTTGGATGTCGTCGAGGGCCTCATCCGCCGTCGGCGCATCGATTTGTTTTCTTTCATGGACCACACGCCCGGCCAGGGGCAGTTCCGGGAGCTCGCCCATTTCCGGGATTATTACGCCAAGGCGCGCAACTTGACCACGGAGCACATCGACCGCGTCATCGCCCGTCGCCTCGAGGCGAGCGCGCGGCTCGACTGGTCGGGGCTCGAGCGTTTGGCCGCGGCCTGCCGCAGCGAAGGCGTGCGCATGGCGAGTCATGACGACGACAGCGTGGAAAAGGTCGAGGCGGTAAGCCGCCTGGGAGTCACCCTCTGCGAATTCCCGGTCAACCGGGAGGCCGCGCGCGCCGCGCGCCGCAAGGGCATGAGGATCTCGCTCGGGTCGCCCAATGTCCTGCGCGGGGCCTCGCTCACGGGAAATCTCTCCGGCCGCGAGGCCCTGCGCGAAGGACTGGGGGACATTCTCTGTTCGGACTATGCCCCGATGTCGCTGCTGCATGCCGCGCTGCGGGTCCACCGGGAGGGCATCCTCGATCTGCCTGCGGCCGTGCGCCTGATCAGCCTGAACCCGGCCCAGGCGGCGGGCGTCGCGGAAGAGACCGGTTCGATCGAAGAAGGCAAGGCGGCCGATCTCGTGGTGGTCGACGACCGGCGCCGGGTTCCGGGCGTGGTCGCAACCTTTGTCGGCGGCCGCGAGGTCTTCCGCGCGGCGACTTGAGAGGCGCCGATGAGCCGCCGGGGCGTTTCGTTTCTGGAGGAAGTCCGGGATGCGGCCCGGGAGGCGGCATACCGCGCGGGGGAGATCCAGATGCGCCATTTCCGCCGCCGACCCCCGATCCGGTCTTGTTCCCTGCATGACGTCAAGCTTGAAATCGACCGGCTCTGCGAGCGGGCCGCCGAGCGTGCCATCCACGCCCGTTTCCCGGACCACGCCGTGATCGGCGAGGAGGCCGGCGTATCGCCGGGCGATGGGCCGTTCGTCTGGATCGTCGATCCGCTTGACGGGACGGTCAATTTTCTCCACCGCCTGCCGTTTTTCTGCGCCTCGGTCGCCTGTTACCGCCGAAACGGGGAGGCCCCCGCCGATCCGCTCGCCGGAGCGGTCTTTCTGCCCCTGACGGGCGAAATGTTCACCGCGGCCTCCGGGCAGGGGGCCGCGCTCAACGGCACCCCGCTCGGGCGGCTGCGACGGAGCCGGGCTTCCGCCGCGGTGGTCGCGGTGAGCTTCGGCAAGACGGAAAGGACCATGCGGCGCATGACCCGCCGGCTCGCCGGCCTGCTTCCCCGCGTACGCAAGGCGCGTTGCTTGGGGGCGGTCGCCGCCGAACTCGCCTACATCGCCGCCGGCCGCCTGGGGGGCCTGATCTACGAAGGGATCCGGCTCTGGGATTTCGCCGCCGGAAGAATTCTGGTCGAGGAAACCGGAGGGTTTTTCTGCGGCCGGCCGACCGCGGCGGAGGAATGGCGAGTGGCGGCGGGGGCGCCGGGGTTGCGGGCGCTTTTGGCGCCGGGGGTTTCCCCGGCAAGCTCCTTGACGAAGCGCAGGCCGGTTGGGCGGTAGCCCTCGCGTGCGTAGAAGCGGTGCGCGGCGCGGCGGCGGGTGGCGCTGTGGACGACCGCGGCAAGGGCCCCCTGTTTGCGGAACCACGCTTCCGCGGCGGCGAGCAGAAGCGCACCGAGGCCCAGGCCGCGCTTTTCCGGCGCCACGACGAGGGCCGTCACCCTTCCCCGCGGACGTGCCGCATCGATCCCCCGCTCGAGACCGGCGGCGACGACCCCGAGAATCCGCTTTCCTTCCACGGCGACCGCGACGCGGATGTCCCGGCGGGGCAGCAGCGCGCGCAGACGGGCGGCCATTTCCCTTTCGCCGCAGGGGTAGCCCAGTTCGGTGATCCGGGCGGCGACTTGGGCGGCGTCCTCCGGCCGCGCGCGGCGGATGCGCACGGAGCCCCGGGTTTCCGGCGGCGGCGTCACCATCAGATGTAGCGTTTGCGGATGGTCGCCGAGCCGAGATCGAGAATGCTCACGACCACGATCAGGATGATCAGCATGGCCGCCGTCGCCCCGTAGTTGAAACTGCGGATCGCATCCCAGAGCAACATGCCGATCCCCCCCGCGCCGACCATGCCGACGACGCTGGCCGAGCGCACGTTCGATTCGAAGCGGTAGAGGGAATAGGAAATCCAAAGCGGCACCACCTGAGGGATGATCCCGTAGGCGATCTCCTGCAGGCGGCTGGCGCCGGTGGCGCGGATCCCCTCGACCGGCTGGGGATCGATCGCCTCCACCGCCTCCGAAAAAAGCTTGGCGAGAGTTCCCAGGGTGTGCATGAAGAGGGCGAGGACACCGGCAAAGGGCCCGAGACCGACGGCGCTGATGAAGAGCATGGCGAAGATCATCTCGTTGATCGACCGGCAGGCGTCCATGAGGCGGCGCACCGGCTGGTGGATCCACGCCGGGGCGACATTGGCCGAGGAAAGCAGGCCGCAGGGCACGGCCCCGAGGACCGCCAGCAGGGTCCCCCAGACGGCGATCTGAATCGTGACGATCGTGTGGTGCAAATAATCCCGCCACTCGCTGAAATCCGGCGTGAAAAATCCTTTCAGATAGGCGGCCATGTTCTGGCGATAGGTCAACAGGTCGAGCGGCCGCATTTCGGAGCCCTGCCAGGCCCAGGCGAGGACCACGGCCGCGGCGAGCGCGAGCAGCAGGCGGAGTATCTTGGTGCGCAGCGGAATGGCCGGAAGCCTCAGCGCGGATTCGGTGGCGGTCATGGGGGTACCTGTTTTTTGGGAAGGCCCGGGAGGCGCGGCCCGAAGGCGCGACCTCCCGGGGTGGGGAGGGTCAGTTGTATTTCGCGACGAGCTGCGAGTAAGAGCGGATATCGGCCAGCTTTTTCTCGATTTCCGCGAGCTTCTGGGCCTTTTCCGTCTCGGCGATCGTGGTGCTGCTCTCGAGCTTCATTTTCTCCTTGGCCAGATCGATCTCCATGATCGGCAAAAGCTGGTGATTGGAGGAGTCCTGGAAGGGGGCCCAGCCCGAGCTCATGCCGCGCAACACCTCGAGCTCCTTTTCCTTGTTGGGACCCAGGCGGCCGTAGGCGAGAAAGAAACCTTTGATCTTGCTCTTCCATTCCCGCGGCAGGTCCTTGCGCCACACCATGGGATCGCTCGGGATGAGGGGGCTTTTCCAGACCGCGCGCACGTTCTTGATCAAATCGGGATGGGCTTTGGCGAACTTGTCCCAGTTTTCGGTGTTGTTGGTGGCGAAGTCGACCTGTTTGTTGGCGACGGCCATGAGATTGGTCTCGTGGTTGGCGTTGCGCACGAGCTTGAAGTGCTTGGTGGGCTCGATGCCGCGCTGCGCCCAAATGTAATAGGTGGGGATGAGGTAGCCCGAGGTGGAGTTCGGATCCCCGTTGCCGAAGGTCAAATTTTTGCCCTCGCGGATGATGTCGTCGATCGACTGCAGGGGGCTGTCCTTGTGGACCACGATTAGCGACCAGTAGCCGGGGTTGCCGTTCACATCCACGGTCTGGCAGAAGACTTCGCCGTTGGCGCGGTTGACGGCCTCGATCGCCGACTTGTTGCCGTACCAGGCGATCTGCACCTTGTTGAAACGCTGGGCCTCGATCACGCCGGCGTAGTCCGGGGCGATGAACAGTTTGACCGGGATGCCGAGCGCCTTCTCCATGTCGGCGCGGAAAGGCTCGAAGCCTTTCATGGCGCTGGCGGTCGCCTCGGTGGGGATGATGCCGATCGTGAGCTCCTTCAACTCCTGGGCGGAGACGGAAGCGGCCGACCCGAGACAGACGGCGGCCAGACACAGGGACAAAAGGGTTTTTCTCATGCGGTGGTTCTCCTTTCTGGGGGTGAGCCGGTGATCCGGCGCTTTTGCGGGATCAAGCACCGGCCGCCACGGCGGGCGGGGTGCAGATCCGGACGTTCAGCGGCAGGGTGCCGTCGAGATCGAGACCGTCGTTTTTCAAACCGTAGATCTGGCGCAGCGCCGCAGGGGTGAGCTCGCAGCTCGGTCCGTCGAAAACCACGCGGCCCTCCTTCATGGCGATCGAGCGCGGGCAGTACTGGAGGGCGAACTGCACCTGGTGAAGGCTGACCAGGACGGTGACCCCTTCGTCCCGGTTCATGCACTGGAGCAGCTCCATCACGATGCGCGCCGATTCCGGATCGAGCGAGGCGATCGGCTCGTCGGCGAGAATGATGCGGGCGCGCTGCTGCATCGCCCGCGCGATGGCGGCGCGCTGCTGCTGGCCGCCGGAGAGCGTGCTGGCGCGCTGGGCGGCGTACTCGGCGAGACCCACACACTGCAGCGCCGCCATCGCGCGGCTTTTTTCTTCTCGGGGAAAGATGCCCAGCAGGCTGCGCAGGGTTCCGACGCGGGAGAGGGTGCCGGTCATCACGTTGGTCAGCAACGGCAGCCGGCCCACGAGGTTGAATTGCTGGAAGATGAAGCCGACCTCGGAGCGGATCGTGCGGATGTGGCGCGAGACAACACCCCGGCGCTGGACTTTCTTGCCGAAGAGGCGGATCGCCCCCGAATCCCGATCGCCACCGACCAGGCCGGCGATGTGCCGCAGCAGGGTGGACTTGCCGGAGCCCGAAGGCCCGATCAGCGCCACCATTTCGCCGGGGGAGATCCGCAGACTCACCCGCTGCAGCGCCTGGCGCTTGCCGAAACTCTTGGAGATGTGGTGGATCTCGATGGCCGGGGTGATCGACTCGGCGGTTTTCATGATCGGGGACCTCCTTGGGGAAAAGCCGACAGCTGCTTTCGAGGGCTTCTTGTAGGGGGGGGCGATGAGACGGAAATTAGGCTTCGATGTGATTTTGGTTGCCCTGCGGCCCCGCAAGAGGGGGCCCGGCGGGGCGATGCGGGATGGGTTGCCGCGGGGTGCCGCTTCGGGCTATAGATTTTCAAGCCAATCCAAACGCCTCCCGAACCGTGGGGGAGGGGAAGAAAAGCAGGACCGGTGCGGATCATCTTCTTTGCGGGAAAAGGCGGCGTCGGCAAGACTTCGGTGGCTGCGGCCACGGCGGTGCGCGCGGCCGAAAGCGGGCGGCGCACGCTTGTTCTCTCCCTGGATGTCGCCCACAGCCTGGCCGATATCTTCGATCTCGACCGGGACCTTCTCGACCGCAACCGGGGATTGCCCTTTGCGGTGCACGAGCGGCTCTGGATCCAGGAGCTGGACATCCAGGAGGAAATCGGCCGGAACTGGAAAGACATTCATGATTACCTCTCCGGCCTGCTCCACACGGCGGGACTGGACGGGGTCCTGGCCGAGGAGCTTGCCGTGTTCCCGGGGATGGAGGAGATCAGCCTCCTGCTGCACATCAACCAGCACGTGCGCTCCCGGCGCTTCGACGCCTTGCTCCTCGATTGCGCGCCGACAGGCGAGTCGCTGCGGTTCATCGGTCTTCCGGCCACGCTCGATTGGTACATGGAAAAAGTCTTCCGCATGGAGCGCAACCTCGTCCGCGCCGTGCGTCCCCTGGCGCGCCGGCTCTACGACATCCCGCTCCCCGACGAGCGCTACTTTCAGGCCGTGGAGGCGCTTTGCGCGCGGCTGCGGGGGGTCGACCGGCTGCTGACCGACCCGGATCTCACCACGGTGCGGCTGGTCGCCAGCCCGGAAAAAGTCGTTCTCAAGGAGACTCAGCGGGCGTTCATGTACTTCTGCCTGCACCGGATGTGCATCGACAGTGTGGTGCTGAACCGCGTTCTTCCCGAGGCCGCGGACGACGGCTTTTTCGCGGCCTGGCGGCGCGAGCAGCGCGGGCACCTGGAGAGGGCCGAGGAACTCTTCCGGCCCGTCCCCATCCGCACCGTCGAGCTCTTCGAGCAGGAGGTGATCGGCTGGGAAAGGCTCGAGAAACTCGCCGACCGACTCTACGGCGGGGAGGATCCTCTCGACCGGTTCACCCGGGAAGAGCCCTACCGCTGGGTCAAGCGGGACGGTCTCTACGAGCTGCGCATCCGGCTGCCCTTCGCCGCCCGGGAGGCGATCGAGGTGAACCGCGTGGCCGACGAGCTTTTGCTGCGGATCGGCGGCTACAAACGTTGCATCCTGCTGCCCAAAAAGGTCGCCGCCCGCGGGGCGGTCAAGGCCAAAATGGAGGATGCGGATCTCGTGCTGCTCTTCGGCAAGGAGGATCATGGCTGAGAACGCTTCCCGGGAAACGCACGCCGGATGCCCCGTGGCCGCGCTGTCCCAACTGATCGGCGGCGTCTTCCGGATCAACGCCGGGACGGGCGAACACCTCCGGCGCTCGCAGCTCGAGCTGCTCAAAGCGCTGCGCAGCTGGCTCGACGCCCGCATCGCCGAGCTCGAAGCCGAGGAAAAGAAAGCGGCGCCCCGGCGCCGCCGGGCCACCCGCATCCGCGTCGATTGATCACCCCCGGACCACCCCCGGTTTGCCGAACGGCGTTCATTCATCGTTGTAGGGATCGAATGAATAATGAGGTGGACAATTCATGAAGATTCAACTATAAAAAACGATTAGCGCTGTTTGCGTTTCGTTGTTTTGCAGTTAGGTTTCTGTTTGGCGTGATGCGCCGAAGGAGGATGCGATGAATCTTTTCGGAAACGGGATCCGTTTCGGTGGGGCCGTCGCCATCGGTGCCGCGGCCGTGTTGCTCGCCCCCGTGATTCTCCCCGTTCTGGCCGGCGTCCTGCGCCCCATCGCCAAGGGGGTGATCAAGGGCGGCATCCTCGCCTTCGAAGGCGCGCGGGTTGCCGTCGCCGAAACCAAGGAAACCCTCGAGGATCTTGCCGCCGAAGCCCGCTCCGAGCTGACCCAGGAGCAAAAGCAGGCCGCCAAGAGCAAAAAGCAGGCGGCTTGAGGGCGGCGGGCGATAAACATGAGGGGATCGGAGAGCGCGGGGATGGAGATGCCGGAGGCTTTCCTCAGGCATCGGAGCCGGGGCCGGCTGCGCCTCTCCGTGCCCGCCCGGCGGGGGGATGCCGCTTACTATTCGGCGGTGGTGGAAACGCTCGCCGGTCTGCGCTCCTTTGACCGACTGCAGGCGAATCCCCTGACCGGAAGCGTGCTCTGCGAGGCCGAGGGCTTGACGCTTGAAGAGTTGGCCGACCTCGCCCGGCGGCAAGGCCTCTTCGCTTTCAGGCCACGGCAGGCTGAACCTTCCCCGCCGACGGCGACCATGGAGCGGATCGTCCGACCGGTGGCGGCCGTCGACCGCTCCCTGCGCGCCCTTTCCGGGGGCCGGATCGACCTGCCCTCCGGGATCTTTTTCGGCTTGGTCGCGGCGGGGCTCTATCAACTCCTGCGGGGGCAGGCCGCGGCACCGCCTTGGTATACGGCCTTCTGGTACGCGCTCGGCCTGTTCACGATCTTCGCCGTGGACAAGGCCGCCCTGCGTGAGGCGGCGCGGCGCGGGGACTAAACCGGGGCGCTCACGGAAATCTCATCGGCGTCTCACGCGATCCTAACCCCGCCGCTCGAAAGTCGCTCATCCGTAACCCAAGCGCCGCCGGGGGATGCCGATCCGGAATCCCCGCAGCGGCCCCCCCCCCGCGCGGGAAACTCGGCGGAAGCGAAGGCGCAAGGAGCCCTTTCCGGTGATCGAAGCCGTGCATACGGCGGTTCCCGGCCGGGCCCGTTTCCGCGTCGAAGGCCTGCGCGGATCGGCCGGGCTCAAAGCCGCTCTCGAGGAGCGGCTGCGGCGGGAAACCGAGATCGTCCGCGCCGACGCGAGCTGCCTCACCGGAACCCTTCTGGTCCATTTCAACTCCGCCAACGATCACCGCACGATCGCCTTTTTGCTCGAAGACCTGCTGGTCGAAGTCCGGGAACGAAAGCCCTCCGCGACGTCTCCGGCAAGCCGCCTGCCGGTAGAAACCCTCAAGCGCTTTCTTCCCTCGCCCGCGGAGGAGAAGCAGGAACCCGCCCGGCCCTGGCATACGCTTGATGCCCGGACGGTGCTCGCGCTCGAGCGCGTGGATCCTGCCGTGGGGCTGACTGCGGAGGCCGCCGCCCGGCGCCTGGAAGAGGAGGGGCCAAACGAGCTGCCCCGTCCCCCGGTACGTTCGCAGGCGCAGATGTTCCTCGAGCAGCTGCACTCGCTTCCGGTCTATCTTTTGGGCGCCGCGGCGGGGATCTCGCTCTTGACCGGCGGGCTGCTCGATGCCTTGGTGATCGGCGGGGTCGTGCTCGCCAACGCGACCATCGGTTACCTGACCGAGCGCGGGGCCGCCCGGACCATGGACGCCCTGCGGGACCTCGTTCATCCCGCAGCCGAGGTGATCCGGGAGGGGCGCACGGTGACGATCCCGGCCGACGAAGTGGTTCGCGGGGATCTTCTCCTGCTCAAGCCCGGCACGCCGGTCGCCGCGGACTGCCGCCTGCTCAGCGCTCACCGCCTGAGCGTCGACGAGTCGCTCCTGACCGGCGAGAGCCTGCCCGTTTACAAGCAGGCGGACGCCTTGCGGCACGAGAACACCCCGCTCGCCGACCGGACGAACATGCTCTACATGGGCTCGCTTGTGACCGGCGGCCAGGGGACGGCCGTGGTGGTGGCGACCGGACGGCGAAGCGAGGTCGGGCGCCTGCAGCGGCTGCTTTCCGAAACCGCAACCCCGCGCACCCCGATCGAGCGGCAGCTCGAGCGTATGGGCAACCAGCTGGTCGCCGTCTGTGTCGTCATCTGCGGTGTGGTCTTCGGCATCGGACTCCTTCGCGGCTACGGCCTGCTGCAGCTTTTGCAGATGTCGATTTCGCTCGCCGCCTCCGCCGTCCCCGAAGGGTTGCCCGCCGCCGCGACGATCAATTTCGCCCTTGGCATCAACGACCTGCGCCGTCACGGCGTGCTGGTGCGGCGCCTCAAGGCGGTCGAAACCTTGGGTGCGGTCCAGACGGTCTGCCTGGACAAGACCGGAACGATCACCCAGAACCGCATGACGGTCTGCGAGATCGTGGCCGGCGGCCGGCGCTATGCGGTGGAGGAAAACCGCATGGCGTTCCTCCCCGACGGCCGTGATCCGCTGGCGCTGGGCGAGATCCGCCACCTGTTGATCGTCTGCGCCCTCTGCCACGAGGTGAAGATCGCTCGCTCTTCCGACGGCGAAGCGTTCGAGCTCTTCGGCTCGTCCACCGAGACGGCCCTCGTCCGGGTCGCCATCGCCGCCGGACTCGATGTGCTCGGCCTGCAGGAGGATTTCGAGTTCCTCGGTTTGCGGCTCCGCTCCGAAAGCCGTCTTTTCATGAGCAGCCTGCATTCCTGCCCTTCGGAGGACTGCCGCTACATCTTCACCAAGGGCAGCCCCCACGAAGTGCTCGACCGCTGTGACCGCGAGATGGTCGACGGCGAGGAGGTGGCCCTCACCGAAGAGCGGCGCCAGCAGATCCACATCGAAAACGACCGCATGGCCGGCCGCGGCCTGAGGGTGCTCGGGTTCGCTTGCAACCGCTTCCCGGCGGGGGGCGCGATCGACGAAGAGGCGCCCCTGGTTTGGCTGGGGCTGGTGGGCATGTCCGACCCCGTTCGGCCGGGGGTGCGGGAGCTGATCCGGGCGTTTCACCGGGCGGGCGTCGAGACGGTCATGATCACCGGCGACCAGAGCACGACGGCCTATGCGGTCGCCCGCGAACTCGGCATCCACGGCGAGCGGCCCCTCAAGATCCTGGATTCGGCCGAGCTCGCCTCGCTCGATCCGCAACGGCTCGAGGCGCTGGCCAAGAACGTCCATGTCTACTCGCGCGTGAGCCCGGCCCACAAGCTGCGTATCGTGCAGGCCCTTCAGGCCTCCGGTCGCGTTGTCGCCATGACCGGCGACGGCATCAATGACGGTCCGGCCCTCAAGGCGGCCGACCTCGGCATCGCCATGGGAGGCAGTGGGACCGACGTCGCCCGCGAGGTGGCCGATCTCGTGGTCGCCGACGACGATCTCGAGCGGCTGATCGAGGCTTTGCGCAGCGGGCGGACCATTTATGCGAACATCCGCAAATCGGTCCACTTTTTTCTCTCGACCAACCTGACCGAAATTCTGGTCATGTTCGCCTGCATCGCCCTCGGTCTAGGGTTCCCGCTGAACGTCATGCAGCTCTTGTGGATCAACATCCTCTCCGACATCTTCCCGGGGCTGGCGCTTTCGCGGGAGCCGCCCGAGCCGGACTTCATGTCCCAGCCGCCGCGGCCGGCGGGCGCCCCACTTTTTTCGAACGCCGATCATCTTCTCATGTTGCGGGAATCGGCCCTGATCAGCGCCGGCTCGCTCGCCGCCTATCTCTTCGGCATCCTCCGCGGGGGCCCGGGTGTGCGCGCCAGCTCGCTCGCCTTCCAGGCCTTGGTGTTCGGCCAGCTTCTGCACGCCTTTTCCTGCCGCAGCGAGCACCATGTCGTCTTCGAACAAGGAAGGCGCCCCCCCAACCGCTGGCTCAGGATCGCGGTCGGCGGCTCGCTGGTGCTCCAGGCGCTGACGATGTTCCTTCCCGGTCTGCGGGGGATGCTGCGCCTGTCGCCGCCCGCGCCCGTGGATCTTCTGGTCATCGGTGCCGCGGCGGGGATTCCTTTTTTGGTCAACGAGTCTCTCAAACCTTCACCCGATCCATCCTCCAGCGAGGCCGAGCCGTGATCTTCACCTCCGAATCCGTCACCGAAGGGCACCCGGACAAGCTCTGCGATCAGATCAGCGATGCCATCGTGGATCATTTCCTGCGCCAAGACCCTTACGCGCGCGTGCGGGCGGAATGTGCGGTGTCGAGCGCCATCCTCTTCATCGCCGTCCGCTATGCCTCCGACGCCAAGGTCGATTTTTCCTACCTGGCGCGCAAGGTGATCCAGCAGATCGGCTACGACCAGCCCGATTTCAACGCCAAGATCTGCAGCATCCTCTCGGCCCCTCAGGAGCTGCCGTTGAACATGGCGCATCGTTTCGATGAAAGCCGCCTGACCGACGAAGAGATCGACCGCGTGGCCGCCAAGAACCAGGTCACCCTCTTCGGCTTCGCCTGCGACCAGACCCCGGAACGGATGCCCCTGCCGATCATGATCGCCAACCGCCTGACCCGCCGTCTGGCGGATGTGCGCCGCCGCAATGTCCTTCCTTACCTCCTGCCGGACGCGAAGGTTCAGGTGGCGGTCGGCTACGATCGGAACCGTCCCGTGCGGATCCACGGCATCACGGTCATGGCGAGCCTCGATCGCCCCAACCATGTCGATCCGCGGGGTTTGCACGAGGCGATCGTCGAGACCGTCATCCGGCCCGTTTTCCAGGATGAGCCGATCCGGCCCGACGGCGAGACCCGCATCCACGTCAATCCCGACGGCCCCTACCAGGGCGGCCCCACCCATCATTCGGGCTTGACCGGAAGAAAGAGCGCCGTCGACACCTACGGCGAGTATTCCCGCCACAGCGGCGATGCGCTTTCGGGCAAGGATCCCATGCGCGTCGATCGGGTGGGGGCCTACGCGGCGCGCTACGCGGCGAAGAACATCGTCGCCGCCGGCCTCGCCTCCCAGTGCGAGGTGATGCTGAGCTATGCGATCGGGGTCACCCGCCCGGTCAGCCTGCACGTTCAGACCTTCGGGACGGGGCGCGTTTCCGACGAAAAGCTCCGCCAGATGCTCGAGCGGCATTTCGAGTTTCGGCTGGCGGGCATCATGAAGGAGTTCCGCCTGCGGCATCTCCCCTCCAAACATTCCGAAGGGTATTTCCAGCGCCTGGCGGCCTACGGCCATTTCGGCCGCACCGACATGGAGCTTCCCTGGGAGCGGACCGATCGCGTCGAGGCCCTCCAGAATGACTGAACGCCGGCGGGCGGGGGAAAAGCGGCCGGCGGCAGCCGATCAACCGGAGGACTTTTTCAGATAGGATCGGCAGGCGGGATAGGCGCGGCAGCGGAAGCGGATCTCGCCGCCGCGGCGCAGGTACACATGCATGGGGCTTCCGCAGGCGGGGCAGCGCGGACGCTTCTCCGGGGGGAGCGGGGTGCGCAGGGGGAGGGTGAACTGCCGGCCGCAGAGCTTGCAGCGGTAGCGCCGTCGGCCCCCTTCGGATCGGCCGTAGCGGTGCACGGCCTCGGAGCGGCAGCGCGGGCAGACGATCGGCTTCGCGTCGCCGGGATCGCTCTTTCGCCTCGGGAAGCGGGCGGGCATGCAAGGACTCCGGCGGGCGGGATCTCTTCCTTCCGCCCGAAGTCCTTCATGATGCGGGGGATCGATTCAAAAAGGATTAGATCCGGGTCAGGAAATGATTTTGACCGGTGCGGGGCGGGAAACGTTTTCCCGCGAAGATTCTGCGGAGGAAAGCGAGGCGAACCAGGCCGGATCGGCAGTCGGCTTGCGCGGCTTGATGGAGAAGCGCAGGTAATCGATGAGCTGTTTGAGCCGCTCGGCATAGTCCTCCCCGCAGCGTGCCCCCACCGGCCCGCCCCGGAAACGCAGGGAAAGCCGTTCGGCCCGGGTGGCTTCCTCCTCGGCAAGTCGCAGAATCTCGTCGGGAGATCGACCGCGCACCCCCTGCAAAAAATCGATGAAACGGCAGTCGCTGGAAATCATTTCGGTTTTCATGAATCCTCCTAAGCCGCAGCCCCCGGATTCCGACGAAAGGGACTGCAAGCGCATCGCCGCGTCCTCTGAACCGGCTTTGACGCTAAGTGGGATTTGTTAGAATTTGATGAGGACCGGGGCGCAGGGTCAAAAAGGATGTTGATCGCACCGCCCATGGCGTAATCAATCATCATGCCGCCTTTCCCCTCCGGTCGAGCCGCCTCGCGGAAGGCGGCCCGAAAAGCTTCTTCTGCCGCAGGCGAGAGCCTGTCGGTTGTTCTCGTGCATGCGCTGACGGGCAGGTTTCGTTTCAAAGTCGCCGGAATGCGGAAAAATCCGGCGGCCGCGCGTGTATTGGAATTCCGCCTGCGTGCTGTAGCCGAGTTCCGCTCCGTCGCCGTGAACCCGTGGTCGGCGACCGTGCTGGTACACACCGCTCCGGGTGGTTCGGCCGCGGCCGTGGAAGACACGATCCGCCGTCTCTGGCAGGGCGGATCCGTCTCGGGAGGGGAGGGCTTTTGGGCTTCCGGGAGTGCCGTCCTCGAGGAATCGCCCGTCTGCTGGCACAGCCAGAGGGCTCAGGAGGTCCTCCGGCGGATGGAAACCCGGTCGGCCGGTCTGTCGCGCCGCAGCGTCCGCGAACGGATCGCCTTTTTCGGCGCCAACCGCCTGCCCGCGATGGCCTCGCGGAGCCTGCCTTCGATTCTTCGCTCCCAGCTCGCCTGCGCGCCGGTGGCGCTCTCCATCGCCGCAGCGCTGGCTTCGTTGCTTGCCGGAGGGTTCGCCGAGGGGGCGGTGCTGCTCACCATCGTCGCTTTGAACGCCGCGATCGGCGCTCATGCTGAAAACCGCGCCGAGCGGATCCTGGACAGGGTCCGGGAGAGCGTGGATCTGCGGGCTCGGGTGATCCGCGGCGGCCGTAAGCAGGAGGTTTCTTTCGAGGAGGTCGTCCCGGGCGACATTCTGGACCTCGAGGCCGGCGACCGCATCCCCGCGGATGCAAGGCTGCTGTCCGCCGAGGGCTTGAGCGTCGACGAGGCCGCCTTCACGGGGGAGAGCCTGCCGGTGAGCAAGCAGGCGGAGGCCGCGCGGCCGGCGGCGCTGCCCCTCAGCCTGCGGGACAACATGGTCTTCCGGGGGACGCTCGTGGTGGAGGGCCGCGGTCGGGCGGTGGTGGTGGCGACCGGCGCCGACACGGCCCTCGGCCGTCTGCAGAGTTTTTTAGGGACGCTGCTTCCGCCCGAGGCGCTCGCGGTTCAGGACCTGCGGCGTCTGACGCGGAGTCTCGCCGCAACTGGGGCGGCGGCGGCGGGTCTGTTCGCCGTGTTGGCTCTGGTACGAGGGATGGGTGCGATCGCGGCGTTGCGGGGGGCGCTCGGCCTTCTCGCGGCGGCCATCCCGGCCGGCCTATCGACCCTTTCGCTCAGCGCCTTCGCCCTCGGCCACCGGCGGCTGCTGGAGAAGCGCCTCCTCATCCGCCGACTGCGCGCCCTTGGCAGCCTGGCGGCGGTCGAGGTGGTCTGCTTCGACAAGACCGGCACCCTAACCCTGAACCGCATGACCGTCACCGAGCTGGTGACCGGCGGCCGGAGTTTTGCAGTCGACGAAGAGGGATTCGATTCTCGGAGCCTCCGGGAAGATCGCGATGCGGACTGGGAGCTCACGCTTTTGACGCTTTGCAATGAAGCCTACATGCTGCACGAGGGAGGGGAATCCCTCGAGGGCTCATCGACCGAGCGCGCACTGATCCTTCTGGCCGAGCGGGCCGGGATCCGCAGCACCGCCTTTCGCGGCGAACACCCGATCGTCGACATCCGCCACCGCTCGCCGGAGCGGCCGTTCATGGTCACCCGGCATCGCTGGAACCCCGAACGGGAGCTCGTGATCCTCAAGGGCAGCCCCGTCGAGGTTCTGGAACGTTGTACCCACCTGCAGCAGGCGGGCGCATGCCGGCCGATGACGGCCGAGGATCGGACCCGGATCGAAGCCGAAAATTTCCGTCTGGCCGGCGTCGGCCGCCGTGTTCTCGGGGTCGCCTTCCGCTGGGATCCGCCCGGGGACGCCGACGAATTTCTCTCCTCCCCGGGGGGGCTCGTGTGGTCCGGTCTGGTGGGGCTCGCCGACCCCCTCCGACCTGGAGCCCGCGAGCTGATCCGGACGCTTCATGCCGCAGGCATCCGCACCGTGGTCATTACCGGCGATCAGGCCCTCACCGCCGAGCACATCGGCCGCGAGCTGCAACTCGCCGGCGAGGAGCCGCTGCGGATTTTGGACGCCGCCGACCTGCGCTCGATTTCCGTCGAACGCCTGCGCAGCCTCGCCGGGAACGCCCACGTTTTCGCCCGGCTGAACCCGGCGCAGAAGCTCCAGATCGTTCAAGCTTACCAGAGTACGGGGCGTTGCGTCATGATGGTGGGCGACGGATTCAACGACGTGCTGGCGCTGAAGGTGGCCGATGTCGGAATCGCTCTCGGGGTCGAAGGGGCGGAACTCGCCCGCCGCACGGCGGATCTTGTGCTACGGGACGACGATCTTCTGGGGGTGGCCGCGGCGATCGCGAACGGGCGGTCGTTGTACGCCAACCTGCGTCGCAGCCTGCGCTACCTCGCCGCTACGGCCCATCTCGACATGCTGGGGGATTTTCTCGCCCGCAGCGGCCTGGGCGACGGTCCCCCGACCTGGCAGAGCCTCGGGACGCAGTTCGCCTGCCTGGCCCTGGCGCGGGAGGCTCCCCCGGAGCGGGGGATCGAAGGACCCCCGCCCGCGCCCTCCCTCATTCGGGAGGGGGACTTGCAGCGCGCCCGCAGGGATGCGGGACTGACCGCAGCGGCCGCCGCGGCGACGGCCCTGACGGGAGGCGTCCTCGCCGGGGGCGACGGAAGACTCTTCTGGGCAAGCTACGGCACCCTGGAGATCGCCTACGCCCTCACCTGCCGGGAACGGGACGGGGCGGCGAGGAAGGCTCCGGCCGGCCTCCGCGGGCTTCTTGCCCTCTCGGCGGGGCTGCATGCGGCCCGAGCGGCTTCCCCGGGAGGAATCATCCGCTTCGCCGGAGGAGCGCTCTGGCTCGTCGCCGGCTTTTTCCTTTCCCGCTTTCTGCTTCAGCTCTCGCCCGAGGAGCGCGCGAGCGCCCCGGTCTCCCACGCGCCGGCCGGAGATTCGGCCGGCGGCACCGACTCTTGACCGGCGTGGAAGGCGATAAAGGTCTCCAGGCCCTCATCGCCCAGGTAACGCCTGAGGGTCCGGCGGTCGGTCTTGAGCAGATCGACGACGATCAGCCCGTCCATGACGTCCCCGAAGCTTTTGTCGATGTTGAAAGCCAGAAGCTGTCCGCCCAGGTTGAGGTAGTGCCGCAGCAGCACGGGGACCTCTTTCTGCTGGAACTCGATGTCGGCGATCAGCGCGCAGACTTCCCGAAAATCGGCGAAGGAGAGGTTCCGGACGATGCGCTCGCAGCCGGGGACGCGGACCGGCTTGAGCAGAGCCGGTTTGCGGGGCCGGACCATGAGTGAGAGGTCCTTCGCCTGGCTGTGCTGCAACAGCGTTGAGGCGAGCAGGCGGCGGGAAAGGTCGCTGTAATCGCGGCTGATGCTCACGGGTCCGAAAAGCGTGCGATAGCGGGGGTGGCGGGCGATGAATCGGCCGATGCCTTTCCACAGCAGCAGCAGCGAGGAATAGGACTTCTGGTATTCGGGGCGGATGAAGGAGCGGCCCATTTCGAGCGCCGGCCCGATCTTGCGGAAAAATTCCATGCGGCTGTGAAACAGGGTCGTCGTGTAGAGACCTTTCCGTCCATGACGGGCGAGGATGCGATCGGTCGGGCCGATGCGGTAGGCCCCGACGATCCGGCCTTCTTCCTCGTCCCAGATGAAAAGATGAAGGTAGATCGAATCGAAGCGATCCAGGTCGAGGGCGTTTCCGGTTCCCTCCGCAGCGGCGCGGAAGGTGATTTCACGCAGACGGCCGATTTCGCGCAGCGTGCAAGGGATCTGGTGCGCTTCCGCCAACCAAACGGCGAAAGCACCGCTCCGGACAAGCAATTGTTCGGCCGGAAGCGCGGCGATTTCCCCCTGGAGAAGATCCGGGTTCTGGGCGGCGGCGACCGCCGCCGCCCGGCGCCGTGCACCCGGAACGGGAAAGGCGGGAAGATTTTTCCGCGGCCGGTGGGAATAGCCCAGGATGTAGGTCCGCCAGCGCAGGTAGTCCGCCATTCGCCGGTCTTCCGCCTGATAGCTCTGCAGCCACCGGAAAGGAATCGGTGCACCGATCTTGACGGCGATCGGCCGGCCGCGCCGGTGGAGCAGCTCGCGGGCGAGCAGCGCGGTCCGCAGCCGGGGGTGGATCAGCCCGGCGAGGTG
>CAZQUP010000009.1:0-29523 GCA_964596545.1 uncultured Desulfatibacillum sp. | reverse complement strand
AACCCATCCGGTTGCGGCCGTGGATAAAAACCGGGACGACCGCCGCCCGGCTGCGGCGTACGATGGCTCCCACCGCGGGATTCCAGGGCGGATCGGTGATTGCCCCGGAGCGAAGTCTGAGGTGCGAGACCTCGCCGGCGGGGAAGACCAGAAGCATTCCGCCCTCGGACACCCAACGGATCGCCTGCCGCAGCGGCCCGAGGTTGGCGGCGGCCGCCGCGACGGGGATCAGAAGCGGCCGGAGCTGGGGGATGCGGTGGAGCAGGTAGTTCGCGAGGATCTTCACATCCGGACGCACGGCGAGGAGCAAATCGGCCAGCAGCAGGCCCTCGATGCCGCCGAAAGGATGGTTGGCCACGACGACCGTAGGGCCTGCCGCCGGGATCTGCTCCCGGCCCTCGTTCAGCGGCCGGCATTGCACGGCGAGCCCTTCCAGGGTCGCGCGCACGAAGGCCCGTGGATCCTCGACCGCCGCCAGGCTCCGGTAGAGACGTTCGCAATCCGCAAGACCGAGAAAAGCCTCGAGGGGCTTGAGGGCGAGCGCGGGCCAGCGAAAGCCGGAGGAAGGGGGGGTCAGCGTGAAAAGAGCGGGTTGACCGTGTTCCGCATGCATCGGCGACCTCCTCAACGGTCTCGGGGGACCGGATGAGATCCCGTTTCGCGCGGTTTCTTTAGGCGATCGTGAGCGAAGCGCGAATTTTCCGTTCGCGCGTTGATCCGGGGGCGCCGGAATGAATTTTTAGCCGATTCGCAACATACGCCTAACCGTCATTTGACCAACCGGATCCCGGTCGCAGGCAAACGTCTCCGGCGAGACCGTGCCGGCGATACGCCGTCCCGAAGGGAGAAGCACAGACCCGCATGTTCTGGGAAGGATTGGCGAGCGGTTTTTTGCTCTGCGCTCCGCTCGGGCCGATCGGAATCCTCTGCCTGCAGCGCACGCTGCTCGAGGGCCGTGCGGCCGGGGCACTGGCGGTCCTGGGCGCGGCCCTCGTCGACGCCGCTTACGCCCTGATTGCGGGATGGGGGCTCACGCTGCTGAACGCCTTTCTGCTGGAGAACCGCGGCGTGCTCTATCCGGCGGCAGGCGCGGTTCTGGTCGGGGTGGGGATCCGTCTTTTCCGCGGACGGAGCAGCGCCGGCGTCCGGGAGCCGTCGCTTCCCGGCAGTCGGGGGCGTTGCCTGCGGGGGGCGTTTCTCACCTCCCTCGGCATCATGCTCTCCAATCCGCTGCCGATCCTCGTGCTGAGCGCCGTGTTTTCCGCGCTGCATCCCCGTGATGACGGCTCTCTCCTCGTGGCCGGGTGGGTCGCGGGGGTCTTCGCAGGCTCCTCCCTCTGGGTCCCGCTTCTCCTCTTGGGCGCGGGGATCCTCTCCCCGCTGATTGGCCGCCTCTCGCCGAGGCTTCTCGCCCGCTTGAGCGGGGCGGCCCTTTGCGCCTGCGGCCTGGCCGTGGCCGGAGCGCCGTGGTTCTCCGGACATCCTTGAAATTCCCCCTCCCGCCGGGCTCACTTCTCCCGCCGATTCATCAAGATTTAGTGGGAGCGTAATCGCCGACTAACACGATGTGGGTTGGATAAAGAACAAGCTGTGAACCGCATCGCGAGCCCGATTCTCGCCGCAGGCGGCGAAAGCCCCAGGGCCCCCGCAGGATGGAACGCATGCAAGCCGACCTTCACGTTCATTCACGCCACTCCCGGCGGCCTTCGCAGTGGCTGCTGCAGAAAATCGGCTGCCCCGAGAGCTTCACCGAGCCGTTGCATCTCTATCAAATCGCCCGGGGGCGGGGCATGGACCTCGTGACGATCACCGACCACAACCGCATCGACGGCGCGCTGGAGATCGCGCACCTGCCGGGTGTCGTCATCGGCGAGGAGGTGACCAGCTATTTCCCGGAGGACGGCTGCAAGGTCCATGTCCTCGTCTACCGCATCAGCGAGAAGCAGCATGCCGAGATCCAGAAGCTCAGGGCGAGCCTCTACGAGCTGGTCACCTATCTGCGGCGGGAGCGCATCGTGCACGCCGCGGCCCATCCGTTCTACGCCGTCAACGACCGGGTGACCCCGGAACACATCGAAAAGCTCCTTCTTCTCTTCCGCGTCTTTGAAATCAACGGCGACAGCCACCCCGAAGCGAACCGCCGCCTGCGCCGAATGATCGTCGAACTCGAGCCGGCCACGATCTGGCGCTTGGCGGACAAGCACGGCCTCGAGCCGCCCGGACCGCAGCCCTGGGTCAAACGACTGATCGGCGGCTCCGACGACCACAGCTCGCTTTCGATCGCGCAGACGTGCACGAAGGTGAACGGGGCCCGCTCGGTCGAGGAATTCTTCGCCGGCATCGAGGAAGGCTCCGCTGAGGTGGTCGAGCAGCCTTCCTCGCCCAAGCACCTGGCCCACAACCTCTACAGCATCGCCTACCAGTTCTACCGACAAAAGCTCGACCTCGGCTCCCGGGTCCCCCACGATTTCCTGTTGCGCTTCGTGGACCGCAGCCTGCGCGGGACCGCGACGGAGGCGAACGGTTTGCTCTCCCGCCTTCATCTGCTCTGGCAGTATCCCCGGCTGCGCCGGATCCGGGGCAGCCTGCCTGCCCCGCTGGTCGAACTGTTGCGGAAGGAGTCGGCACGCCTGATCCGCGAGGAGCCGACCCTTTTCGTGATGCCGCGGGGGTCATCCGGGGATCCCCAGGTCGCGGCCGAGCGCTGGTTCCATTTCATCCACAAGATGTCCAACCGCATCCTGCTCGGTTTCGCAAACCACCTGCTCGATCACCTGTCGGGTGCGAATCTCTTCAGTATCTTCCACACCGTCGGCTCCGCCGGCGGCTTTTGCACGCTTCTGGCGCCCTACTTCGTGGGCTTCGCGCATCATCACGCGCAGATCCGCCTGGCCCGGCGGGTGACTTCGGCCTTGGGGGGGGAGTCGCCCGCCGAGGACGGACGGCAGGCTTGCGCCGTTTTCGCCGAAAGCGCCGCGCAGGCGCTGCGGGTGAGCCTAAGCGGGGAAGCGGGCGAGATCCACCTTCTGACCTGCGATGGCGCGGTGGAGGCGGGCGCCGGCCGGCGATTCGAGCCGATCGGCGTGTACGAGTTCGAAGAGCTTCCGGGGGAACGTCTGGTCTATCCCCCATTGCTTGAGATGCTCGATTTCTGCTTTTCCCGATCGGTGGGTCGGATCCATCTGGCGGGTTCGGGTCCTACAGGCCTGGCCGGCCTTTTCATCGGCCGGTTTCTCGAGCTGCCGATGGAAGCGACCCACAGCGACGCCGTGCCGCGCCTGGCGCGCCTGCTGACGCAGGACACCTTCATCGAAGACCTGGCCTGGAAATACCTCGTCTGGTTCTACGGCCAGGTGCGTTCGATTTCCGTCTCCTCGAAGGCGGCCGCCCGGCTTCTGGTGGACAAGGGCGTCGATCCGGCCAAGATCCGCCTCGTCGCCGTCCCGAACGCCGAGCCGGAGCACGAGGCTTTCGGACATTCGCCCCTTCCCATCGCCCAGGGTGCACTCTGAACCGACCTCCCCCCCGGTCCGTCCCGGCCGCTTGTCCTTTACCGGCCCGGAGTGCCTTGCGCCCTCCTTGCCGCAGGCGTCCCGGAGGGGCGGGAAACCTCAAGCAAAGGATGGCCCTGCATGGATGAGACCAAGGAGTACGTCGTCGATACCAACGTCCTGCTCGAGGACCCCCTCTGTCTGCTCAAGCTGCGCAACGGCAATCAAAACCGCATTTTCATCCCCCGTCACGTCCTCTTCGAGCTGAACCACCTGCGCAAGCACCCCAAACACCGTCATGTCGTCGGCCGCGTGGTCGACCAGCTGATGGCCGATCCCGAGGCGTTTCAGGTTCTCGACGCCGGCGGCGTCGCCGCGCGTTTCGCCGACCGCGTGGATCGGTTCATCCTGGAGGAGATCCGGGAGAGCCGGCTGAAGCAGCCGATTCTCGTGACCAACGACCGGATGCTGCAGCTCGAGGCGCGGTTGAGCGGCATCCCCAGCGAGATCTACCGGGAGTCCGTTCCCTTCCGCTCCGAGGCCGAGCATTTCACGGGCTTTGCGGCCGACCGGGCCCGGGCCCCCGTGAACAGCTTTTTCTGGAACGATCAGGGAAAGCCGGTCTTTGTCGGGGCCGAGGGGGAGAAAACGATCGACTATACGCACCGGGTCTGGAAGGTCTCGCCGCGCAACGTGTACCAGAATCTGGCGATCGAGCTGATGATGAATCCGGACATTCTGGTGGTTTCGATCCAGAGCGAGGCGGGATACGGCAAGAGCTTTCTTTCCCTCGCCTGTGCGCTGGCGCTCGTGCTCGAGCGCAAGAGCCACGAAAAAATTTACGTCATCAAGCCGACCGTGGAGATCGGCCAGAAGCTGGGCTACCTGCCGGGCAGGCTCGACGAAAAGATGGAGCCCTATACCCGCTCGATCTGCGATCTCGTCCTCAAGCTTCACCGTTTGCGACCGGCGAACAAGATCTTCCTCGAGGCGGATGAGACCCCGCCGGTGTTCAACCCGCGGCTCTTCGAAATCCTCCCCCTCAACTACATCCGCGGCATGAACCTCGAGCAGGCGGTCGTGATCATCGACGAGATGCAGAACCTCTCCCGCCCGGAATGCCGCACGCTGCTCTCGCGCATGGGGGAAGGCGTAAAATGCTTCTGCCTGGGGGACACCCGGCAGGTCGATCCCCCCTATCTCAGCCCCGAGAACAACGGCCTGAACTGGCTGGTCAAGAAATTCAAGGGCAGCCGCATCTATGCGCACCTCGTGCTCAAGGGGGAGAAATCCCGCGGGCCGATCACCGATCTGGTGATCGCCACCGGTCTGTAATCGAAAACGCACGGCGATCTCACCGCGGTCAAACAAAAGGGCGGGACAATCCCTTTATGACCCCGCTGACCGAGATCCTCCTTCGCTGGGACGGCCGCGGACTGGCGGCCATTTTCGGACTGGATCCCCGCCGCCGTTTCGTTCGTTTGCTGCCGTGGATCTCGCGCAGCGCCGACGGCCCCGTCTACCCCGTGCTCGCCGCCCTGCTCCTCGCCCTGGATCCGCCCGCGGGGCGGCAGTTCCTGCTGGCGGGGCTCTTCGCCTTCGCCTTCGAACTCCTCGTCTATCGGTGGGTCAAGCAGGCGGTCAAGCACAGCCGGCCCTTCGAGACGTTGCCGCACATCGCCTGCCGCCGTCGCCCTTCCGACCGCTTCAGTTTCCCTTCCGGCCATACGGCCGCGGCGTTCGTGATGGCGGCGCTCCTCAGCCGCTTTTGCCCCGCGCTTGCCCCCGTGACCGGGCTCTGGGCGGCCGCGGTCGGCGTGTCCCGGGTCTACCTCGGCGTGCATTTCCCCAGCGACGTTGTGGGCGGTATGGTCCTCGGGACCCTGAGCGCCGCCTGCGGCATCGCTGTGACGGCCCTGCTCTGAACATGGGACTGCGCATCCTCTACGGCGTTCAGGGGACCGGAAACGGTCATCTGAGCCGCTCGCGGGAGATCATCCGCCGCCTCAAGGCCCAGGGGCACGACGTGCGTGTGATCGTGAGCGGGCGTCCCCCCGAGCGGCTCTGGGACATGGAGGACTTCGAGCCCTATCGGGTGCTTCCCGGACTCACCTTCGCCACCCGCCGGGGGAGGCTTGAGCCGCTGCGCACCCTCGCCGGGCTGAAACTCTTTCGGTTCTACGCCGACATCCGCGGCGAAGACATCGGCGGCGTCGATCTCGTGATCACCGATTTCGAACCGATCACGGCCCGGATCGCCCGCCGTCACCGCCTGCCCGCGATCGGGATCGGCCACCAGTACGCCTTCCGCCATCGGATTCCGTTCGCCGGCTTCGACCCGACGGCCTGGCTCGTCCTACGGCGCTTCGCGCCGGCCCGCTTCGAGCTGGGCCTGCACTGGCACCATTTCGGCCAGCCGATCCTCCCCCCGGTGATTCCCCCCCTTTCCGCCGGCGATTCCTCGCCGACGGCCGGCCCGATCCTCGTCTACCTTCCTTTTGAGGAGGAGGACGACATCCGGCGCCTGCTCGTTTTCTTCCCCGAGCGGGAATTCGTGATCTATCATCCGGTCGACCGCGCCCGGGACGAGGGGCACCTGCGCTGGCGCCTGCCTTCCCGGAGCGGCTTTCTCCAGGCGCTCGTCGAAAGCGCCGGGGTGATCACCAACGCGGGCTTCGAGCTCGCCAGCGAGGCCCTGCAGCTGGGCAAGAAGATCCTCGTCAAGCCTCTCCGGGGGCAGATGGAGCAGCTCTCGAACGCGCGGGCGCTTTGCCTTCTCGGGTTGGGCGGGGTGATGAAACGTCTGGACCGGCGAGCGGTGGAAGACTTCCTCGCCCGCCCCGCCGGTGTCCGCGTCCGCTACCCCGACATGGCCGAGAGGATCGCGCGGTGGATCTCCGAGGGGAACTGGGAAGAAACGGGCGGGCTGGTGCGCCGCGCTTGGGAGGACACCGTGTTTCCTCCCGGCACGGCCGCCGCCGCGACGGCACGACCCCTTTCGCCCCTTATCCCGGCATGACGACCACCGTCCCGGAGCCCCCGTCGACGGTGATCCGGGAGCCCTCGGGAATAAGCCGAATCGCTCCGCGGACGCCGACCACCGTCGGGATGCCCAGCTCGCGAGCCACGATGGCGCAGTGATTGAGTAAGCCGCCCTCCTCCGTCACCACTCCGGCGACGATGCTGAGCAGGGGGGTCCAGCCGGGATCGGTGTGGCGGGCGACGAGAATGTCCCCGCGGCGCAACACGGCGCGCGCCGGGTTGAACACCGGCACGGCCCGACCGGTCGCGGTGCCGGGGCTCGCTCCGATGCCGCGGAGGGTGCTCCTTTCGGGCGCGAGGGCGTACTCGGGGCGGCCCTCGATCCAGAAAGTGGCCGGCTCCCACGGACTCTCGAAGCGACGCCGACGTTTTTCGGCGAGTCGCCGCGCATCCGCACGCGGCAGGAGGCCGCCGACGAGATCCTCGAGTTCCGCGAAGCGCAGAAAAAAAACCTCCTCCCCCAGCCCCAGAAGCCTTCCCAGGGCCAGCAGATCCGATCGGATCCGAAACAGCGCCCGGTCGAGGAGAAAGCGCAGCTCCTCGCGCAGATCGAGAAATCGCGTCACCCGCCGTGCAAACCCTCGCAGGATAAGGGGGACCGACCGGGAGCGGAAATCCCCGGAGGCGTTGCGCCCGGTCGGCGCAGGAGGGGTTGCGACCAGAGACCGCAGAATCCCGAGCACTTCTTCCGGAGCCTCGGCCCAGCGGGGTACAAGCAGCGTGCGGTGGCGCGAGCGCGCCCCGTAGGCGGCAAGAAACCGCTCCAGTTCCGCCTGCAGGGGAGGAGACAGAAGCGACGGCAGGTTCTCCGCCGCGGAGGCCGCCGCAAACCGCATCGCCCGATCCGGCTCCGCGCGCAGACTCTCCGCAAGGGCGCGGAAGGCGGCCTCGATCGCGAGGGTCACGTTGCGGGACTCGCGGCCGATCAGCTGCAGCACCCCTTCCCCCGGAAGGCCGAAGCGGCGCAGCGCCAGTTCGCGCAGGAAGACGAGCTGGACGGCGGCATGGAAATAAGGCCACTGGTTGTTTTCCTGGATCCGGCCGAGGGTTTCGAGGTCGAAGGCAAGCGCCGCGAGCCCTTCCGCGGCGGAGCCGGGAGGCGGCCGCCGCGGCGGGTCCAGCCGGGCGCGGATCTCGGCCATGGCGGAGGATGCCCGCCGCAGGCAGACCCCGGGCAGGCACGCCGGCTCCCGCAGCAGAAGGAGGGGAAGGCGAAGCAGACAGGCAAGCCGGCGGGCTGACGGGATGGCGGGAGGGCCGGCCGCCGGGGGAAGGTCTGCCGGCAAAAGGGCCTCCAGGATCGGAGGCCGCAGCCTGCGCGGCAGAAAGGCCGCCAGAGCAAGCACGGCCCGGCCGTTCACGTAGAGATAGCCGTGGATGACGGCGAGCGCCGGCCGAACCGAAGAGATGCCGAGCCGGGAAAGGATCCGGGAGAGATCGAAGCGCGGGGCGTGGCGCAACATGACGTCGGCCAGAAAGGGCTCCAACCGCTCCCCCCAGAGATCCTCAGCCAACCGCCGCGTCCAGATGCCGGGCGGGGGCAGATCCGTCGCCTCTTCGCCGCGGGTGGTGATCGGTCGGAGCTGGAGCAGCCAAAGTCTGCCTTCGCCGTCAAGCGCCCACTCGATATCGATCTCCGGGATCCCGAGCCGCTTTTCGAGGAGGACGAGCAGCCCGGCGATCTCCGGCCAGGGAACCTCGAGCGGCAGGCGGGGCGAGGGACCGGCGTCGTAGACAACCCGCGGCGTCCGTCCTCGCTCGACCCGGGCCCGCCAGGGGGTGCCACGGCCCGACACGAGCTCCTCCCCCGTTCCCCGGACGGCCTCGATCCAGACGGCGTTTTCGACGGCGGGCGAACGAGGATCCCGGCTGAAGGCCACCCCCGACCAGGCGGCGTGCACCATGCGTTGCAGAACGACGGCCATCAGTGGCGCCTCGGCCGCGGCGCCCTCCACGGCTGAGGCGGCGAGGTAAGCCCGGACCGCATCCGAGGCGGCACTTTCCCAGCAATCCTCGACTCGGGCGAAAAGTTCAGCGGTCGTGGTGATGTTCAGAAAGCTGCGATACTGCCCGGCGAAGCTCCAGCCGGCAAGGTCTTCCTTCACGGCCGAGGAGCGGACCGAAAGACGAAAGCCCAGTCGGTCGGCGGCCGCCTTCACCTCCTGCCGAAGCCCCTCGGGCCAGGCGGCTTCCACGCGCCAGGCGGCGTGGGCGCGGGTGCTCACGGCGAAGGCCGCCGGCACCGGGAACCCCTCGCGGAAAGCACGGGCGAGAAAGGCGAACTTGCGGCCGACGAGATGCTCCGCGAGCGCCTCATCGGCATCCAGGGGGACGATGTAGCGCATGGCGCGGTCCTTTCCGGAGAGGGCCGATCGGACAAAGAAATCTTCTCCTGGCACAACCGCGTTAGGTCTGCGTTAGCGTCGCCGGCCGGGCCGTTGTCCGCCCATCCCCGGAAAGGCGGCGTAGCGCATTTCTCATTTCCCGCTCATGCGCGGCAAACCGCTCCGGGCCACATTGACGCATGAACCGCCGCGGGCCTTGTCCTTCCCGCGGAAGAAAGAAAGGATATCGCCATGACCAGTCCCTGCCGCAGCTGTTTTCTCTGCCACGCCGACAAGAACAACGAGACCTGCCTGCGTTGCCCGCTTCGGGTCGCTTACGTAAGCCGGCTTGCCGAGGAGCTCTGCTTCAGCTCCACCCGTTCCGCCGAGGAGGCGACCGCGCCCCGGGTTTCGCTGCTCTCGCGGCAATCCCAGTTTCTGGCGACGGCGCCCGGGACCCTCTATGAATAGGGCGAATATCCGCGAGCAGGGCGAATATCCGCAGGCCGACGCTTACACCATACTGACAATAAACTAACATGAAACTAACGTTCGGAAGGCACTGTCCCGTTTCGATCCCGGATCGGCACGGCCGCTGATCGCCTCGAAGGCCACGATGCCATGTCCCCGATAGTGCTGCTGGGCGTACTGTTGCTTCTTTCCGCGGCGGCCTACCATGCCGGGCGCCGCAAGGCGTTCGCCATCGCCGGCGCGGGGGGGCGGGCGGTGCGGCTCCATTCCCGGCCGACCTACCACGGCGCGCTCGTCGCGCTGTGGTGCGCCCTTCCCGCCCTGATTCTCTTCGGGCTTTGGCTTGGCTTTGAAAACGCGATGATCACCCGAATGGTCATCGAGCGCTTGCCCGAGCCCCTGCGCAGCCAGCCTCCGGACCGGCTGAACCTCATTGTGAACGACATCCGCAACATCGCCGCCGGCCACTTCGATGCCGCCGCGGTCGATCCGGCGATCCGCGATGCGGCGGCCGCCTACCAGCGGCTGCTCGGGGTAAGCCGCCAGGCGCTTTCCGTCGCCGTCATCGCCCTCGCCACCCTCGTCGCCTTTTTCGTACGCCGCCGGCTGCGGCCCTCCCTGCGCGCGCGCAACCATGTGGAGGGCATCCTGACCGTTCTGTTGGTCGCCTGCTCCACGATCGCCGTGTTCACCACCCTCGGCATCGTGCTTTCGGTGGTCTACGAGGCGGTCCTTTTTTTCCGGATCATCCCTTTCTGGGATTTTCTCTTCGGGCTCACCTGGAGCCCCCAGATGGCGATCCGCGCCGACCAGGTCGGGGCTTCCGGGGCCTTCGGCGCGGTGCCCGTGTTTCTGGGGACGGCCCTCATTTCGGCCATCGCCATGGCGGTCGCCGTACCGATCGGCCTGATGTCGGCGATCTACCTCTCGGAATACGCCGGAAAGACCTTCCGTTCGATCGCCAAACCTTTGATCGAGATCCTCGCCGGCATTCCTACCGTGGTCTACGGTTTTTTCGCCGCCCTCACGGTCGCACCCTTCGTGCGCGACCTCGGGGCGATATTCGGTCTGGACGTCGCCTCGGAGAGCGCGCTCGCGGCCGGGGTCGTCATGGGGATCATGATCATTCCCTTTGTTTGCTCGCTTTCCGACGATTTCATCAACGCCGTGCCCCAGGCTCTGCGCGACGGAGCTTACAGCCTGGGGGCGACCCGCTCCGAGACCATTCGCCGGGTGGTCCTTCCCGCCGCCCTTCCCGGGATCATGGGCGGCATCCTGCTCGCCGTATCCCGCGCGATCGGCGAGACGATGATCGTCGTCATGGCGGCCGGGCTGGCGGCCAATCTGACGGTCAACCCCCTCAAGGCCGTGACCACGGTCACGGTGCAGATCGTGACGCTGCTGATCGGTGACCAGGAGTTCGACAGCCCGAAGACCCTTGCCGCGTTCGCCCTGGGGCTGGTGCTCTTCGTGGTCACCCTCGTTCTGAACGTGATCGCCCTCTACATCGTGCGCCGCTACCGGGAGCAATATGAATAACGGTCGGCTGAGCGCAGGTTCCGGCGGACCGAGGGAGCAACGCACGATCGCCGTCGTGCGCGCCAGCCTTCCCCGCCGCTATCGCAGCGAACGGCGCTTCCGCTTCTGTGGTCTTCTGGCCATCGCCCTCAGCATCGGATTTCTCGCGCTGATGTTCGCGAGCATCATCGCGCAGGGATACACGGCCTTCCGGCAGACCGAAATCCGTCTGCCGATCTTTTTCGACCCCGAGGTCCTCCATGCCGACACCCTCGCGCGAGCCGATTACGGCGCCTTGATTCGCCACGGCTTGGATCGGCTCTTCCCCGACGTGCGGGGTCGCCAGGAGCGCCGCGAGCTTTTTGCCCTGATCAGCAGCGCGGCGGTCTACGAGCTGCGCGATTTCGTCATGCGCGACCCGGAGTTGATCGGGCAGACGCTCGAGATCTGGCTCAAGGCCGGAGCCGACATCGACATGGCGGTCAAGGGGCATTTCCGGCGCGGGCTTCCCGAGGACGAGCGCCGTGTCACGGACCGGCAGTTCGCCTGGCTCGACCGTCTTGCCGCCGAGGGCCGCCTCGAAAAGCGTTTCAATCGCACGTTCTTCACCGCAGGGGACTCGCGGGAACCGGAACAAGCGGGGATCTGGGGGGCGGTCAGCGGATCCTTTTTTACCCTGGGGATCACCCTGATCCTTTCCTTTCCGATCGGGGTCGCCGCCGCCATCTACCTCGAGGAATTCGCCCGGCGGAGCCGGGTTACCGATCTGATCGAGGTCAACATCAACAACCTTGCAGCCGTGCCCTCGATCGTCTTCGGGCTGCTGGGACTGGCGGTGTTCCTGAATTTTTTCCATATGCCGCGCTCCGCGCCCCTCGTCGGCGGCCTGGTGCTCACGCTCATGACCCTGCCCACGATCATCATCGCCGCCCGTTCGGCCTTAAAGTCCGTTCCGCCTTCGATCCGCGAGGCGGCCTTGGGGGTGGGGGCTTCACGGGTGCAGACGGTGCTCCACCATGTGTTGCCGCTCGCTCTGCCCGGGATGCTGACCGGAACGATCATCGGCATGGCTCGGGCGCTCGGGGAGAGTGCGCCGCTGCTCATGATCGGCATGGTCGCCTTCATCGTGGAGATTCCCAAGGGGTTCACCGACCCGGCGACGGTGTTGCCGGTGCAGATCTATCTCTGGGCCGACAGCCCGGAACGGGCCTTTGTCGAGCGCACCTCGGCGGCGATTCTTGTCTTGCTCGCGTTCCTCATCGTGATGAACGGCGCGGCGATCTGGCTGCGCAAAAAATACGAACGCCGCTGGTGAGGCCGAGCCAGAGGCCGCTAACCGAATTCGAACCCGAGCCCAACCGTCAGCTCATAAAGACCCATTAGGGTTTCAGCGGCCGATGCAGGCCAAGATCTCCGACACGGACCGGATCGTAATCAGAAAAGGAGGGCTTTGATGAAAAGGAGGGCTTTGATGAAGACAACGATTTTCTCTTTGGCGCTGGCCTTCGGCCTGGCGGCGGCGGGGCCGCTGCAGGCCCAGCAACGGGATTCGATCAGCATCGTCGGCTCTTCGACGGTCTACCCCTTCGCCACCGTGGTGGCGGAGCGTTTCGGCAAAGCCGGCGGTTTCAAGACCCCCAAGATCGAGTCGACCGGCACGGGCGGCGGTTTCAAACTCTTCTGCGCCGGGGTCGGCGTGCAGCACCCGGACATCTCCAACGCCTCGCGGGCGATCAAGGCTTCCGAGTTCGAAACCTGCCAGAAAAACGGGGTGACCGAGATCGTCGAGGTGAAGATCGGCTTTGACGGCATCGTCCTGGCGAACTCGAAAAAGGCGCCGCAGCTCGTCTTCAGCTCGAAGGACATTTTTCTCGCCCTCGCCAAGGAAGTCCCCGACCCCAAGGGCGGAGAGGCCCTCGTCCCCAACCCGTACAAGACCTGGAAAGAGGTGAACCCCTCGCTTCCGGACGTGAAGATCGAGGTCCTCGGCCCGCCGCCCACCTCGGGGACGCGGGATGCCTTTCTCGAGCTGGCCATGGAGCGCGGGGCGCTCGCCTTCGAGTCGCTCAAGAAGCTGGCGAAGGAAGACGCGAAGAAATTCCAGAAGATTTTCGGTTCGCTGCGGGAAGACGGAGGCTATATCGATGCCGGCGAAAACGACAACCTGATCGTGCAGAAGCTGGTCGCCAACCCGAACGCCGTGGGGATCTTCGGCTTCAGTTTCCTCGACCAGAACACCGACAAGATCCAGGGGGCCAAAGTGGACGGCCACGTGCCGACCTTCGAGAACATCGCCGAGGGCAAGTACCCTCTCTCCCGGCCGCTCTTCTTCTACGTGAAAAAGGCCCATGTCGGGGTGATCCCGGGGATCAAGGAGTACCTGGCCGAGTTTACAAGCGAGAAGGCCTGGGGCAAGGACGGCTATCTGAGTGAAAAGGGGCTCATCCCGCTGCCGGAGGCCGAACGCAAGAAGGTCGCCGAAAACGTCAAGAACCTGACGGTGCTTAAAGAAGTCAAGTAGGGGGTCCTGCGCCTCCCGGGACCTCTTGCCGTGCTTGAGGCGGGAGGCCTTCCCCGGGAGGCGGTCTTTACGACAGGCGCGGGATCGGTTAGGAGAAAGGCGGTCGGGCATGTTCACCCTGACGCGGGTCGAAGAGGCCATGACGAAGGGTACGGAGCGGGAAAGGATTAGGGGAGAGGAGCCGTTGCCGGGCCGACCGGAACGGGAAAGCCGCGAGACGGTCGGCACGGTGACGGTCGAGAACCCGCGGATGGTCTGCCGCGGCGTCAACGTTTTTTACGGCGACAAGCAGGCGATCCGCAACGTATCGATCGACATCGGCCGCAACGAGGTCCTGGCCATGATCGGGCCCTCGGGCTGCGGCAAATCGACCTTCATCCGCTGCCTCAACCGCATGAACGACACGATCGAAGGCTGTCGGGTGACCGGGGAGATCCTCCTCGACGGGGTGAACATCTACGACCGCAAGGTGGACGTCGTGCCCCTCCGAGCCCAGGTGGGGATGGTCTTCCAGAAGCCCAATCCCTTTCCCAAGTCGATCTACGAAAACGTGGCTTACGGCCCGCGCATCCACGGCCTGGCGCGCGACCGAACGGAACTCGACCGGATCGTCGAAACGGCGCTGCGCAAAGCCGGGCTGTGGGACGAGGTGAAGGACCGGCTGAACGAGCCCGGAACCGGTCTCTCCGGGGGTCAGCAGCAGCGCCTGTGCATCGCGCGCACGATCGCCGTGAATCCGGAAATCATCCTCATGGACGAGCCCTGCTCGGCGCTCGATCCGATCGCCACCTCGGTGATCGAAGACCTCATCTTCGAGCTGCGCACGCAGTATTCGATCTGCATCGTCACCCACTCCATGCAGCAGGCGGCGCGGGTATCGCAACGCACGGCGTACTTCCATCTGGGGGACCTGATCGAAGTGGGACCGACCGAGCGGATTTTCACCAACCCCCGCCACCCCCTCACCCAGGATTACATCACCGGCCGCTTCGGCTGATGGGCCGCCGCCTCCCCCCGCTAACGCCCCCGCGGCAACTCCAGGCGGAAGAGGCTTCCCTCCCCGACACGGCTTTCCACCGTCACGCGCCCGCCGTGCGCCTGTGCGATGTGCTTCACGATCGCCAGGCCGAGTCCCGTTCCCCCTTGGCTGCGGCTGCGCGCCTTGTCCACGCGGTAGAAGCGCTCGAAGAGACGGGGAAGATGCTTTTTTTCGATCCCGATGCCTTGGTCCTGCACCTCGACGACCACCGCCGCTTCGGTCGATCGGCCGCGCAGGTGAACGGACTGGCCGGGCTCGCTGTATTTGATCGCGTTGTCGAGCAGATTGACCACGGCCTGCTCGAGGAGCACGGGGTCCGCATCCAGCGTAAGTTGCGGGTCCACCTCGATCGCGATCTCGATCCTGCGCGCTTCGGCCTTGGGGCGGCAGACTTGTACGGCGCCGTGGAAGAGATCCCGCAGGCGGACCGGCTCGAGGGTCAGCTCGCCGCGCTCGCCCTCGTTTTCGATCCGCGAGAGCAGCAGCAGGTCGTCCACGATCGCGTTCAGGCGACCGGCATGCCGCGCGATAATCTGCAGAAACCGGGCGGTTTCTCCCGCCTCCCCCGTGCCGTGATGCTGCAGGGTCTCGACGAAACCCTGGATGGCCGTGAGCGGAGTCTTGATCTCGTGGGAGACGTTGGCGACGAAGTCGCGGCGCACCTCTTCCAGCCGCCGAAGCCGGGTGACGTCGCTGAAAACGATCAGCACGCCGATCGCCTCGTCGCCGGCCCCGCGCAAGGGGGTGCTCTTGATGTTGAGCGTGCGCTCTTCACCGCGATAGACGGTGATGTCCGCTTCGAGCGATCCGGGCGTCCGGAGCGCCTGGGCGATGAACTGCTGGATGGCGAGGTTGCGGATCGCCTCGGGAACGGTTTTTCCGCGCATGCGCTCCGCATCGAGGTCGAACCAGCGCGCGGCCGCCGGGTTCAGGCTGAGGATCCGCTCGCTGCGGTCAACGGCGAGGACGCCCTCCAGCATGCTCGAAAGCACCGCCTCGAGTTCGTTTCGCTGGCGGGTGACCGTCTGCAGGCGGGATTCAAGCTCCTCGGCCATGCGGTTCAGGGATTCGGCCAGGCCGCCCAGCTCCTCGGAGTCGGGAGGCCGCAGCCGGTGCCCCAGCTCGCCGCGGGCCAGCCGGGCGGCGCCTTCCTTAAGCTCGTCGATTTTGCGCCCGTACTGCCGGGAAATGAACAAAGTCACCCCGAGGGCGAGCAACGCGACGACCCCCCCCACGGCGAGAAACTCGAGTCGCATGTCGCCGATCTGGGTCTCCATGCGGGAGAGCGGAATGGCGGCCCGGATCACGCCGAGGCGGGACCCGTCGATATCGGCTGCGACGGCGGCGTAAAGTACGTTCTGCCGCAGGGTGTGGCTGTAGCGCCGGGAACGGCCGGAGCCGTCGGCCAGGGCCGCGGCGATTTCCGGCCGGCCGGCATGGTTGTCGAGGGATTCCGGGGATACCCAGGTGTCGCCCACGACCGTCCCGTCGGGCAGGATGACGCTGAAGCGGGTGCCCGTGTGGCGCCCGGAGATCTTGCAGACGGCATCCACGGCCTGGGCTTGCACGGGATCGAGGAGGGTCCGGATTTGGGGCTCGATCATCCGCGCCCGTCCGAAGAGATCCGCGGTGAGTTGATCTTCGAAAAACCTCTCCAGCGTATGGAGGAAGTGCCAGCCGGCAATGAAGAGGGCTCCCAGGGCGATGAAGAGGTAGGAAAAAAAGAGGCGCCAGAGAAGTTTGCGGGGCGGTTTCATGGCTTTTCGCGGAAGCGGTAGCCCACCCCGCGCACCGTCTCGATGTAGCGGCCGTAAGCGCCGAGCTTCTTGCGCAGCCCCACCACCTGGACGTCGACGCTCCTGTCGGTCACGGGGTAATCGGTTCCGCGCACGGCGTCGACGATTTGCGAGCGGGTGAAGACCCATCCGGGCCGCCGCGCCAGAAAGGAGAGCAGCTGGAACTCGGTAAACGTAAGGTCGACCGGCTTGCCGCCGGCGAGCACGCTGCGTCTTCCAGGGTGGATCTCGAGCTCGTGGATCGTCAGCGCCGCCTGGTCGTCGAGCGCCGTGCGCGCCCGGCGGCGCAGCACGGCCTTGATGCGCGCGAGCAGCACCCGCGGGCTGAAGGGTTTCGTGACGTAGTCGTCGGCGCCGAGCTCAAGTCCGGTCACGATGTCGGCGTCTTCGCCTTTCGCCGTGAGCATCAGGATGGGAATGCCCGTGGTGCGCGGCTCGGCTTTGAGCGCCCGGGCGACTTCCAGCCCATCCGCTCCGGGAAGCATGAGATCAAGCACGATCAAGGCGAAAGCGCCTTGGCGGACCTTGGTGAGCGCCTCTTCGCCGCTGGCGGCCGTTTCAACCAGGAACCCTTCGCGGGTCAGATGAAAACGAACCAGCTCGACGATATCCTCTTCGTCATCGACGACCAGGATGCGTTCCTTGGCCATGGGTCATCCCTTTCCTGCACGAAGCCGAAGCGACGTCTTGACATCGAACGCACGAGAATGTTGCCTTTTCGTTCATCGAAGGTTAGGCTGCAGTTAATTTTCGATGACCTCCCGAAAGACAAGCCCGTTCAGGGCATCCCTCTTCCGGGCGGGGTTCTCCGGCGCCCGGGTCGGAAACGATTCCGGAGGGCGGTGCTTGCGGGGAGACGATGAACAAGGCGCGTTCCTCGCGGATCCTTGTTCTTTCAGCCTCCGTCGGGGCGGGCCACGTGCGCGCGGCCGAAGCGGTGGCGCTCGCGTTCCGGAAACTCTGTCCGCGTTGCACGGTCGAGGCGGTCGACGTGCTCGGCCTCGCCAGCAAGACCTTTCGCCGCCTCTACGGCAAGGGCTACCTCGACTTTGCCAACCGGGCCCCGCATCTGCTCGGTTTCGTCTACGACGTTCTCGACCGGCCGACGAAGGAGAAACAGCCCCCCGGCTCGCCCCTGCGGATTGCCCTGGAAAAGCTGAATCTCAAGCCGTTTCTGCGGCTTTTGACCGCTCAGCCCTGGGATCTCGTGATCAACACTCATTTCCTGCCGTCCGAGATCATCGCGGCGCTGCGGCGCTCGGGGCGGATCGGCATCCCCCAGATGACGGTGGTGACCGACTTCATGGTTCACCGACTCTGGGTGCAGGAGCCCTGCGAACACTACTTTCTGGCGACGGACGAAAGTGCGGCCTACGCTGCAGCGTTGGGAATCCCCGCGACGCGGATCGCGGTGACCGGCATCCCCATTCATCCCGTGTTCGGCCAGCCGCTGTCCGGCGAAGAGGCCCGCCGGGAGCTTCGCCTTTCGGAAGGGCGGCCGCTGGTTCTCGTTCTCTCCGGCGGCTTCGGCGTGGGTCCGATCGAGACCATCGTCCAGGCCGTGCAGGCGGTCGCGCGGCCCCTCGACCTCGCCGTCGTCTGCGGCCGCAACCCGACGCTCGAGCGTCGGCTCGCCGCGCTTCCGCCGCGCGCGCCTCATCGCCTGCAGATCCTGGGCTATACCTCGATCCTGGACCGGTGGCTTGCGGCCGCCGACCTCGTGATCAGCAAGCCGGGGGGCCTGACCGCCTCTGAGATTTTGGCGCGCGGGGCGGCCTTCGCCATCGTCAACCCCATTCCCGGCCAGGAAAGCCGCAACGCCGACTACCTGCTCGAAAACGGGGCGGCGGTGAAAATCGGGCCGTTCGCCACCCTGCCCTGGAAAATCGAAACGCTGCTCTCCGACCCCCTCCGACTGCGTCGCCTGAGGCGGCAGGCCCGCCGCCTGGCGCGGCCCCAAGCCGCCTTCGACATTGCCCGTCGCGCGCTCGCTCTTCTCGACGACCCCCTCGCGGCTTCAGGCCGCCCGGCCGCCCCGGTGGTCCAAGAAAGGCCCTGAGCTTCGCCGGCCTCAGGCATGGGCGGCTTGCAGCGCCTGGTCCAGGTCCGCCAGGATGTCCTCGATGTGCTCGATTCCGACCGAGATCCGGACCATCTCCGGCTCCACCCCCGCCCGGCGCTGCTCCTCGGGGGAGAGCTGGGAGTGAGTCGTCGTGGCGGGGTGGATGACGAGGGTGCGCGCATCGAGAATGTTCGCCAGATGCGAGCAGAGCCGGACCGATTCGATGAAGCGACGGCCGGCCTCGAGACCGCCTTCGAGCCCGAAGCCGAGGACGGCGCCGGGTCCCAGAGGAAAATAGTGTTTCGCCCGCTCGTGGTCCGGGTGGCTCGGAAGCCCGGCATAGTTCACCCAGCGGACCCGGGGGTGGGAGGACAAAAACTCGGCCACGGCGCGTGCGTTTTCGCAATGGGCCCGCGCCCGCAGCGGGAGCGTCTCCAGCCCCTGCAGGATCAGAAAGCTGTTCATCGGGCTGAGTGCCGCGCCGATGTCGCGCATCAGCCCGGTCCGCAGCTTGACGCAGAAGGCGCTGCAGGGCGTGCCCTCGAGCGCGCAGAGGGCTTCCCAGAAATTCAGCCCGTGGTAGCTCGGGTCGGGGGCCGTGATTTCGGGGTATTTCCCGGCGCCCGCCCAGTCGAACCGGCCGGCCTCCACCACCGCCCCGCCGATGCTGTTGCCGTGGCCGCCGATGATCTTGGTGAGGGAATAGACGGCGAGGTCCGCCCCGTGCTCGAAGGGATTGAAGATCGGGGGCGGCGAGACGGTGTTGTCGACGACGAAGGGGATGCGATGCCGGCGGGCGACCGCGGCCAGGGCCTCGAAATCGTCGACGTTGCCACGCGGATTGCCGATGCTTTCGGTGTAGAGCAGGCGTGTGTCGCCGTCGATCGCGGCTTCCACCGCCTCGGGACGGGAGGTGTCGACGAAGCGCACCTCGATGCCGAAGCGCTTGAGCGTGTTCTCGAAGAGAACGTGGGTCCCGCCGTAGAGATTGGAGCCCGAAACGAGGTTTTGTCCCGTTCCGGTGATCGCCGCCACGGCGTAGAAGACGGCCGCCATGCCGGATGCCGTGCAGATGGCGGCCGATCCGCCGTGGATGGCGGCCAATCGTCGTTCGAGCACGTCGGTCGTGGGGTTGCCGATGCGGGTGTAGATGAACCCGCTCGTGTCCCGCAGGGCGAACAAGTCGGCGGCATGGCGCGTGTCGCGGAAAACAAAGCTCGTCGTTTGGTAGATGGGCACGGCGCGCGAAAGCGTCTGGGCGTCGGGGGTGTGCCCGGAGTGCAGGACCAGGGTTTCGAGGTGCGGCGTGGGGCTGTCCATGGGCGGCTCTCCTTGGAAATCGGGCATCCGCTCGAGTCTGAGATTCGTTTATAGGGCGGCGGCCCAGGATTGACAAGGGGTGCGCCGGACGACTCGTCTTTTTCCCCGGTTTCGTGTAGGTTCGTCTTCGTTGGGCCGGGGTGAAAACCGTTTTCCGGACAGGGGGCTCCATGGCCGCAGGCCGTGTGAAAATCCTGGATCTTCCGATTTTCAACCTCTTGCGATCCCTGCGTTCGACTCCCCGCAAGGAATTGATGTCCCGCTTCGCCGTCCGCTACGACAATTTCAAGCTCCTGCTCGAATCCAACACCGAACTGCTCAAAATCATCGCCGACATCGAGGAGAAACTGCGCGGCAAATCCGCCTTCGGGCTGTCTTACATCGAAGCCCAGACGCTGAGAACCTTCTTCCATTGCGGCCGGATGATCGAGTGCATCGAGAAGATGTCGGGCCGCCCCTATCCCCACCTGCGCCGCGCGCTGGAGGCGATCCAGAACGCCGTCAAGGGCGAGACGCCGGACCGGCCGGCGGCGCGTCCTTCCCGCCCGGAATTCGTCCTGCGCTACGCGGAGATCCCCTCCCGGGAGATGGCCGTCTTCGTGGGGGAAAAGAACGCCAATCTCGCCGAGGTCAGAAACCGCGTCGGTCTTGCGGTACCGCGGGGGTTCGCCGTGACGACCGCCGCCTTCGAGCATTTCATGGCCGCCAACCGCTTGGAGGAGGTCGTCCGCCGCTTGAAGGCCAAGGTCGACATCATCGAGGCCGAGACCATCCTGCAGGTCAGCGAGCAGATCCAGATGCTGATCGCCGAGGCCGAGGTGCCTCCGAGCCTGGGACGGGTGATTCTGGAGGCCTTCGACGAGCTGGAGGCCGCGGTTCCGCCCGCGCGCCGGCCGCTGTGCGTTTCCCTGCGCAGCAGTGCGATCGGCGAAGACGCGACCCTTTCCTTCGCCGGGCAGTACCTCACGGTCCTCAATGTGCCGCGCGCACGGGTGCTCGAGGAGTACAAAAACATTCTGGCGAGCCTTTTCTCGCCCCGGGCGATCGCCTACCGGCTGCACATGGGGATCCCCTTTCACGAGGCCTCGATGGCGGTCGCCTGCCTGGAGATGATTCCGGCGCGCGCCAGCGGGGTGCTCTACACCCGCAACCCGGTCAATCCCTTCGACCATCGGATCCTCCTGCAGGCCGTCCGGGGGCTTGGGCCTTATGCCGTCGACGGGATCGTCCCCCCGGACGCCTACGTCTTCGAGAAAACAAACCCGCCGCGGCTGGTCGAAAAGCGGATCGCCGAACAACCCGTCCGCTTGGTCGGCCTCCCCGGGGGGTCCGTGGTCGAGGAGGAGATCCCCGAAGCGGAGCGCCGTCTGCCCTGCCTGAGCGATCCCCAGGCCGAGGAGCTTGCCCGGGCCGCCCTCCGGCTCGAAGAACACTTCCGGGCGCCGCAGGACGTGGAATGGGCGCTCGACGAGACGGGAACGATCGTCATTCTGCAGGCCCGGCCGTTGCGGATCGAGGCCTGCGAACCCGGCCGGGACTGCCCCGCTCCTCCGGCCCCGCCGGATGCCCAGCCTCTGATCGAAGAGGCCGAGATCGCCTGTGTCGGCGTGGGCTGCGGGGTCGCCGTCCATGTCCGCAGCGAGAAAGATCTCGCCTCTTTCCCGGACGGGGGCGTCCTCGTCGCCGTGCACCCCTCCCCGCAGTACGTGATCGCCATGAACAAGGCCCAGGCCATCGTGACCGACTACGGCGGGGTCGTCTGCCACATGGCCTCCTTGGCCCGTGAATACTTGGTCCCCACCCTCCTCAACACCCGGCGGGCGACCGCGGTGATCCCCGAAGGCGTGGAGGTGACCGTGGATGCCTACCATGGGCGGGTGTATTTGGGACGGGTGGCCGAAATCCTCGAGGCGCAGCCGCAGCGCGGGGCGATCGCGGCCCGCGGCCCCGCCTACCAGGCCCTGCGGCGGCGCGCCGATCTCATCGTGCCGCTCTACCTGACGGATCCCAAATCGCCGCAGTTCAGCGAGGAGCACTGCCGTACGATCCACGACATCATGCGCTTCGTCCACGAGACGGCCTACGCAGTGATCTTCCAGCTCGGCGATCTCGTGACCGACCGCAGCCGCATCTCCGTGCGGCTGAAGGCCCCCGTGCCTCTCGACCTTTATGTGATCGACCTCTTCGGCGGTCTTTCCGTGGATGCGACCCGGGCCTCGCAGGTCACCCCGGAGCAGGTCGTCTCCGTTCCCTTCCGCGCGTTGCTCCAAGGGATGCTCCACCCCGCCCTCTGCTCGCCGCACATCCGCCCCGTCAACCTGAGCGGCTTCGTCTCCGTGTTGAGCGAGCAGATGCTCTCCCAGCCCGGAGTGGGAAACGAGCGCTTCGGCGACCGCAGCTACGCCATCATTTCGGACAAGTACCTCAATTTCAGCTCCCGCGTGGGCTATCACTACAGCGTGCTCGACTCCTATTGCGGTCAAACGGCGGCCAAAAACTACGTCCACTTTCAGTTCAAGGGGGGGGCGGCGGATGACGTCCGCCGGGCGCGCCGCGCCCGCATGATCGAACAGGTTCTGGCCCACCACGGCTTTCTCGTGGACGTTCAGGGGGATAACGTGCGGGCGCGGGTCAGCAAGCAGGAGCGGCCCCAGGTCGAGGCTCTGCTCACCATGCTGGGGAGCCTGCTCCTTTTCACCCGGCAGATGGACATGATGATGCACACCGAGGAGCATGTGCGGCAGCTGACGCGCTGTTTTCTCGAAGGCAATTTCCAGTTGGACGCGGAAGGAAGCGGGGAGACGGGCTGTACGTTGACCTCATCCGGTCGAGATCGGGGCGGCGGCGGAGATTAGGCGGAAGAACGCGAAAGGTCGACCCGGCAGCCCATGCCGATCGCGATTTCCCCGAGAGCGTCCCCTTCGGCGTCGTCCTCCGAGCAGCAACGAACCTGGATTTCGCCGACAGGCAGACCCTCTTCGTTCAGCACGGCGAGTCGGTCCCCCGGCCGGATTCCCCGGCGCCGGCCGGCGCGGAAGAAGACCGTCAAACCGTCCGCCGTTTTTTTGACCATATAGATGGCTGCGGAGAAATCTTGATTCATGGCGAGCCCTTCAGGCGGCTCCGGGTTCTCCGGCGGAATCACGGTGTGCCGCACGACCGCGCAGCATGCGCTTGCCGATCGCGGCCAGAACGAGCGTGGGGGCGAGAAGCCCGAAGAAGACCTTGAAAAAGACGGCGGTGAACTGCTCCGGAGGAGCCTGGGCGGCGAAGGCCATCGCCGCGCACAGCTCAGCCAGGACGGCGAGGTTCACCCCGACGGCGAAGAGAATCGGCATGATCTCCTCTCTTTCCCATCCGGGGGGAGCGGCCGGAATCGGCCGGTCTCCCCCGGAGTGCGGGATCACTTTTTAAAAATGTCGGTCTGGGTGATGTTCATGAAACGCAACGACTTGCCCTCTTCCTTGTAATAGATCCGCACCTCGTCCCCCGCCGCCCAGGTGGAGTCGGGCCATTTCAGGTACTCCTCGGCCACTTCGATCGTCTCGTAGATCTTCTGGCGCGGAGAGTAGAGGGTGATGGTTCTTTTCTCCCGGTCGATGATCGGGAAGTTCTTCCCGCGGACGAGCGGGTTGTTCGGCTCCACGCGGGTGATCTTCTCCACCGGCTTGAAATCGATCCACAGGAAGTTTTTGGCGGCGGGGTTGTAGATTTTCAGTTGGTTCTTGTCGGCATCGAGTTTCAGCCGTCCCCCGGCCCGCGGCAGCGGCCCGGTTTCGGCGGGATCCTCGGGCAGGGCGTAGGTGAGCGGCGGCAAATAGGAATAATCCGGGTTGAGCGTGTCGTTTTTCACGTCCCGGATGATGGTGACGAGCCTTTTTGCGGCATCGAACTCGACCACCCGACCCTGATCGACTTTCCCCCCTTCGGCGCACCCCAAGACGAGGCCGAGGGGCAGTATGAAAAACAAATGCAGCCACAGGCGATTCTTCCCCATATTCCCTCCTTGGCGGGTGACCGCGGTGAATCGCGGTCAAACCGTTTTGCCTTTTTTCATGGCGACTTCCCGTGCCGCTCCCTGGACCATCTTGATCGTGATGTAGGCCGACATCGCGGCGACGAGACCCAGGATGAGGATGGTCGCACTCACGTCGCAGATGGTGTAAAGAGGCGGGTAGTAGGTCGGGATCAACTTAAGCAGAACGGAGATGAAGCAGCCGACGACCGCCAGGCCGAAGGCGATGCGGATGCCGTAGCCCTTGATGTATTTGGTCGCCACCGATCCGACTTGCGCCCCGATCGCCGCGCCGACGAGCATGATGATCGCGGCCACGAGTTCGGTCCGGCCCTTGTAGGTGTAGGAGGCCGCCCCGTAAAGACCGGAGATCATGACCTCGAAGAGATCGGTCCCGACGGCCACGTGGGTCGGGCAGCCGACGAGGTAAATGAGGGCCGGCATTCGGATCAGGCCGCCGCCGATGCCGAGAATGCCCGCCAGCCAGCCGGTGAAGAAAGAGACCAGGATCGGCAGCCAGGCCGAGCAGGTGATCCCTGCCTGTTTGAAGGTCACCATGGGGGGGATCTTGATCTTGTGCAGCGTCTTGTGCCACTCGATGCCGGTGGCGAGTTTGTCGACTTCCTTCCCGGCGGCGAGGGCCTCTTTTTCCTTGCGGCGGCGCTTGGCGACGTCGGCGAAGACCATCCAGGCGATCAGGGCGAGCAGCACCAGATACATCCAGCGCACCACCGGACCGACCTGGCCGATGCGCTCGAGCCACATGATCATCTGTGCGCCGACTTCGAAGCCGATCACCGTCCCCACCAGCATGATCAGGCCCAGCTTGTAATCCACATTGCCGAATTTGCCGTGCCGCATGGTGGAAATGAGCGATTTGCCCGCCATGTGCGCGATGTCGGTGCCGATGGCGAAGGCCATCGGGAATCCCAGGATGTTCAAACCCGGGGTCACCATCCAGGCTCCGCCCATACCGAAGAAGCCGCCGATCACTCCTACGCCTACGCCCAGGATGATCAGGCCGGGCCAGAAAATTTTGACGCCCGCGATGGGCATAAGGACATACAGCCAATCCATGCGCAATCTCCTTTCTTTCACCTCCCCGGGGCGATCGCCGGGGACCGTGGTTTTTTCAGTGCTCGGCCAGGTCGCGCGAGGAGAGATCGATGCCCACGAAATGCATCACCAGGTCGGCGAGTAAACCGAAAATGACACCGACCACGGGAATGATGATGATGGTGAGCAGGGTGAAGTAAAAGTGGCTTTCGTTGTAAAGGTTCGCCCACCAGGCCATGATGCCGGTGAGTTTGCGCGAATCGGCGACGATCACGATCGGTTCCCCACCTCCGCCGGCGGCGAGCGCGACCTGGGTGGAAAGGCTGAACGCACCCAAGGCGATCCACATCCGTTTCAATAGTTGCATGCGATTGCCTCCTTTCAGATTGGTGATGGGCAGTATGCAAAATTGCATGGCTGTCGCTGACACCTACCTCTAAGCAAGCCCCGTACCACGATTCTGGCAAAAGTCCACCATCCGATTTTACTTGATTTTCTTGGCATATTGGTAGATGTTGAAGCGGTCTGGCAGCGAGGGGCTCTCCTATTTTGCAATTCAGGATGATTTCTTGCCATGCGCTGGTTTAAGGGTGAAACGCCCGATTCGAGTTTCGAAAGACTGCGTAACGCGCTTCTGGCGAGCAGCCTGAAAACACGCCTGATGCTGGGGCTCATTCCCCCGGTCATCGTGCTGATGACTTTGACCGGCTATTTCACCTACACGGTTTCACGGCAGTTCATCAACAACGCGCTCGCGCGTGCTACGCTTCTGGAGACGCTATCCCTGCGCAATGAGATCGAGGTTCGGCTGGATTGGTTTCGTGAACAACTCATCGATTTGACTTCGAATGAATTTCATCCCGACGCCCTGATCAGGTTTCTTGCGAAATCTACGGAACGCCGTCACAACGATATTCTCGGAATTGCCTTTTTATCGCGCAAGAGCCCTGATCACCTCGTTTATCTGGCAAACGGGAATCGTATCGTGCAGGCTCAAGCCGATTCCGTTAAGCCGAATTTGCTTTCCTCCTTGGAAAGTTTCAAAAACTTGGAGGAGGGAAAAATTGCAATTTCAACGCTTTTAGAAATGGATTTTCCTTTCCCCGAGCCCGAAAACGTAAACCAGCGCATTACCCGCCAGGTGTTATCCCTGGCGACCCCGGCCCTCCGCTACCCTGAAGACCGCGGTTTTCTGCTGCTCTTTCTTGACGCGCGCAGTCTGAGAAACATCCTGTCCTTGCACAACGCGGAAGATTCGCCGACTCGAGGGTTTCCGCGCACTTCGGAAGCGCGCTTTTTCTACTTTTTCGACGCCGATGGCTGGGTTTTGTTCGAGTCCGAACCGGCAGGCAGAATCAGCGAGGAGATCAACACGCATCAGGTGCGATCCCGATACACCGGAACGTTGGGTCGAAAGGGTCAGCCTTTCGCTTTCCGCCCCGATTCCACCTGCGAAGAATACTGGATCATGGTGGAGGACGTGATGCGCGGCAAGCACGGTGTCGTCGCTCTGCCTTCACCCGCGGCGGGGACGATCGGCGGCAGCCATTTTCTCGCCTACGCCCCGGTACGCATCCGCCAATCCGCTGCCGCGGCTCCAACACCGATCGGCGGGCTCGCCTTCCGGGACGTCAGCCGACTCTCCCAGGCCGCGGGATACCGGCACATCGACCTGATGCTGATCATCACGATTGTGTCCGCGCTGCTCGTGGCGGGGCTCATTTATTGGATCGGCAAGATTCTCACCCGGCCGATTCTGCACCTGGCCGAGTCCGTCGCCAATCTGCACGAAGATCTGCGGCCGATCGAGATCGCCTGCCGCGGCAAGGAGATCACGATTCTGCAGCAGGCGATCAACGGGCTGATAGCCGACCAGCAGCGACACCTCGAAGCCCTGCAGCGCAAAGAGCAGGCTCTGCGGGATGCCGGTCTGAAAAAGGAAGCGCGGATCGAGCGGTACGCGACAGTCGCAGGCGCCGATCCCGTGCCGGCGATCGTCGGCCGCGGCCCGCGGGTGGAGCGGCTCAAGGCCGAAATCGTGAAGGCTTCCCAAGTCGACTACGACGTTCTGATCCTGGGGGAAACCGGCTCGGGCAAACAGCTCGCGGCGGAGGCGATTCACCGGATGAGTCCGCGGGCGGCGGGCCCCTTCGTTTCGATCAACTGCGGGGCGTTGGACGAAAACCTTCTTCTCGACACGCTCTTCGGGCATGTGCGGGGGGCGTTCACCGAAGCCAAGGCCGACCGCAAGGGTGCCTTCCTCGAAGCCGACGGCGGAACCCTCTTTCTGGACGAGGTGCAGGTCGCCTCCCCGCGCGTGCAGCAGGCGCTGCTCCGCGCGCTGGCCGAACGCAAGATCAAGCCGCTGGGAAGCGACCGCGAAACCACCGTCGATGTGCGCCTGATCGCGGCGAGCAACGCCGATCTCGAAGCGCTGATCCGGCGGGGGGGGTTCCGCGAAGACCTCTATTTCCGCCTGAAGGTGATCACCCTGCACACCGTCCCCTTGCGGGAGCAGCGGGAAAACATTCCTTTGCTCGTGCGCCATTTCCTCGATCGCGAGGAGCGGCGGACCGGACGGGCGAATCTGGGGTTGAGCCGAGGGGCGCTCGCCAAACTGCGACGGCACGACTGGCCGGGAAACGTCCGTGAGCTCCAGAACTGTATCATGCGCGCGGTGGTGATGGCGGAGGGCGCGCTGATCCAGGCCGAGGATATCCCCCTCGCCTTGGACGGCTGGGAAGAGGATGCCGAAGACGAGGAGGCCGCGGCGAGTGCGGATCGGCGGGAAGAGGCCCCGCCGACGGCGGCCGAGGGGCTCAATTCGCGGCAGGCGCGGGCCTGGCCCGTGATCCTCGCCGAGGGTCGCATCACGCGCAGCCGCTACCAGGAGATCGTCGGCGGCAACCTCCCTGTGCGCACCGCCATTTACGATTTACAGGACCTGGTGGCGCGGGGGCTGCTCCGCAAGGCGGGCAAGGGCCCCGCGACCCACTATCTCCCTGCCCCGAGCCGGCGCCGGCAAACCGCAGCCTGAGTTTCAGGAAGCCTCGAGGCCGAAGGACCGCAGGTGCCGCCGGCCGACCATCCCGGCGATCGCAAGCAGGGCGGTGGAGATCAAAATCATCACGATTCCCAGCGCGGCCAGCCGGCCTGCCCCATAGCCCGTCCTCGGAATAACGCAGAATCTGAACGGCGAGCACCTCGGTGCCGGGCCGGAAGAGCACGACGGAAAGCGATAACTCGCGCACGAACATCGCGGCCTTGAGAATCCACCCGGAAACGATCAAGGGGACGAGAAGAGGAAACACGATCCGCCCCAGCGTGGCGAGACGCCCCGCCCCGCTGACGCGTGAGAAAGGCGCGCAGCTCCTTGCGCGTTTCCTCCCGCAGCTTGGCGTCCAGGTTGGAGAGGGGCTCATCGAAGAGGATGACCCGCGGCGAGGCGGCCAGCGCCCGGGCGAGCGCCACCCGCTGTTCGAGGCCCCCGATCGGCAGGACGATGCCCCGGGGCAACACATATTCGCCCACCTGCTCGGCGAGGATCTTCATTGCTTCCCGGGATAGACCGTATTCCGCAAAAAGCCGCGCGGCGCGCGGACGGGGGCGGCCGCGGCGAGCGCCATGGCGCGCGGGGAGCCGAACAGCGGCTGCTCGACCCGGGCCCAATCGAGCGGGGCCGGAGCCCTGATCACGATGTATTTGGGCATCGAGATCCCGATCCATTTTTCGCCGCTTTCGATCGGCGCGGGAGCCGGCCCGAAGGAGGCGACGAACATCGGCCGGCTGTCCGCAAGGCCCTGAGGAAACCTTCTCCAAGAAGCTTCCTCGGCGAAGACCTTTTCCTTCAGCGCCGCCAGCCAGGAAGTGGTCGTGGCATGCGAGGAAGGATCGGCCATCACGATCTTGTCCCTCCTTTTCGGGTCGGCGAGATCCTCGCAGCGCCGGGGAGCATCGGGTGCTTTGACGGGCTCCTTGCTGTAGATCAGGGCGACCGTCTCGACGCCGAAGGTGAAAACGCGATCATCTCCTTGCGCCCAATCGGGATAGGCGGCGAGGGCCTCAGGACGACAAGCCGCAAGCAGGCCCTTCTCCTGGAGCGGCTCGAGAATCGGAAGCGGCGCCTGGAGCACGTCGGCGGTGAGCTTGCCGGCCTGATGCTCGGTCAGCACGGTGGAGACGAACTTGGAAGTGGAAAGCCGGGTGTCCCCGGCGGCGACTTCGGTGGCGGCCTGAACGGTTTGATCGAGGCGGGCGTTTTCATGGGTTTTTCCTCCTTTCCCGGGGGGCGGAAGAATCGGCGATGAATTCCCCCCCGGGGGATATCACCGCCGGCAAGCGATGCAAAGCCCCGGCCCCCTCAGGAGCTCGAGGGCGGAGGGCAGGCGGCGGGGCGCGGCAGGCGGCGGAAGGCGATCAAGGCCGCCGCGAGGTAAAAGAAAGCGACGGCCCCGAAAACGGACCGGTAGCCGAAGAGCAGGCCGATCGTCACCCCGACCATTGGGGCGAGCGCACGGGCGGCGGCGTTGACCGAGTTGTCCAGCCCGTAGACCGCTCCTTCCTCGCCGCAGTCCGTATAGCGGGCGAGCAGCGCGCTCACCCCGGTGACGATGCCGCCGTGGGCGATGCCGGCCATCAGGTGCAGAAGGAAAAAGCCCAAGCTCCTTTCGGTGACGACCTGCAGGAGAAACGCGATGCCGCCGGTGAGGGCGCAGGCGGCGACGATCGGGCGGTGGCCGGTGCGGTCGCCCAGGCGCCCGAGAAAAACCGCAGCCGAGGCGGCGGCGACTGAAGAGGCCCCGATCACCAATCCGGTGAACCGGTTCACCGCGCCGGGTTCGGAAAGGAGCTCGAGCGCGAAAAGGGGG
>CAZQUP010000008.1:9330-63168 GCA_964596545.1 uncultured Desulfatibacillum sp. | reverse complement strand
AGGCCGGGTCGACCGGTCGTTCCCCCACTTCCCCCGCCGGGCGGTCGAGAAGCTCGCCGAGCCGCGCCTCGGCCGCCGTTTTCTGCTCCTCGAGGCGGAGCAGCTCATCGGCCATCGCCGTGATCTCGAGCTCCGTCCGCAGAAGCTCCTCCTGCTGCCCGCGACCCACGGCATAGCGGGCGCGGCCGATGCGGGCGAGCTCTTCGAGCAACTCGCGGTTCCGGCGCGTCACCTCGAGCGCGCGGTGGGCGTGAGAGAGCTCGTAGAAGGCCTCCTTGACCTCGGCCGCCACGCGGTTGGCCGTCTCCTCGGTCTCGGCTCGGGCGGCTTGGGCCTCGAGCTCCGCCGCATCCACCGCGGCTTTGAGCTTTCCCGGAGAAGGAAATTTCTGCGCCAGGGAGAGCTCCTTGATGGTCATGTCCTCCTCGTCCAGGTCGAAGTTCCGCGGCACGTTCAGGATCCCGAAGCCGACGACGGGGTCCTCGAGCGCCCCGGCCTGCGGGACCCGCTCCCGCAGGGCGTTTTCCCGCTCGCGCGCGGTGCGGATCTCCGGGTTGCGGGCCAGCGCCTCGCGGACAAGGGACTCGATTTCGAGGCCGGCGGCGCCGGCCGCCGAGAAGACCGCCCCGACGGCGCCGAACCCCAAGCAGAGGACACTCCATGCCTGCAAAGACATTGTCCACCGCCTTTCCGCAGGGTTTGATGCCCGGTTTGAATGTACTTTGGATCCTAATACTGCGCGGGTGGATGTCAAATCCACGGTGGGGAAACGGGGAAGCCGAGCCTCAGACCTCCGTTATCTTTCCCGTAGGCGGAATGGAGAGGTAAATGAGACGTTTCATTTCCCGGCGGCCGTGGGTGACGGTGTCGAGGACGAAGCCGCAGCTGAGGCTCAAAAAGGCGAGGATCATGAGCCCCGTCGAGAGGATCGCGGTGGGAAAACGGGGGACGAGGCCCGTTTCGAGATAGGTGGCGACGATCGGGACGGCGAGGACGATCGCGGTGAGCGAGAGCACGGCGGCGATGATCGAGAAGAAGGCGAGCGGCCGCTCTTCCTTGAAGAGGTCGAGGATCATCATCAGGATGCGGAAGCCGTCGCGGTAAGTGCGGAGCTTGCTTGACGAGCCCGCGGGACGCGCGCGATAGGGGGTGGCGACCTCGGCGGTCGGCATGCGCAGCTCGAGGGCGTGCACGGAGAGCTCGGTTTCGATCTCGAAGCCGGTGGAGAGCGCAGGAAAGGATTTGACGAAGCGCCGCGAGAAGACCCGGTAACCGGAAAGGATGTCGCTGAAGGTGCGGCCGAAGCAGAGCCCGAGAAAGCCCGTGAGGAGATCGTTTCCCAACCGGTGGCCGGGCCGGAAGGCCGCCCCCTCGTAGGTGGTGAGCCGGGATCCGACGACCATGTCGAGCCGCTCCGCGAGGAGCTTTTCGATCATGGCCGGGGCGCTTTGCGCGTCGTAGGTCCCGTCCCCGTCGGCGAGAACATAGATGTCGGCCTCGACGTCGGCGAACATACGGCGCACGACGTGGCCCTTGCCCTGGCGGGTTTCGCGGCGCACGACGGCGCCGGCCGCGGCCGCGACCTCGGCCGTGCGGTCGGTCGAATTGTTGTCGTAGACGTAGATTGCGGCCTGGGGCAGGGCGCGGCGGAAGTCGTGCACCACCTGGGCGATCGCCGCCTCCTCGTTGTAGCAGGGAAGGATCACGGCCGTGCGCAGCGCCGGAAGGCTGTCGCAATCCATGAAGGGTCTCCCTTCAGGGGGTCGCCCGCCGGGTCACCCGGCAGAGAAAGAAGGGGTGCTCCGGCTGGGGTTCGATGCCGGGGACGAAGCCCTGGCAGGAGTCACGGACCAACGCGAGCCCGTAGAACTCGAGGGCATGCAACGCGTGCCACTCCTCGTAGATGCGGTAGAGCAGGAAAAGCGGGCCCTCGTGCTCCGCGACCGCGCGCATCATCAGCCGGTCGGTTTCGTTCAGCTGGGTCGAGGGCCCGGTCACGAAGCCCTGAATGCGCAGAAAACGCGCCTCCGGGGGAAAGGAAGGAATCAGGTAGCCGACCGGGTCATGTCCCGTCACGAGAACGATCGCCTGCCGCTCGGCGGCAAGCGGGGGAAGCGCGATGTCGAAATAGTCCTCCGTCCAGGGTCTTCTTCCCCAGTGGCCGGGCTCGAGGGTGAGAACCAGGAAGGCGACCGCGGCGAGCGCGGCGGCCTTGAGCCGCCGCGGGCGGCGGAGGAGCCGGGCAAGCAGGAAATAGATGGTGAGCGGGGCCAGGTACTCGCAGACGACGGCGTAGCGGTAGACGGAGAAGAGCTTCATCCACAAGAGAAAGGAGACGACGAGAAAGGTGACGAAAAACCCGGCGAGCCCGGAGGAGGCAAGCTCTTCGCCCGCGGCGGTTTTCGCCCCGCGAAGCAGGCGACGGCCTTCCACGATCAGGGCGGCGACCAGAAGCACGTAGAGCAGGGGAAAGCGCAGGTCGCGAAAGCCCACCTCGCCCACGCGGGTGGGCTCCACGTTGAACCAGAAAGGGAAGAGCAGCCACATCGCCGGGCCGCGCGGGATGAAGCGCTCGTCGCGGTAGGAGCCCTCCGCGCCCCAGGGGGAGCGGAACCACTCGTTGAAGTAGGGGAAGACGGGGTTTTCGAACCGCCGCCACATCGTGAGCAGCCAGAAGCCTCCGGTCGCCGCGATCCCGAGCAGGACCCCCACGCCGAAGAGGAAAGCGAGGGTGAAGCGTCTTCGGAAGGGCAAAGGGAAGGCGAAGAGCGCCGTACAGAGGCCCACGCCGTAGATGGCGAAGGGGAGCTTCACCCCGCAGGCCGAGCCGGCGAGCACCCCGGCCGCGAGCGCAACCGGAGCGCCGCCTCCGAGAGGACCGCCGAGCCGTTCCCGGAACCTGACGAGCAGAAAGACCGCTCCGAGCACCGGAAGGCTCACGACGGTGTCGCCGAAGCTCGTTCCGATCTCGGCCAGGTGGATCATGCCGAGCATCGCCCCCGCGGTCAGCGCCAGGCAGAACCAGCGGGCCTTCGACGAATCCGCGGGGTCGATCGCCCGCCGGGTGATGGCGTAGAGGAGCCAGGCGTTCAGGCCGGGGAGGAACCCCAGCAGAAAGCCGACCGCTTTGGGCGGCAGACGGGTGACGGCATGGTAGAAGGGGATGTAGAGCAGGGGGTTGTAGTAGGTGGCCACGTGGGCGACGGCGACGTCATGGTCCAGACGGTCGAAGAGAAAGGCGAAGGGGTTGTAATAATGGTAGTTCCGCAGATCCCAGGAAATGTCCTGGCCGAGTCCCAGGACCGAGGCCCCGAAGGCGAAGGGGGTGAGGAAGAGAAGGATGCGGATCGTGGCCATGGGGTCGCCCGAAGCGAACGGGACTTCCCCATAGCCCAGAGCCCGAACCCTGTCAAACGAAGGATTTCGGAATCAGGCGCAGGCGGCTGTCCCCCTTCCCGCCACGGCGGCCGGGGGATGACCCTCTTCGGGGCAGCGGGAACAGTCGAGGGCGAGGTTCGCCGCCGCCGCGGCCCCGAGGCAGCCCCGGTAGAAAGGGCAGCCCGCCTGGCGCGGCGGGGGGTCTTCCTCAAGCTGCGGAGTGAGCCTCAGGAATTGAGGGCCGACGGCGCGTGCGGTCTTCACGGGATCCTCCCGGGCGGGTTGATGCACCTTTTTCGATCCGGTGTATCGCCCTTCCGGGAAATTCCTTGAGGGTTTTCGATCCGCCGGGCTTTGGAAATCAGCAGGTGCCGAGGCGGCAGGAAGATCCCTTTTTCCCGGAAAAAATCCCGCAAGGAATGCCGAAGGCCCGGGCGGCGGCAGCTCCCAACGCCAGCACGAGAAGCGCATAGGGGATGAAGAGGTTGACCGCCGTGAACGCCGCCAAAATTCCGATCGCAGAAAACGCGCAGATTGCTTTCATGGGGATCCCTCCGGTTCCAAGGGTTTTTGCTCATCGTAAGCACCGGAAAGCGCGGGGCAAGATCCCCCCGCCTAACCCGTCACGCGCATGGCGGCCTCGGCATCGCCCGCGGTCGGGCGATAGTCGCGATGAAAAAGATCGCTCGAGATGAGGTAGTCGGCGGTCGCGCGGTTGCAGGCGATCGCGACGTTGTAGAGAACCGCCATGCGCAAGAGGGCCTTCACGTCCACGTCGTGCGGGTGGGCGGTCATCGGGTCCCAAAAGAAGATGAGGATGTCGAGCTCGCCGCCGGCGATCATCGCCCCGAGCTGCTGGTCGCCGCCGAGGGGTCCGCTTTTCAGCAGCCGAATCTCGAGATCGCAGGCTTCGGTCAGGATCCTCCCCGTCGTGCCCGTCGCCCAGAGCGCATGGCGCGAGAGGGTCTCGCGGTTGAAGCGCACCCAGTCCAACAAGTCTTTCTTGCGCTCGTCGTGGGCGACGAGCCCGATGCGTCGCAGGGAACCCATGAAAAGGCCTCCGGCGGGCGGGGGGCTTGCCGAACACTTTCCCGCCCGGACGGGGAAAAGTCTCGCCGTTTCCGGTTAGCGCGGCGTCAGCGGAGAGTTCGGAATCGGTTGGGCGCTTGACGAAGGTTTCGTGGTTGACACCTTTTCCCCTTCCTGCGAAGTTTCCTTCAAGGGCCGAAATCAGCCAAGGCCCCGTGCCCGGGAATACGGCGGCGCGAACCCTTTTGCTCTCGCGGCGAGTTCGGCTTCATGCTTTCGGCCCTGAAAATCCTGCTGCTCCTTTACCTGGGCTGGTGCTTCCTTCTCTTTGTGCTGCAGCGCCACGTGCTCTTCCCCTGCTGGATGATCCCCGCTCCCGCGGAGCCTGCGCTTGAAGATCGGAAAATCGAACGCTGGTGGCTTGCCGCCTCCTTCGGCCGTGTCGAGGCCTGGTACCTTCCCCCGCCGGAGAACCCGGAGCCGTCGCCGACAATCCTTTTCGCCCACGGAAACGGCGAGTTGATCGACTTCTGGCCCGAAACGTTGGGCCGATTCCGGGAGCTCGGCCTTGGGCTTCTGCTCGTCGAGTACCCCGGCTACGGTCGCTCGGAGGGCTCCCCCTCGCAGCGACGGATCGCCGAGGCCTTCGATCTCGCCTACGACCGGCTCGCCTCCCGGCCCGAGGTTGACCGCGCCCGCATCGTTTTCCTGGGCCGCTCGCTCGGCGGCGGGGCGGTCTGCGACCTCACGCGGCGACGTCCCGCCGCGGGGCTCATCCTGCTCTCCAGTTTCACGAGCGTGAAGGCCTTCGCCGCGCGCTATCTCGCCCCGCCTTTTCTCATCCGCGACCCCTTCGACAACCTCGCCGCGCTCGAGCGCTATCCCGGGCCGGTGCTCCTCCTGCACGGAAGACACGACGAAATCGTGCCGTTCGGCCATGCCGAAAAGCTTCGAAACGTCTCCCGCCGCGCAAGACTTATTGCCTACGATGCGGGCCACAACGACTGCCCGCCCGAGGGGGAACGGTTTTTTCGGGACGTCGAAAGTTTCCTCCGGGAGGAAGGCCTCCTGAGGGGGGGAGGTCCTCCGCGGGAAGGCGCGAGCGATCCATGAGCGGCGAAGGATTCGGCCGCCGGCCGGCGGCAGGCACCACCGTCTTTCTTGTGCGCCACGGGCATGTGCACAATCCGGGACGTATCCTCTACGGACGGTTGCCGCGATTTTCTTTGAGCGCCCGCGGCCGGGAGGAGGCGCTCCGGGCGGCGCGGCTGCTGGCCCCGATCCCTCTGCGGGCCCTCTACGCGAGCCCGCGTCTGAGGGCGCGGCAGACGGCGCAGGCGATCGCCGCTCTGCAGGCGGGCCTTGCCGTGCGCACCTCGCGCCTGATCGATGAGGTCTACACGCGTTTCGAGGGCGAGCCGCTGGAGATCCTCGGCGCGCGCCGCGACGATTTTTATACCGGCGAGGGCCCGCCTTACGAACAGCCGCAGGATATCGTGCGGCGCATGGTGCGTTTCCTCGGGCGCCTGCGGCGGCGGCACGAAGGAGGAGCGGTGGCCGCCGTCACCCACGGGGATGTGATCGTTTTCACCCTGCTCTGGGCGATGGGGGAGGAGCTTCGCCCGCAAAACAAGACCCGCCTTCGTCTCCCCGGCGCGGGCGGCTACCCTGCGACCGGATCGGTCGTGCGCCTGATCCTTCCGGCAGTCGGTCCGCCGCGGGTTTCGCAGATCGCCTTTCTCGGAGAGCGACCCTGATCCCCGACGAGCGCGGCAAGGGCCTCAGGGCGGGGCCTCCACGCGGTGAAACCCCTCGGCCAACCCGAAAGACTCGCCGGCCGCCATCTCCCGGCAGCGCTCGCGCAGCCAGACTGCGGGGTCGCCGCGGGGGAAATCGCGGAGCTGGCTGCCGTGGCAGCGCAGGGCGGCGATCTTGAGATCGAAGGTCTCCGTGATGTCGACCCGGCAGTTGATCTCCTCGGCCCCCCAGCAATAGACCTCGCGCACCTTGTGCGGAGCGAGCCCCTCGGCCAGGAGCTCCGGGAAGGACAGCCGGTCGCGGGCGCAGGGGAAGACGGCGTCCAGGACGACCTGGCCGACGATGCGGTGGTCACGGTGCCAGAGGTAGCGGCGGTAGGGGTCCGAGGTGAGAACGACGCGGGGGCGATAGCGGCGGATCTGGCGCACGAGCAGCCGCCGAAAATCGGCGCAGTCCTCCAGACCCTGGTCCGGAAGGCGCAGGAAAACCGCCTCGCGCACACCGAGGAGGGCGCAGGCCGCGCGCTGTTCCTCCTCGCGGATCGCGGCCAGGGCCTCGGGCGCAAGCCCCGGGTCGCTCGTTCCCTTCTCGCCGCTCGTGCAGAGCACGTAGACCACGGATTTCCCCTCGCGGATCCAACGGGCGATCGTGCCGGCGGCTCCGAACTCGCAGTCGTCCGGGTGGGCGGCGATGGCCAGGACGTCGGCGGGGGCGCTCACGGGGAGATCCTTCAGCGGTGGCCCCAGCCGAGGCCGCAGCCGCAGCAGAGGCTTTTCCCGGCCTCGGCAGTCGCGTTGATCCCTCGGCCGGAGAGCAGCGCCCGGTAGACCGCAAGCACCCCCGCGGCCGTCCGCTTCCAGTCGAGACCTGCAATGGAGCGGCGCAGCGCTTCCGCCATGAACGGCGAGGGCAAGTGGGTATCGAGAAGATCGGCGATCGCCCGGGCGAGGTCGGCGGGGGCGAAGCCGGAGGCGAGCCGGCCCCGTTTCCCGTCGCGGAGGAGAAACTCCGCGGCGCCGACCGGGGTGGCGGCGACCGGCGTGCCGCAGGCGAGTGCTTCGAGGACCACGAGGCCGAAGCTCTCGTAGGAGGAGGGCAGGGCCAGGAGATCGGCCGCGCTGTAAAAGAGGGGAAGGGCTTCCGTCTCGGCCCGACCGCAGAAGGTGACCCGGTTTTCGAGGCCGTGGATCCGGGCTTGAGCGGCGAGCAGGCGCAGCCGTGGGTCCTCTGCGCCGTCGCCGCCCACGACGAGAAGGCGAAGTCGCTTGCGGTCCCGGAGATGGGCGAGGGCCGAAAACAGACGTTTCAAGCCTTTTTCCGGGACGACTCTTCCTACGTAGAGTACGACTTCGGAAGCTTGAGGGATGCCGAGCCGCCATCTCGCCTCCCGCCGTGGGACCGGCCGGAAGCCCTCGAAGTCAACACCCCAAGGGACGACGGCCGTGCGGTCGGCCGCCGCCGGGCAGAACCGCAGCAAGATTTCCTTTTCCTGCGGCGAAGGCACGATCAGCGCGTCGCAGGCGGCGGCGAGACGGCGCTCGGCCTCAAGGCGGAAGAACCGCTCCTGCCCGCCTCCCCGCAAGCGCCGTTTGGCGGCGGCGAGCGTGTGCAAGGTCAGGACATGCGGGACGCCCCAGGCGCGGCAGGCGAGCTCGGCCGTGCGTCCCGAGGCCCAGTAGTGGCTGTGGACGAGGTCGTATCGGGCGGCCGCCCGCCCCCGAAGGCGCTCGATGGCTTCCAGGATCCCCTCCGCCCCTCGGTGGAGGTCGTGGGGGGAGCGGGAAATTCCGGCGGCCACGGGGAAGAGACGGACGTTCGGCCCCAGGGGGATCGGCTCCTCCCCGTGGGCATCCCCGGGCGGGGGGGCGAAGAGATCCACGCGATGACCGGCCCGACCCAACTCGCGCGCGAGCGCGCGCAGGCAGACGCTCAACCCCCCGGTACGGCTCGCCCCGAGGGGTCCGAGGGGACCGGAGTGGAGCGAGATCATCGCGATCGAAAGGGCTGCGGAGGGCGCGGGCGGATTCATTTCTCAGGCTCCGAGTTCGATGCGGCAACCGAAAAGAGGCAGGGGCTTTCCGCCCAGCCGGCGCTTGTAGGGTTCCTCCCCCTTCAGAAAATCGTAGCGGCAAAGCCCGCGGGCGAGGGCATCGCGGATGCTCAGGATCTTGCACGCCATTCCCGCGCCCAGGGGGGCGAACGCTGCATCGCAGGCGCTGTTGTAGAGGTAGCGGGTCCCCCGGAAATCGAAACAAAATACCGCGGCCGCCGGAGTCCCGTCAACGCGGACCATCCCCAGCCGGAACTCCGGCAGCCGGTGCGCGAGCAGCCGAAAGAACGTCATCGTCCTCTCGGTGAGGAAGGCGGCCTTTTCCGGGCGACCGCGGCGGAAGAGGCGGAAGAAAATCGCGACGGCGGCCGCGGCTTCTTCTTTTCCCGCGTGCAGTTCGAAGGGGGCGAAGCCGCGCTCTTCCCAGCGCCGGAGCTTGCGGCGAACCTCGTGGCGCTCTTTGGGGGAGAGTTGCGCGAGGTAGTCCTCCCAGCGGGCGGGGAGGTCCAGGGCGAAGAGCAGGCCGCGCTGGCGGATCTCCACCTCGAGGCCCGTCTCTTCGGCCGCAGGGGCGAGTGCGGTGAGCACCGCGGCGTCGGGCCGCAGCGCGAAGAGATCGAGGCCCGCGATCCCCTCGGCCGCCAGCGTTTCGAGAACGGCCCGGGCGAAGAGCCGCTCGCGGCCGGGGACGGGCAGCAGGTCGAGGTGGTCGCAGAGCTCCGGGTCACCCGCCAGAAGGCCCCGGCTCCCTTCGATCCGGAGGGCCGCGGCACCGAGAAGCTCCTTGCCGGCGTAAAAGGAGCGCACCCAGAGATCGTCTTTCGGGGAAAAGGCCTCGCGCCAGCTCTCCACCCATGCCGGAAGCGTAAACGGAGAGGGGAAGGGGAGGGCAAGTCGGGAGAGCCCTTCCAGGCTCTCGGCGCGGGCGTGGGGGATCACCGGCCTTCTCCCTCGGCGGGGTGCCACCGCGGTCCCGCCGGGGTGTCTTCGACCACGAGGCCTTGAAGGCCGAGCAGCTCCCGCAGGAGATCGGCTTCGGCCCACCGGCGGTTGCGGCGCATCTCCTCGCGCAACTGAAGCGTCCGCTCCACCAGCGGTGCGATCGCCCCCGGCCGGATGCGGGGGCAGGCGTTGCAGGCGGCCCCGAGAAGGGCGATCCATTCCCGCAGAAGCTCACGGCCCTGGGCGAGCGTCTCGGGGTTTTCGATGTCCTGGAAGGCGGACCAGAGCAAAGCGTCGAGCTCAAGCACCGCCGCCGCCATGGCGGCGGGGTCGGTTGCGTCCTGCCCGCGTTGGAAGGAGGCGGCAAGGCCGTGAACGCGGGACCAGAACGCCTCCGTCGCGGGTTCCCGTTCTGCAGGGGGCTGCGGGGGCGAGGGGGAGCGGGGAGGTTCGCCGGGGGGATCCTCCCCCAAGACGGTAAGCGGGATTCGCTCGCCGCTTCCCAGGCGGAGCTCGCTTCCTCTTCGCCGCAGCGTGATTCCTCCCGTACCCCGGACGCGGGCCTCGCCGGCGGCGAGATCGAGGATGCAGGCCGTGTGCTCGTCCAGGCCCAGCACGGCGCACGAAGCCGGGAGCATTGCCTCGAGGACGCGGAAGCGAGGCTCGCCCAGGAAACAAAATCGCGTGTCGTGGGTTCCGCCCTCGGCGTTGTTCCAGTGTGGCACGACGACGAGCGGAAGTGCGAAGCGGCCAAGAAGATCGAGCCCCGGCTCCCAGCGCGGATCCTCCCCGACCTTGTAGATCTCGTAGACGGGAAGCGTGAAGCGGCCCACGGTGAGGGCCGCCGCGCTCGCCGCGACGAGGCAGGCGCCGGCCTCGATTCGGCGGGCGAGAATTTCGGGAACGGGGGTGTCGCGCCAGTGGCGCAGGGCATAGGTCGGGCTGCCCGGCCCGATCAGGATATAGTCGGCCCCGCGCAGCGCGGCGAGCGCCTGCCCCCCTTGCGGGGAAGAAAGGAGCGCACGCGTCTTCCAGGAGACGGTCGTGAGCTCGCAGCCGACCCGGCGGCGGAAGTACTGCCGCGCGCGGTCGGCGATCTGGTCGGCGTTCAGCTGGAAGCCGGCCGGCGTGTCGAGGAACACCGCTTTGGCTTGAGGCCCCAGGCGGGAAAGCCTCTCCTTGTGCACCTCCACCATGGTGGCGGTGAGCTCCCCCGATCCCATGAGCACGATCGATCCCGCGGCCGGCATTCTCGTATTCCCGTTTTTCCCGAATCAAAATCGTGACCTGCGGATGATAACCTGCGGGCGGCCGAAGTCAATTCCGCGCTCGGCGGCGATCCGCGGCGGTTTGCCTTGACACCTCGCCTTCTCGCCGTCTAATATGGCTTTTCCTCAAATCTATCACCCAGCGGTCCGAAGGCTACTCGGACCTCCGCCAACCCAACCCCCAAAAAGGAGGTGCTTCATGTCGCGACGGTTTGCAATCGGTCTTCTGGTTCTGGCGCTGGTCGGAACGGTGGCGGCGGCGCAGGCCGCCGAAAAGCTGGTTCTGGCGACCGGCGGAACGGCGGGCACCTACTATCCCTTCGGCGGCGCGATGGCCAAGATCTGGAGTGCGAAGATCAAGGACATGAGCGTAACCGCGCAAACCAGCGGCGCCTCGGCGGAGAACGTGCGGCTGATCAACAAAAAGGAGGTGGAGCTCGCGCTGGTCCAGAGCGACACGCTTGATTTCGCCTTTAACGCCAAAGAGGCCTTCAAGGAGCCCCTCAAGGGCATGAGTGCGATCGCCGTGCTTTATCCCGAGATCATCCAGGTCGTCGTCCGCGCCGACAGCCCGATCAAGAGCTTCGGCGACCTCAAAGGGAAAAAGGTGGGCGTGGGAGCGCCGGGCAGCGGCACCGAGGCGAACTTCCGGCAGCTCATGGACATTTACGGTCTCAAAAAGGAGGACGTGAACCCGCAGTATCTCTCCTTCGCCGAGAGCGCCGACGCCTTCAAGGACAAACACATCGACGCCTTCATCGTGACGGCGGGCATTCCCAATGCCGGCATCATGGACGTCTCCACCCAGCATGCGATCCGCATCCTCGACATCAAGGGGCCCGAAGCCGAAAAACTCGTCGCCAAATATCCCTTCCTCGCTCCGGCGAAGGTCCCGGCCGGCACCTACAAGGGGCAGGACGCCGAAGTGAACACGGTGGCGGTGAATGCGGTGTTGATCGCCGGCAATCACCTGAAAGAAGACGTGGTCTACAACTTGACCAAGGCGCTCTTCGAAAACCAGGTCGAGCTGGCCGGGGCCCATGCCAAGGGCAAGGAGCTTGACCTGAACAAGGCGGTCAAGGGCGTTTCGATCCCCTTCCACCCCGGCGCCGTGAAGTACTACAAGGAAAAAGGCGCGATGAAGTAAGTCGCGCTGTCTCCGGCGAACCCGAAAAAGGGCCGAAGCGGGCATGAGCCGATTCCGTCGCGAAAGCCGCCCCTTCGGCCTTTTTGTTTCCGTTTCGCCGCCGGTGCCGTGAAACTTCCGGCGGGGAAGGGCGCGGCGCATTGAAACGGCTGTTTCCGCTTGCCGCGGCCATGGCGGCCGTGTTCCTCTCCGCCTGCGCCGCAGGAGGGGTTCTCGAGGTCGTTCGGGAACCGGAAGGGGTGCGGGTCTTCTGCCGCAGGCTGCAGCCCGGCGAGGAAGTGGTTCTCGCCTACGTGCACTCGGTGAACCGCAGGCCCGTCTACGACACGCTGCGGATCGAAGAGGGGCAACTGGTGATCGTGAAGTCCCGCTTTGACGCCTTCGGCGCGGGCATGCCGGACGGATCGACGGAGGAAGGAACGCTCCGGGTGCTCGCCGGCGGGATTCTCGAATGGACGGTCCATCGGCCGGTCGACGAGGTCACCCTGCGAGTGGGGCGGGTGGCCGGCCACCGGCTCCTCTTCCGGGAAGAAGCGGTTTTCCTGGATCGCCTGGCTCCTCCCGGAACGGCGCTGACCCTGCGTCCCGGGAAGGCGGTGGTTTCCGATTTGTTCTGGAAAGGCAGGTGTCCCCCGTGAGTGCGAAAGAAAGAGAAAAGGGCCCGCAGGCGGTACCGGTCGCCGGCACAGTGCCCGAGGCGGAGGAAGTCGTCTCTCAGGAGGAAATCGAGCGCATCCTGAAAAAGGTCGACCGCGAATCGGCCGTGCGCGATCTTTCCGGTTTTTCGAAGTGGCTCGTCTATGGGATCGCCGTCTGCTGGTCGATCTTTCAAATTTACACCGCCGCCTTCGGTCTGCTCCCGGCGCAGCTGCAGCGCTCGATCCACCTCGCCTTCGCGCTGACCCTGACCTATCTCCTCTATCCGGCCCGCCGGGAGGGGGGAGACGGCCGCCTGCGCTGGCACCACTGGGCGTTCACGGCGCTCGCCGGCTACATCGGTCTCTACATGGCCCTGAACTACATGCGGATCATGATGGCCGGCGGGGACTACACGCGCCTGGATTATACCGCCGGAGTTCTCGGCGTGCTCTTGACGCTTGAGGCCGCGCGGCGGGTGGTGGGGTTGCCGATCGTCTGCCTCGCCTCCTTCTTCATCCTGTATACCTACTTCGGCAATTACTTCCCGGGTTTTCTCGCCCACCGCGGCTACTCGATCGAGCGCATCGCCTCGCACATGTACCTCACCACCGAGGGGATCATCGGCATCCCGCTCGGGGTCTCGGCGACCTTCATCTTTCTCTTCATCCTCTTCGGGGCGTTCGCCGAAAAGTCCGGTCTGGGTCAGCTGTTCATCGACATCGCCAACGCCGTGGCGGGCTGGGCTTCGGGCGGCCCGGCGAAGATGGCGATCGTGACGAGCGCCCTCGAGGGCACGGTTTCGGGCAGCTCGGTGGCGAACACGGTGCAGTCGGGCAGCCTCACGATCCCGATGATGAAACGCCTGGGCTACCGCCCCGAGTTCGCCGCCGCCGTCGAAGCCTCCTCCTCGACCGGGGGCCAGATCATGCCGCCCATCATGGGCGCGGCAGCCTTCATCATGGCCGAGTTCCTGAACATCCCCTACATCCAGATCGCCAAGGCGGCCGCCATCCCCGCCTGCCTCTACTTCTTCGGCGTCTTTATGGAGGTCCATTTCGAGGCCAAGCGCTGCAACCTGCGGGGATTGAACCGTGACGAGTTGCCCCGCTTCTGGCGGGTCGTGAAGGATCGCGGGCATCTCATCGCGCCGCTTTTCGTGATCATCTACTTTCTCACCTCGGGCTTCACGCCCATCTACGCCGCCCTGCTGGGTCTGATCACGGCCGTGATCGCAGGCCTGATCAAGAAGGCGACCCGCATGAGCCCGCGGGACATCCTCGATGTGCTCGCCGCGGGAGCCCGCGGCGCGATCGGGGTCGCCCTCGCCTGCGCCTCGGCCGGCATCATCATCGGCGCGGTCACCTTGACCGGGATCGGCCTCAAGCTCGGCAACGGCCTGGTCGAGCTGGCCGGTGGGAGCCTCCCCCTCACGCTCGTCTTCACCATGATCACCTCGATCATTCTCGGAATGGGCGTGCCGACGACGGCGAACTACATCATCACCTCGACCATCGCCGCCCCGGCCCTCACCCAACTCGGTGTGCACCCGCTTGCCGCGCACATGTTCGTGTTCTACTTCGGGATCGTGGCCGACATCACTCCGCCGGTCGCACTCGCGGCCTATGCGGGCTCCGGAATCGCCAAATCCAATCCCTTCAAAACCGGCGTCACCTCGACCAAACTCGCGATCGGGGCTTTCATCACCCCCTATATCTTCGTTTACAACAATGCGATGCTCTGGGTGGACACGACCTGGTACGAGATGATCCACACGCTGCTCACCGCCTGCGGAGGAATGACGGCGATCGGGGCCTCCATGATCGGCTTTTTCTGGGCGCCGATGAACTGGGCGGAGCGGATTCTCTTCTTCGCGGGGGGGCTCACCCTGATCCACCCCGATCTCCGCACCGATCTGCTCGGCCTCGTCGTGCTGGCGGGGCTGTTGGTCTATCAGCGCTACAAGAAGCGCAAGGGGATCGTCAGCCGCGCGACCGTCTCCGATGCCTGAAGAAAAGCCGGGGCGGGAACGTGGGGGCCGGTGGTCTCAGGCGGCGGGCCGCCCTTCGGTGCGGTTGCGGCCCCTCTCTTTGGCGAGATAGAGCGCACGGTCGGCGCGCTCGATCAGCCCGGAGAGGGCTTCCTCGGGAGATCGTTCCCCGATCGGCTCGAGGTGGAAGCCGAGCGAAACCGAGAGCACGAGTGTCACCGTGTCGAAGCTCACCGGGCAGGTCTCGACGCGACGGCGCAGCCGTTCGCAGTAGGAAAAGAGATCTTCGGCGCTGATCCCGCCGCGCGGCAGCAGGATGAATTCGTCCCCCCCGTAGCGGCCGAGCAAGTCTTCCGAGCGCTTGCTCTGCGCGAGAATCCCCGCGAATTTCGTCAGAACGAAATCCCCCCAGAGGTGGCCGTAGCGATCGTTCACCGCTTTGAAGTGATCGAGGTCGGCGAGGACGACGCCGAGCGGTTGGCCGTGGCGCTGGGCCCAGGCCGCCTCCATTGCGGCAAGTCGCAGGAAGTGGGCGCGGTTGAAGACCCCGGTCAGGCTGTCGAAGGTGGCGCAGTGGACGAGGCTCTCTTCCATGCGGATTTCGGCCTCGGTCTTGAACTCGAGCCGCATCATGGAAAGCCCGATCTGCAGGGCGACCCCCGGTGTCAGCGCGGCCCGGGCGATGCGGCAGCCGTCGACGAAGGTGCCGTTTGTCGAGCCCTTGTCCTCGATCACGATCTGCTCGCCGAGCCATTCCAGGGTGCAGTGGATGCGCGAGACGCGGTTGTCGTTGACGACGAGATCGGCCTTCGGGGAGCGGCCGATCGTCGTGAGGCCGCAGTTCAGACGGAAACGCCGCCCGCTGTGGGGTCCGGAAAAGATCGTGAGGTAGGGGTGATAGGAACCGGCCGTCGAGGGGGTTTCGCCCTCGATCACGATCGTCTGGCCGAGATTGGTGGGCTCAACCGGCAGCATGGGCAAGTGGAAACTCCCCGAAAGGTTCCACCGAATCGTCGAGGTTTCAACGCGGAGTATCGGACGATACGGCGGAAACCTTTAGCCGGGAAGCCGCAAGGCGGCCTCAGGCGAAAGGCAAAACCCAGATCAGCATGGCCGGAACGTAGCAAGAAAGGAGCGAAACGAGGACGTAGGGTACGGACATGGAGAGAAATTGGCGCACCGTGCTCTCCCGGCCGTCCTCCTTTTCGGCGAGGCTCTTGGCGACGAAGAGCGCCGGGGCTCCCGCGACCGTGAGGTTGCTGCCCAAGGTACCGGCCCAGAGGACCATCCAATAGAGCGGCCAGGGATTGACCCCCTCGGCGCCGAGGTCGCGGATGACGTAGAGCAGAGTGAGAATGTAGGCGTCGTGTTCGACGATACCGACGATCGGTGCGGTCACCCAGTAGAGGACCGTCGCGCCGGCGACAAGGCTGTCGCGCATGAGCGGGGTGATGTGGGCGACGAGGATCTTGATCACCCCGGAATGCTCGAGCCCCCCCACCAGGGCGAAGAGGGCGATATAGAAGAAAACCGCGCGCCAGTCGAGCTCTTTGAGAACCTCCTCGACGTCGGGGATTTCGACGGTGAACCGCTTCCGAAACAGCGTGAAGAAGAGGATGGTGGTCAGCGCCCCCCACATGGCGATGAAGCCCAGGTGAAAACCCAAGAATTCGCGCAACGCCATGGCGAGGATGGTCAACAGAAAGATGGCGCAAGTGATGATGGCGAAGGGCTTGTCGCGGATGTGGTCGAGAGGTTTCTCCCCCGCCATGCAGGAGATGTCCATGCAGAGGCCGCGATACCGCCGCCGAAAACGCCAGTAGAAATAGCCACAGGTGAGCAGGTAGGCGATCAGCAGGACAAAGAACGAAGAGGGGCGGCCCATGTGCCAGATGAAGCCCCAGAACTCGATCTTGGAAACGCTGTGGAGCATCTGGGGAGGCAGATCGCCCAGAAGAAGCGCGGTGCCCATGAAATTGGCGCACATGCCCATAAAGAGCACGGGCTCGAAGGCGGGGAACCGGAATCGCCGACAGGCGTGGAAAATGACCGGTGCGAACATGAGCACCACGACCACATTGTCGATCAGCATGGAGACGAATCCGGCGAGCGCCCCCACCCCGACCACGAAGAGGGCGACATTGCCGCTCGAGGCCTGCAGCACGACCGCGGAGAGGTATTCCGGCACGCCGGATTTGCCGAAGAAACCGGAGATGATCCAGATCGACAGCAGGATGACGATCAGGTTCCAGTCGACGGTCTGAAAGGCTTCGAGATCGGTCATGAGGCCGCAGAGGATCATGGCCGCAACCCCGATCAACGCCGCCAAAACACTGTCGATCCATCCGGCGATCACGAAGGTGATGGTCACGAGGAAAATGATCAAAGCGGCGGTTTCGGCAAAACCCATGGGGCGATCCTCCTCGGAAAGACAACCTTGGGCCTCGGGGGGCTTGAAACGAGAAGGCCTCTCGCCGGTTTGACGGCCGGACCCGTGCGCATCGAGTCGCCGGCGGTCATCTCCCTGCGAAAGGCGCTTACGATCCCTGATGCCCACACTGACGGCAAGTGTCCCTCTACCATCGACCCGCGGGGGGTTCAAGAGGAGCACGGAAAAAGCCGTACGCGTTCAGCAATAAGGGTAGGTGGTCGGCCCCAGGGAATTACGGATGTAAGGGAGAGGGGAGGGCCACAAGGGGACCGGCCCCCAAGCCCACTGCGAATACGCCGCAATGCCCTGCTTGCGGTTGAGCAGAATCCAGCGGCTCGCAAGAAGAACAAACAAGATGAAGAAAACCATAGCGCCGTACTCGACCCCATGGGGAAGATGCAGGCGCGTCTGGACGAAGGGGTCGGTCGCCATCATTTCGCCGCCCACCTTGCCGAGGATCGCCGCTCCCAGCCAGAGGATGATCGGAAAGCGGTCCATGAGGCGGGCAAGCAGGGTGCTCATGAAGACCACGAAGGGAATGGAGAGCACGAGCCCGAAAAGCAAAAGAAAGAGGTTCCCATGACTTGCCGCCCCGACGGCGAGCATGTTGTCGATGCCCATGCTGAGGTCGGCGACGACGATGATCCACAGGGCCTGCAAGAGGCCATGGCCCTCCTTCACGTCGTGCTCTTCGGAGCCGGAAGTGAGCAGCTTGATGGCGATCCAGACGATTACCGCGCCGCCGATCAGCTTGATCCAGGGCAGCGCGAGGAGACGTGCGACCGCAAAGGTGCAGGACACGCGTACCAGAACCGCCGCGCCGGCGCCGCAGGCGATCGCCAAAGTGCGCTTGCGGCCTTCAAGATGCTTCACGGCCATGGCGATGACGACCGCGTTGTCGCCGGCGAGGACCAGATCGATCAGCACAATGCTGCCGATGGCGAGCAGAAAGCTCCACGAAAACTCGATGCTGCCCCAAGCGCCCAAGTCGATCATCTTTTTTCGCTCCTTTCCTCCAATTTTCCGCCTTCCTCCCACCGCTTCGGCAGGCTGCGGGCCTGCCGCGGAGCACCGACACTTCCTCCGCAGGGACCCGAAAGCAGTCTATCAAGAAACATGCCATCCTGACCCGGGCAGGCGGACTTCACAATCAACCCGCGGATATTCCATTAAATACAAAGAGCCTCCATCCGATTGCGGTGAAGCCGCGGCGGCAGGTGACTGTCTTCTTTTCCTGGACATTTGCTGCCGAATGGAAACAGAGGGAAGACGGATGGCACGACCGCCAGGCCGAAGTTCAGCAGAGATTCTTGCGATAGATTCGGGTGCGGCGGCGGTTGATCACTTCGAAGCGCGACCAGATGCCCACGATCATCGTGTTGGTTTCGAGCTCGCGGTTGGTTTCGATGAAAGAGACGCCGGCCGCGCGCAGGTTTCGCCACATGCCGAGCACCAGAAGCGGGAGCACCTTTCGTGGATTGACCCCTGGGCGCACGCCGGCGAAATAGAAATCGACCGTGTCGAAGCGCCGGAAAGCGCGCAGGATGGCATACCAGCCGAAGGGCAGCAGGCGCCCTCGTGCTTTCTGGAACGCGCGGCTGAGCGAGGGCAGGCCCAGGAAGAAGCCCTGAAGACGTCCTTCACGGTCGGCGACGAGCTGGACGAAGCGGGGGTCGAGAAAGGGAAAATATTTTCGCTCGTAGAAGCGCCGCTGCTCCGCACTGAGGGGGGTGACCCCGTAGAGGGGGGCGAAGGCCTCCTCGAGGACCTCCCAGAACTGCCCGGCCCATTGGCGGATGCCCTTTTTCGTCAATCCCGCGACAAGTTGCAGTCCGGCCTCCCGCGCGGCGGGGAGCGCCCGCTCTTCCATCCGCCGGATCAGCGCCGGGGTTTCCTGGGGAAGGCGAAAGCGGGTTTCCAGGTAGTCGGCCTCCTTTTGCAGGCCGAAGTCCTCGAGCAGGCGCGGGTAATAGATTTTGTTGTAACTTCCGGCGATGGTCGGCAGGGCCTCGAAGCCCTCGACGAGGAGTCCCTCGGGGTCGAGATCGGAAAAACCGTGCGGCCCGGTCATCTCCCGGCAGCCGCTCTTACGAAACCAGCCTTCGAGCTCGGCGAGAAGCGCCCGGGCGACCGCGGGGTCCTCGGTGCTTTCGAACCAGCCGAATCGCCCGCGGCGATATCCCAGCTTTTCGGCCTCCGGGCGGTGGAGGACCCCGCAGACGCGGCCGACCGCCCGGCCTTCCCGTTTCGCCAAAAGCAGGCGGACCTCGGCGATCCGGAAGGCGGGGTTTTTCTTGCGCGAAAAGAACTCCCGCTCGTCACGCAGCAGCGGCGGGACGAAGCGGGCATCCCCCCGATAGTGCGCCAGGGGAAATCGAATCCACTCCTCGAGATCCCCCGGCCGCTGCACATCCAGAATTTCGATTTTCATGCCTTCGCCGCCCGCCGCCAGAGTGACCGCTCGGCTTGTTTGCAAAAGCGTTCAGTAGCACGGCGGCGCCGCCATGGCCAGAGCCGGCGGGAGGCGGCATCATTTCCCGCTTGATTCCCATGCTGCGGTCTGTGGAAACTATCCTTGGTTTTCTTTTTCTTGATCGCTTTCCCGAAAAAAGCTATTTTAACCGGATTCATCATTTCCGGAGGCGGCGTGCAAGCATCATGGCCGCAGGGCGATCGACCATCACCGCGACAGGCAGCTACATCCCCCCGCTGAGGATTCCCAACGCACGTTTCCTCGAAAACACCTTTTTCGACGCCCGGGGCGGGCGCCTCGAGAAGAGCAACCCCGAGATCATCCGCAAACTTCACGAGATTACGGGGATCGAGGAGCGCCGCTACGCGCCGTCGGATCTTTGCGCCTCGGACATGGCCGCCGCCGCGGCCGAGGCCGCCCTCGAGGGGCTCGATCGCGAAAGCCTCGATTACATCATCGTCGCCCACAACTTCGGGGATGTGAAAAACGGCAACCTCCGCTGCGATACCGTCCCCACCCTCGCCTCCCGCGTGAAGCACCGCCTCGGCATCCGCAACCCCTACACCGTCGCCTTCGACTTGCCCTTCGGCTGCCCCGGATGGCTGCAGGGCATGATCACCGCCGACGGCTTCATCCGTGCCGGCATGGCCCGCCGCATCCTCGTCATCGGGACGGAGACGCTGGGCCGGATCGCCGATCCGCATGACGTGGACAGCATGATTTACTCCGACGGCGCGGGGGCGACGCTGCTCGAGGCGAAAACCGGGGAGGGGGGGATAATCTCGCATCTGGCGCGCACCGACGCTGTCGACCATGCCTATCTCCTGCACATGGGCGGCTCCTACAACCCGGAGAAAAACGGCGGCGAGCTCTACATCAAGATGAACGGCCACGAGATCTACAAGTACGCCGTCAAGACCGTTCCCCTCGTGGTCAAGCAAAATTTGGAGTCCTCGGGAATCGGCCTCCACGAGGTGAAGAAGATCCTCGTTCACCAGGCGAACGAAAAGCTCGATGCGGCGATCATCCGGAGGCTCTTCGACCTCTACCGCGTGCGCGAGGTCCCCGAGGGCATCATGCCGATGATCATTTCCTGGACGGGGAACAGCTCGGTCGCCACCCTGCCCACCCTGCTCGACCTCATTCTGCGCGGCCGGCTGGAGGGACATCGCCTGCACTCCGGGGATATCGTCGTCTTCGCCTCGGTCGGGGCGGGGATGAACGTCAACTCGATGATCTACCGCATGCCCTGAACCGGCCCTCGCGCCGGCCCCCCTTCCTTCATTTCCCCCTTCGGGATTCGCTCCCGATCACACCCTCGAAAGATAAAAACATTATTCATCTTATGAATAAAATTCAAAAATATTTTATTTCATATTTTTCTTGACAGCCCCTCAACCCGCCTGCTATCCGCAACACGCATTCCTCTGCGTCGCCCCCTTTTTCCGGGAGCCGCCCTGTGTCCAGGCTTTCGCTCGCCGATCAGGCTTATGCGCACCTCAAGGACTGGGTGGTGCACCACCGTCTCAAACCCGGTGCCCGGCTCCGCGTGGGGGATCTCGCCCGGGCGCTCCAGATGAGTCCGACCCCCGTGCGCGAAGCGCTCAGCATGCTCGAAAAGGAGCAGTTGATCGCGCGTGAACCCCGGCGGGGCTTCCGCGTGAGCGCCCTCGACCTCGACGGCGTGGCCGATCTCTACGACCTCCGGATCGCTCTCGAGGCGCTCGCCGCGCGCCAGGCGGCCAAGCGCTTATCCCCTCCCGATCACCGCCGGCTTTCCCGGCTTCTCACCGAGGTCGAACGATGCATCGAACTTGGCGATAAGCCGCGCATCCTCGATCTCGAGCAGGATTTCCACATCTTGATTTTCGAAGCGAGCCGCAACCGGCCGCTCGCCGAAATGGGCCGGACGATCCTCGGCCGGATCTGGATGATCCAGAACGTGAACCTCATGACGACCGACCATCTTCACCAGGCCCATCCCCAGCATGTCGATATCTTTCGGGCGATCGAGGGAGGCGAGGCGCGCCGGGCGGAGATCCGGATGCGGCGGCACCTCGCCTTCGCCCGTCAGTTCGTGCTCTCGCGGCTGCGACGCAAGGGCGATCTGCTCTCCCACATCCTGCTCGGCTTCGAGGACGGCCGCGTTTCCGGTCTCGGCCTGGAAAAACTTCCGCGGCGAAGGGCTTCGTGTCGAGGATCTTGCGCGGCGGGTCTCTAAAAGGAAACGGCCTATGCAGGCGAAAGCCATGGTCGTGACGGCGCCGGGTCGCCTGGAGTCCCGGAGCTTCCCGGTCGGAGAGCCCGCCTCCGGAGAGGTCCTGGTGCGCACCCGGGCGACCTCGGTCTGCGCGACCGACGTCAAGGTCTTCCACGGTCAGGTCGGCCGCGCGCGCTTTCCCCTGATCATGGGCCATGAGTTCGTGGGCGAGGTCGTGATTGCAGGCCGGGAGGCGGCGGCGCGCCACGGCTGGAAGGAAGGCGACCGGGTGACCCCCGAGCCCTACATCCCCTGCGGCCGTTGCGCCTGGTGCCGCACCGAGCATCATTACCACAACTGCCCCGACGTGCGGCTCTACGGGATCTCGATCCCCTGCGACCGGCCGCCGCATCTCGGCGGCGGATACGGGGAATACGTGATCTTGGTCGAGGGCAGCCTCCTCCACCGGGTCGCCCCGCAGCCCCCGGATCTCGCGGCCTGTCTCTCCTCGGTCGTGGGCAACGGCTTTCGCTGGGTGAAGACCTTGGGGGAGGCCGGGTTCGGAACCCGGCTCGTGATCAGCGGGGCTGGCGCGCAGGGGCTGTGCACGCTTGCGGCGGCGATCGCCTGCGGGGTCGGGCCGATCGTGCTTCTCGGACTCTCCGCGGACGAAAGCCGCTTCGCCCTCGCCCGCGAGTTCGGCGCCGAGCACATCGTCGCCGTCGACCGCACGGACCCGCTCGAGGCCGTGCCCGATCTTTTGAGGGGGCCGCCCGATGTGGTGATCGAGACCTCGGGGGCGCCCGCAGCCATTCGCACGGCCTTGGCGCTGGTCCGCCCCTCGGGCCGGGTGGTGTGCATCGGGCTCTCGGGCGGCCGCGAGACGCCGGTCGCCTTCGACGACCTCGTCTGGAGGGATGTGAGGGTCGTCTGCGGCAAGGGGCAGGCCGGAAACGTCGCCGACGCCGTGCGCCTGATCGACTCCCGGCGCTTCTCTTTCGAGAAGATCAACAACACGATCTTTCGGCTGGACGATCTCGACAAGGCGCTTGCCGCCACCGAGCATCCGCCCGCAGGCTTCATCAAGGCTGCGGTCGTCTTCGAGGCGGAAACCCCCACGGCGCAACGCGGGAGCCGGCGGTGATGCACCGCCGTGCGTCCCAACGGAAAGGAGGAAGCATGAAGAAACGGGTTCTCATCATCGGGTGGGTGTGCCTGCTTTCGCTCGCCTTGGCGGCGGGGTCGTTGCAGGCGGCGGACAAGGTCGTCAAGTGGAAAGGGGAGTCCTGCTTCGGGATCGCCTCGCCGCTTGGCAAGCACACGATCGTTCTCTGGAAAAAGTATGCCGAGGAAATGAGCGGGGGCAGGCTGCAGCTCACCCTGCACGATGCGGGCGAGATCGTCCCGCCGACCAAAATTTACGACGCCGTGCGCGACGGCATGCTCGACTTCGGGCTGAATACCCCGGCCTGGCAGAAAGGCAAATACCCGGCGGGCGACCTCTTCTACACGTTGCCGGGCGGGGTTCTCGAGATGAACGACCTGATCGTCTGGATGTACGGCGCGGGAGGCAAGCAACTCGCCCAGGAGATGTACGGCGAGGAGCTGATCGTCTTCCCCTTGGGCCTCACCCCCCCCGAGCAGGTGTGGACCAAAAAGCCGGTCAAGACCCTTGCCGACATCAAGGGCCTCAAAATCCGCGCCGCCGGTCTGAGCATGGATCTCTGGGAAAAGCTCGGGGCCTCCGTCGTCCTGCTCGCGGGCGGTGAGGTCGTCCCCGGTCTGCAGCGCGGGCTGATCGACGCCGCCGAAATGCTCGAGCCCTCCTACGACATGAGCCTCGGCCTGCACGAGGTCTGCAAGTACCGCTTCGGGCCGCCGGTGCACATGTCGAACAACATCTTCCAGCTCATCATCAAGACGAAATCCTGGAAGGAGCTTCCCGCCGACCTCCAGGGGATCGTCGAGAAGGCGGCCCTGGCGGCCACGATCCAGGGCTACGCCGATTTCTGGCAGGACACGATCGCCGCCAACAAAAAGCTCGAGGCCTACGGCACGATCACGACCAAGCTCTCGAAAGAGGATCAGGCCAAGACGCGCGAGATCACGATGCAGATCCTCGACGAGAAATCGGCCAAGGACCCCTTCTTCAAGAAGGTCTGGGAGTCGCAGAAGAAGTTCATCCAGGAGTTCCGGCCTTACTACGACTTCACCAAGTTCGATTGACGGCGGGCGAAGTCCCCTCCGGAAACCCGGCCGCCGGGGAAGCAAGCCCAGGCTTTCCCGGCGGCCGCCGCGGAGACCGCAAGAGATGCTCCTGTTCAAGATCATCGACGGCCTAAGCCGCCTCACGGGCAACCTCGCCGCCTGGCTCGTGATCCCCTTGCTCTTCGTCGTCGTTCACGAGGTGACGGCGCGCCACGTCTTCAACGCGCCCACGGGCTGGGGTTACGACACGAGCTGGATGCTCTTCTCGGCCCAGTTTCTGATCGGCGGGGCTTACACGCTGCTGCAGAAAAACCACATCCGCATCGACATCGTCTACAACCTCCTCTCCGAACGGGCGAAGACGGTCTACGACCTGATCATCTACACGTTCTTTTTCCTCGTGCCGGCGGTCCTCTTCACCTGGGCGGGTTATCGCTTTGCGGCCGAGGCCTTCGCCGCGAACGAAAAGCTCTCCACGACGAACTGGTTTTTCCCCGCCGGGCCCCCGAAGAGCCTCATCCCCCTCGGGTTTTTCCTGCTCGGCCTCCAGGCCGTCTCCGAGATCGCGCGCTGCATCCGGACCTTGCGCGCGGGGAGGTCCGCATGATCCCCGACCAGGCCGCGGCCGTGATCATGATGGGGTTGCTCCTGGTCTTCGTGATCGGGGGGGTGCACCTCGCCTTCGCGCTTCTGCTGCTCGCCGTCGTCTTCGGACTCGCCTACATGGGGCCGATGATCTTCCAGATGTCGATGCTCTCCTTTTTCGGCACCATGGAAAGCGAAGAGCTGATCGCCGTGCCCCTGTTCGTCTTCATGGGAACGGTCCTCGAGAAGACCGAGGTCGCCGAGAACGTCTACCAGACGCTCTACGAGCTCTTCGGCCCGGTGCGCGGGGGGCTTGCCTTCGCGACCATCCTCACCTGCACGGTCTTCGCCGCCTGCACGGGGGTGATCGCGGCGACCGTGACCACGATGACCCTGCTCGCGGTGCCGGCGATGCTCAAGCGCCGTTACAACAAAGGGCTCGCCACCGGCGTCGTCTGCGCCGGCGGCAGCCTGGGGATCCTGATTCCGCCGAGCGTCATGCTCGTCATGTACGGACCCATGGCGAACCTCTCGGTCGCCAAGCTCTTCGCCGCGGCCCTCTTCCCCGGCCTGCTCCTCTCCGGGCTTTACCTCCTCTACATCGGCCTCGGCGCCTGGCTGAACCCGAAGCTCGCCCCGGCCATCGCGCGCGAGGAGATGCCCCGGCGCGACCGGCGCTTCTGGCTCCGGGCCATCTGGCAGATGGCCCCGACGGTGCTTTTGATCGTGGCCGTGCTGGGCTCGATCATCGAGGGGATCGCCTCCCCGACCGAGGCCTCGGGGGTGGGGGCCTTTTGTGCCCTGGTGCTCGCCGCCTGCTACCGCAAGCTCACCTTGGCTGCGCTCCGCGCGGCCGCGCAGACGACGCTTTTGGTGACCGCGATGGTTTTCTTCATCATCATCGGCGCCGGCGTCTTCAACTCCGTCTTTCTCTTCCTGGGCGGGGGCGAACTCGTCAAAAGCATGCTCCTCGGGCTTCCCTTCGGGCGCTGGTTCATCCTCGGCGTGATGATGTTCACGCTCTTCATCGGGGGGTTTTTCATCTCCTGGCAGGGCCTGCTCTACATCGTCGTTCCGATCTTTCTGCCGATCTCCTCGGCCCTGCAGTTCGATCCCCTCTGGTTTGCGATCCTGGTCTGCGTGAATCTGCAGATGTCGTTTCTGACCCCGCCCTTCGCTTACGCCATTTTCTTCGTAAAGGGGGCCTCGCCGCCCGAGATCAAGACGACCGACATCTATAAGGGGGTCGTCCCCTTTGTCGTCCTGCAGCTTGCGGGGCTGGCGATCTGCATGATCTTCCCCGAGATCGTCCTCTGGCTGCCCCGGGTGACGCTCGGCGGCTGAGAGGGAGAACGTCGGACCGAAGGGGAGGCCCATGGTCTGGAAGATATCGCTCGAGGGGCAATCCGGGATCGTCACCGGGGCGGCAAGCGGCATCGGCCGCGCGGCCGCCCGGCACATCGCCGCGATGGGGGCCGATCTCCTGCTTGTGGATCTGGACGTGGGGCGCTTGGAGGAGACCGTATCCGAAATCCGGCGGACGTTCCCGGAGCGACGCGTCGCGGCCGCCCGCACCGATGCCGCCCGAGAAACCGAGGTCCGCGCCGCGGTCGCGGTCGCCCTTTCCGCCTTCGGCGCGCTCGACTTCCTCGTGAACGGGCACGGCATCCTGCGCCGCACGGCCTTCGAGGGGATCGAGAGCGCGGAGTGGGATCTCGTCCTGGCGGTCAACCTGCGGGGCTGCTTTCTCTTCTGCCGCGAGGTGATCCCGCATCTGGTGGGGCGGGGAAAGGGGGCGATCGTGAACGTCGCCTCGCTCGCCGGCCGCAGCTGCAGCATCCTCGGTGGGGCGCACTACACGGCCGCCAAACACGGCCTGGTCGGCTTGTCCCGACATCTCGCCCGCGAGTACGGGCGGCGGGGGATCCGCGTCAACGCCTTTTGTCCCGGGGCGACCCTTACCCCGATGACGCTCTCCACCACGACGCCCGAGGAAATCGAGCGCGTGGCGGCTTCCATTCCGCGCGGCCGCTGGGCGGATCCCGAGGAGCAGGCCTGGGTCATCGGCTTTCTGCTGAGCGATGCCGCGGCCAACATCACCGGAGCCTGCATCGACGCCAACGGCGGCTCGCTGATGGTTTAGCGAAGTCGGAGGAAGGGGAAGAAACGATGAACATTGGGCATGCCGCGGGCGGAATCCGAACGGTCGTCTCCTTCCGCCTTGAGCCGGGCTGCGATGTGCTTGCGGGGATCGAGCAGGTCTGCCGCGAGCGGGGGATTTCCTGCGCCGTCGTGCTCGCGGCGATCGGAAGCCTCCGGCGCGCCTCGCTTTTCACCGCGGTCCCGCTTCCCAACAAGGCGGGGGGAGGCTACGGCGAGCCGATCGCGATCGAGGGACCTCTCGAACTCGTCGGTACCCAGGGGACCATCGGCTTGGAAGAGGACGGCGGGCGTTACCTGCACGTGCATGCCCTCGTGAGCGACGGATCCGCCCGCTGCCACGGCGGGCATCTGATCGCGGGCTCCGCCCCGGTGCTCATCACCTGCGAGGTGACTCTGGGCGTACTCGCCGGGATCGAGGCCCTGCGGCGCTTCGATCCCGCGGTGGAAATGAAGGTCCTCGGCTTCCGCGAAAGCGAAGACCCCGCGTCCTGAGGCGGCCGGTCGCCGCCGCCGGGAAAGGAGGCTTATGGCCAAAGAGAAGGAGCGCAAGGACGATCGCCCGGTCGAAAAGACGGCCTGGCGGACGATGTACCGGACGATGGTGAAGATCCGGCTCTTCGAAACCATGGCCGGGGAGTACTTCGCGGCCGGTCAGATCCCCGGCTTCATCCATCTCTCGATCGGGCAGGAAGGCTCCAGCGTGGGGGTCTGCTCCTGCCTGCGGCCCGACGACTACGTGGCGACCACCCACCGGGGCCACGGCCACATGATCGCCAAGGGCGCCGATGTCCGGCGCATGACGGCCGAGCTTTTCGGCAAGGCGACGGGCTACTGCAAGGGCAAGGGCGGCTCCATGCACATCGCCGATTTCTCGATCGGCATCCTGGGGGCAAACGGTGTCGTCGCCGGGGGCCTCCCCCTGATCGTGGGGGCGGGGCTTTCGATCAAATTGCGCCGGACCGACCAGGTGGCGGTCGTCTTCTTCGGCGACGGAGCCGCCAACCGCGGGCCGGTGCACGAGGCGATGAATCTCGCCTCGATCTGGAGGCTTCCGGTCCTCTTCGTCATCGAGAACAACCGCTACGCCTCGACGACCCCGCAGAGCTACGCCTGCGCCGTCGGGGATCTCTGCCTGCGGGCGGCGGCTTACAACATGCCGGGCTACGGAGTCGACGGCAACGATGTGCTCGCCGTGCGCGAGGCGACGCGCAAGGCCGTGGCCGCGGCACGGGCCGGCGAGGGACCGAGCTTGATCGAAAACAAGACCTACCGCGTGCGCGGCCACTTCGAGGGCGATCCCCAGAAGTACCGCGATCCCTCCGAGGTGCAGCGCTGGCAGGCGGAAAACGATCCGATCCGCCGCTTTGAAGAATATCTGCGCCGGCGCGGGGTGCTGACCGCCAGGAAGATCCGGCGCATCGAGGAGGAGGTCCGCGCCGAGCTCGACGCCGCGGTCGCCTTCGCGAAGGAAAGCCCCTTCCCGCGTCCGGAGGAGGCGCTCGAAGACCTCTTCGCCTGAGAATCGCGCGGCTGCAGCGGATCCGGCCGCCGGGACGGCCCCCGCGGCGAAAAGGAGGGAGGAGATGAGCGATCGCCTGTTGAGCGCCTCGGCCGCGCTGGCCGAGGCCCTGATCGAGGAGATGACCCGCGACGAGCGGATCTTCATCCTCGGCGAAGACCTGACCGCCCATGCCGGGATTTTCGGACAGTTCAAGGGCATTCCCGAGAAGTTCCCGGACCGCATCCTCGACACCCCGATCAGCGAGACCTGCATCGCCGGCTGCGGCGTGGGGGCTGCGCTGACCGGCATGCGGCCGATCGTCGATTTCCATTTTTCGGACTTCGTGACCTGCGGCATGGACGAGCTCTGCAACCAGGCGGCGAAGATCCGTTACATGTTCGGCGGCCAGGTGAAACTGCCGCTCGTCGTCTGGTGCCCGGACGGCGCCGGCCTGCGCGCCGCGGCCCAGCACAGCCAGTCGCTTGAGGCCTGGTTCGTCCACACCCCGGGGCTCAAGGTGGTCGTCCCCTCCGAGCCGGCCGATGTGAAGGGGCTGATGAAGGCCTCGATCCGCGACGACAATCCGGTCATGTTCTTCCAGCACAAGCGTCTCTTCCGTCGCGAGGGCCCGGTGCCCGAGGACCCCGAGTTCCTCATCCCCCTCGGCCGGGCGGCGGTCAAGCGCGAGGGGCGGGACCTCACCCTTTTCACCTACGGCTCGGGGTACTTCCTGTGCCGGGAGGCCGCAGAGGAGCTCGCCCGCGGAGGGATCGAGGCCGAGATCGTGGATCTGCGGACGCTCAAGCCGCTTGATTTCGATACCGTCGCCGCCTCGCTGCGCAAGACCTTCCGGGCGGTCATCGTGCACGAGGCCTGTCTGACGGGGGGCTTCGGTGCGGAGCTCGCCGCGCGCATCCAGGCCGAGCTCTTCGATTTCCTCGACGCCCCGGTTTTGCGGGTCGCGGCGAAGGACGTGCCGATTCCCTTTTCGCCCCCGCTGGAGGACTTCGTTTTGCCCCGGGCGGCCGACGTCGTCGCGGCCGCCCGCAGCGTCTGCAACCGCTGAGAAAGGCGAAAGCGTATGGCGATCGAAATCGCGGTCCCCAAGCTCGGACTAACCATGGAAGAGGCGGTGCTTGTCGCCTGGAAGGCGGCCCCCGGCGCGCGGGTCCGCAAGGAGGAGATCGTTCTCGTTCTGGAAACCGACAAGGTCACCTTCGCCGCCATGTCGCCGCGCTCACTGATCTTAGCGACGAGGTGCGCACCGCTTTGGACCTGCAGCCGGATCGCGGTGGGCGAAGTCGTGGGCTATCTCGCCGCCGATGCGGCCGAACTCGCGCGACTTGCCGCGGAAAAGCCCGCCGCGGCCGTGACTCCCGAGGTGGCCGCCTCCGCTCGTCCTTCCGCCGCGGTTGCGCCCGCACCCCCCTCCGCCCGCATCAAGGCCTCGCCGGCCGCGCGGGCGATCGCGCGGGCCCACGGGGTCGACCTTGCCGCCCTTACGGGCTCCGGCCCCGCGGGGCGCATCGTGCGGGCGGACGTGTTGCGCGCGCTCGAAGAACCCCGCCCCGCTCCGAAAGCCCCCCCGATTGGCGCCGCCGGGGAAAGCGCGCTGACCGTGCTCGAGGAGATCCCGATCATCGGCGTGCGGCGGGCGATCTTCCGCAACATGCACACCAGCCTCGCCTCCCAGGCCCAGATCACGATGCACACCGAGGCCTCGGCCGAAGCGTTGCTGCGGTTACGACGGAAAAGAAAAGAGGCCGGTGCGCCCGTCTCCTATAACGCCTTCTTCGTTCAAGCGATCTCCCGGGCTCTGCGCCGTCATCCCCGGATGAACGCCTCCGTCGAGGGGGAGGTGATCCGCGTCTGGCGGGAAATCCACGTAGGGGTGGCGATGGACTTCGGAAACGGGCTCTTCGTCCCCAAGGTGCGCCACGCGGACGCGAAAACGCTTGAGGAGATCGAGGCCGACTTGCAGCGTCTCGCCGCGGCGGGCCGGGCCGGGCGGCTCACCTTGGATGAGCTGAATCTGGGGACCTTCACCCTCACCAATCTGGGGGCCTGGGGGGTCGATCGCTTTACGCCGATCGTGAACCCCCCCGAGAGCGCGATTTTAGGGATCGGCCGCATCGAAGAAAAACCGGTCGCCGTTGCCGGCGAGGTGCGCCTCGAGGCGCGGATCGCGCTCTCCCTCACCTTCGACCACCGCATCATCGACGGGGCGGCCGGCGCGGCTTTTCTCCAGACCGTCAGCCGCTTCGTCGAAGAACCGGCGCTCATGCTGTGAGACTCGGAAACGATCCCGGGAGGCGAGGAAACCGTGGCGGAGTCCTATGATGTGATCGTGATCGGCGCCGGTCCGGGCGGGGTGGCGGCCGCCGTCCGGGCAAGCCAGCTCGGGGCGAAGACCGCCCTTGTGGAGGCCGTGCACTGGGGAGGGTTCTGCCTGAACCGCGCCTGTGTACCGACCAAACTCTTCGCGGCCGCGGTGGAGCGCCGCCGGGGGCTGGCGGCGGCGGCGCGTTTGGGACTGCGGGATGTGGCCGGCGAAATCGACCCCGGGGCCCTCTTCGGCTTGAAAGACGAGCTCGTCTCCTATTTCGCCATGGGGACGGAGGGGCTGCTCAAGGCGAAGAAGGTGTCGCTGTTGGCCGGCCGCGGGCGTCTTGCCGGACCCGGCCGCGTGGTCGTGGGCGAATCCCCCTATGAGGCGAAAGTCGTCATTCTCGCCGTCGGCGCCGCCTGGGTCCGTCCGGATTTTCCGGGCGCCGATCTCGAGGCCGTGGTCCACCCCGCGCGGTTGCTCGAGGAGGCGAAGATTCCCGCCTCGGCCCTCCTGCTCGGCGCGGGCCCCTGGGCGCTCGAGTGGGCCCAGTTTCTCTCCGCCTGCGGCTGCCGCGTCACCGTGGCGGCGCGCGAGCGCGGGCTGCTTCCGGGTTTCGACCCCGAAATCGGCCAGCGGCTGCGCGCCGCCTGGAAAAACGACCCGCTGGCCTTTCTTGCCGGATGCCGCGTGATCCGGGCGGCCAGGAATCCCGAAGGGGGCCTTGCGGTCGCGCTTTCCGTGAAAGACCGCGAGGAGACGCGGCCCTTCGAGCGGGTGATCCATTTCGAGCGCCGCCCCGCCCTTGAGGATCTCGGCCTCGAATCGGTCGGGCTGAAGGACCTGCGGGTGAACGAACAGCTGCAAACCGCCGTTCCCGGCATCTTCGCCGTGGGCGATGCGACCGGTTGCTTTCCCGACCTTTCCCACGGATCGACGGCCATGGGGATCCTCGCCGCCGAAAACGCCCTGGGGGCGGCCCGGACCTATGACCCGCGCATGGTTCCCCGGATCGCCTTCACCAGCCCGCAGGCGGCCTCTGTGGGTCTCGGCGAAGAGGAGGCCGAGGAGGCGGGATATGATGTCGTCACGGGAACGGCGGCGGTCGCGGCGACGCCGATGGCCATGATCCAGGGGGCGGCCCACGGGGTGGTCAAGGTCGTGGGCGACAAACGCTACGGCGAGCTTCTGGGGGTCCATGTGCTCGCCCCGTTTGCCACCGAGATCATCGGCGCGGGGGCGCTCGCCCTGCAGATGGAGGCCACCCTCGAGGAGCTCGCCCGCGCGGCGCTGCCGCACCCCACGATCGCCGAGTCCTTATCCGAAGCGGCGCGCGAGGCGCTCGGCTGGGCCATCTATCTCCCTTGAGAAGACGGTGCGTGCGGGCTCACGAGTTCTGTTCGGGCTGCTCTTCCTCGGCCTCCTCCTCCCGCCGGGGGGAGCGGAAGGCGGCTGGCTGGTGGACGAAGCACGCTGGCATGCCTCCGGCCATGGGCGTATGCTCTGTCGCGACTGCCATGCCGACATCGACCGGCGGCCCCGTCACCCCGAGCCGAAAAATTTCGCCGGGGGAGCCTTCGACCCCGGCCGATGCGCCGAGTGCCACGCCGAGGTCCTCGAGGAGCTGAAAGTGGAGCGCCATGCCGGCAAGACCCTCGCGGCGGGGATGGACTACGGACGCTGCGTCGCCTGCCACGACCCGCACGCACCCGCCGCCGGGGCCCTGGAGGAACCGGTTTCCTGCGCCCGCTGCCACGAAGAGCGAAAAGCGCCGCCCCCTCTCCCCCCGGCCGAAGAGGCCTGCATGGTCTGCCACCGGCTCCGGGATCCTCTGAGCCCCGAGGCGGCCGAGGGCGGCCGGCGGCTTTGCTTCTCCTGCCACGGCGAGCAGGCGGCCGCCGATGCGGCAGGGCCTTTCGCGGCGGCACCCCTTCTGGCGACGGAAGAGACCTCGTTTCGCCCGCATGGAAATTTTTCCTGTCTTTCCTGCCACCGCGAGGCCGCCCGTTACGCCCATGCGGGCCAAGCCCGGGTCGATTGCCTGGCCTGCCACACCCGCCACGACGCGACGGTCGCCCACGACCCCCACTTGGCGGTTTCTTGCACCGCCTGCCATCTAAAGGGGGTCACAGCTCGCCGCGATCCGACAACCGGTCGGGTGACGGCGGTACGGCCCCCCGCGGCGGCGATCGGCCACGACATGACCGCCGCCTCCGACAGGGATGGCTGCCGCCGCTGCCACCACATAAGAAACCCGGTCGGAGCGGCCGCCGTGGCGCTTCCGCCCAAGGGGGTGCTTTGCCTGCCCTGCCATCCCGGGACCCTCTCTTCGGCCGATCCCGTGACTTCCGTGGCGTTGTTCATTTTTGGAGGGGGGATCGTCGGCAGCCTTTATTTCTGGTTCGGGGCGACGGGAGGGGGGAGAATCTTCTCCTTGAGCGCCGGGGCGACGGAGGGCGCTCCGCGGCTCGGCCGAGAGCGGCGGCACGCGCTACGCCGCAGGCTTACGCGTTTCGTGCTGGAGGGCCTGTTCCAGCAGAGGCTTTTCCAATGTGACCGCGGCCGCTGGCTGATCCATGCGCTGATCGCCTGGCCGATCGGCCTGCGTTGCCTGTGGGGGCTGGTCGCTCTTGCCGGCTCGCTTTGGGCGAAAGCGAGCGCTTGGCCCTGGGTTCTCTTCGATTGCCGGGCCACGCTTTTCGCGCTTTTCTTCGAGCTGACCGGGCTTGCGCTCCTTGTCGGCGCCGCCTGCGCCCTGCTGCGGCGGTGCTTCGAGGACGGAAAAGGCCTTCCCGGCCTTCCCGGCGGGGCCTGGGCGGGCTCGGCGCTGCTTGCCGCGATCGCCGCCGCGGGTTTTCTGCTCGAGGGGATGCGGATCGCGATGTCGGGGCACCCGCCCGGCGCGGCCTTCGCCTTCGTGGGGGACGGGCTGGCGCGAATCTTTCACGGCCGGCCGGGCTTGGATGAGCTCTATGTGCCGGTCTGGTACCTGCATGCGGTGCTCACGGGGATCTTCGTCGCCTGGATCCCCTTCGGGCCGATGTTTCACATCCTGCTCGCACCGGTGCTGATCGCACTCGGAAGCGAGGAGACCGGCGTTCTGGCCCCCGAGCGGAGGACGCCGCCGGCCGCGGGGAGCATGCGTCCGGGGAATCGCTCCGGGGAAGGAGGGGACCATGGAGATCGAAGGCTATCTCATGCCCGATGAGCTCTACTACGAAAAGGACCACTACTGGGTGCGCGACGAGGGGGAGCTTCTCGTCATGGGCATGGACGATTTCGCCCAGAAGCTTGCCGGCAAGATCGTCTTCGTCCAGCTCCCCGAGCCGGGAAAGCGCCTCGAGGCCGGCAAGCGCTTCGCCAAGGTCGAATCCGGCAAGTGGCTGGGCAAGATCAACGCCCCGGTGAGCGGAGAGCTCGCGGCGGTGAACGAGGAGCTCGAGGAGAACCCCGGTCTCGTCAATGAGGACTGCTACGGCAAAGGCTGGATGTACCGCATCCGGCCCGACGACAAGGCCGAGCTCGCCCGCCTCATCCACGGGCCCGAGGCCGTGCGCGCCTGGCTCACAGCCGACATTGCAAAGTTCGCCAAGCCATGAGCCGAACCGGCTTCCGCCTGCGCCAGATGCTCGAGGCCGGCGCCTGTACGCGCTGCCGGCTGTGCGCCGAGGTCTGCCCGGCGGCCTCGGCCGCCGCGAGCGGGGGACTGGCCCCCCTAACGCGGCTGCGCGGGGTGGAGACGCTTCTTCTCCGCGACCGCAGGCTGCTTTCCCGGCTGCTGCGCCGCCGGCCGCCCGATCCGGAGAGGCTCGATCGTTTCGCCGAAGACTCCTTCCGTTGCACGCTCTGCGGACGCTGCGAAACAGTCTGCCCCCTCGGGATCCGCCTGAAGGAGCTCTGGACGGCTCTTCGCGGCGAACTTGTCCGGCGAAAACGCTTCCCGGCGAAAATCGATGCCATCCGCCGCAACCTCGGCGAGACCCGAAACGTCTTCGGCGAAGACAACGCCGAACGGGCCGAGTGGGTGGAGGAGATGCGTCGGCCTCCTGCGGACGGCTTTTGCAAAGGACGAGCTGAGGTCGTTTACTTCACCGGGTGTGTCTCGTCCTTTTTCCCCCTGGCGCAGAAGATTCCGGTCGCCTTGGCCGAGATCCTGGAAGCGGCCGGGGCGGACTTCACGCTGCTGGGCGAAGAAGAGTGGTGCTGCGGCTTTCCCATGCTCGGGGCCGGCCTGATGGAGATGTTCGCTGCCTTTCGCGAACACAATCTCGCCGCCGTGAAGGGCCGCGGGGCGAAAAAGGTCGTCTTCGCTTGCCCCTCCTGCCGCCGCATGTGGCAGGAGCACTACGGGGCGGAGATCGAGCTTCTTTCCGCCCCCGAAATGCTGCTTTCTCTTTTGCGCGCGGGGCGGCTGCGTCTTCAGGAGCTTCGCCTCCCCGTCACCTACCACGACCCCTGCGATCTCGGACGCGGGGCCGGAATCTACGAGGCTCCGCGGGAACTCCTGCGCGCGATCCCCGGGCTCCGGCTCGTCGAACTCGCCCGCCACGGCGAAGATTGCCTCTGCTGCGGGGGCGGCGGGAACCTCGAGATGGTCGATCCGGAGCTTGCGGCGCGGATCGCCGCGGCGAAGATCGAGGAGGTGCTCGCCACCGGCGCCCGGGCGGTCGTCACCGCCTGTCCGCAGTGCGTGCGGGTGATGACGAGCCACGTACGCCGCAACCGCGTGCCGCTCGAGGTGCTGGACATCGTCCAGCTCCTGCGGCGGGCGCTCGCCGAGCCGAAGCGCCCGCCGGGTTGACCCGCGCGGAACTTCTCACGGAGGCGTTTCCCTCGTCGGAGGAGTCGATGGATCTCTACGATCTCGGACGTGTTCCCGCGCTGGATTCCCAGCTGCTCTACCATGCCCTGGCCGATCTGGGGCGTGAGGGGCTCTTTCTTCTCTCCCCCGCGACCCCCTATGTCTGCGTCGGCTACCACCAGGACGCCGCGCGCGAGGTCGATCTCGCCTTCTGCCGCGAACGGGGCATTCCGGTCTATCGTCGCGAGGTGGGCGGGGGGGCGGTCTATCTCGACGGCGGGCAGGTCTTCTTCCAGCTCGTCCTGCGGCGGGACGACCCGCGCATCCCGCCGTCGCGGGACGCCTTCTACCGCCGCTTCCTCGAGCCGGTCGTGCGCGTCTACCGCCGCATGGGGATCGCGGCCGAATACAAGCCGCTGAACGACATTGTCGCCGGGGCGCGCAAAGTGAGCGGATCCGGGGTCGGAGAAATCGGGGAGGGTCTCGTCTTTGTGGGCAACGTGATCCTCGACTTCGACTACGAGACGATGTCCCGGGTGCTGAACGTTCCCGACGAGAAGTTCCGCGACAAGGTCTTCAAGACCCTCGCGGAGAACCTCTCCACGGTCGGCCGTGAGCTGGGCGCGGAGCGGGCCGCCGCCTGGACGCCGGAGCGCGTGCGCGGCCTGCTGGCCGAGGAGTTCGCCCGCCTCGTGGGACCGCTCGTCCGCCGGGAGGTCGATTCCGCGCTCCGCGCCAAGGTGGAAGCGCTGCGCTCCGTATTCGTAAGCGAGGTCTGGCTGCTCGAGCGGCGCGGCCGAGGGCGTGGACGCGAAATCCGCATCCGCTCCGGTTTGCATCTTCTCCACCGCGTGCACAAGGCGAAGGGGGGCTTGCTCCGGGCCGACTTCGCGCTGCTCGAGGGAAAGCTGCACGAGGTTTCGCTCTCGGGGGATTTTTTCTGTTACCCGCCGGACGCGATCGAGCGGCTGGCGGAGACTCTCGAGGGCGCCCTTCCCGCCGAGGCCGCATCGCGCATCGAGGCCTTTCTTGCCTGGCAAGGGGTCGAAATTCCCGGGGTGGCGGCCGTCGATTGGGCGGCCCTGTTCGCTTCCTGAAAAGGTTCGGCCCGGCGCGGCGTTCCTGCGGCCGTTTGCACCGCCCTCTCTTTTCCCGTATAGCATGCGCTCCCGCCTCCGCCCCGGGAGCGGAAAGGAGGAAGGCCTTTGCTGGGAACCGTCGTCAACACGTTAGCCATCGTCGTCGGAAGCCTGATCGGGCTTTTCTTCCGCGGCGGCATCCCCGAGGCTTACACCCGGACCGTCATGCACGCGATCGGCCTGGCGGTGCTCCTGATCGGCATCAAATCGGCGCTCGCCTCCGAGGCTCTTTTGCTCGTGATCTTGAGCCTGGCCGCGGGAAGCGCACTCGGCGAGGGGCTGCGGATCGAGGATCGGCTGGAGAAGCTCGGCCGCTGGGTGGGAAGGAAGGTTTCCCGCGGCGATGAGGGGGGCATCGCCCGCGGTTTCGTCTTCACGAGTTTGCTTTACTGTGTCGGGGCGATGGCGATCGTGGGGTCGCTGGAAAGCGGCCTTGCCGGAAACCACCAGACGCTCTACGCCAAATCGATTCTCGACGGGGTGGGCTCGATCCTCTTCGCCTCGACCCTGGGAATGGGGGTTCTCTTCTCGGCCGTGTCTGTTTTCGTCTACCAGGGGCTGATCACGGTCAGCGCCGCTTCGATCCAGCCCTTCCTGCGGCCGGAGGTGGTCGCGCAGATGTCCGCCGTGGGGGGGCTGCTGATCGTGGCGATCGGCATCAACCTCCTCGAGCTGCGCAAGCTCAAGGTCGGCAACATGCTCCCTGCGGTCTTCGTGCCGCTTGTCTGGCAGCTCCTGCAGGCGCTTGCGGCGACGATTCTCTGAGGCTCCGCCTTTTTCGGCAACCGGGCGGTGGGGGAGGACTTCAAGGGGATGGCTTGGAGAAGGAGCCGCGGTCGACTTCCTCTTGAAGGCGGCGCACTTCGCCCAAGAGCCTGCGAAAGTGTTCTCCGAAGGTCGTCAGCCGGTAGTGGACCTCGAGCGGCGGCTTTTCCCCGCGGGCGACGCGTTCCAGGATCCCGAAGCGCACCATCTTCTTCAGTCGCTCGTTCATCACCTTGGCCGAAAGCCCCGGGCAAGCCCGCTGCATCTCGGCCGGCCGGGTGACCCCGGCGGCGGAAAGCTCCAGCAGGCCCAAGGACCACTTGCAACCGACGACATCCTCGATTCTGCGGGCGACGGAGATATCCGCAGACCGCAGGGCTTTCCCCTTTTCCACGCTCATGGCCGATCCCCCAGCAAAAAGAGGGTTACCGAAAAGTACGTTCTTTACGAAGCCCGGGCAAGGCCGCACGTTTGGGCTGCCGTGCGGGTCACGGCGATCCCATCCCCATCAGGAGGGTTGAAGCGATGAAGTCGAAAGCCGTCTTCTATCACGCGGGCTGCCCGGTCTGCCGCAGCGCCGAGAGCGCCTTGATCGGCGTTCTCGACCGCAGCCGTTTCGATGTCGAGATCGTACATCTCGGCAGCGATCCGACGCGCATCGCCGAGGCGGAAAAGCGGGGGGTGAAATCCGTCCCCGCCCTCGTCCTCGAGGGCGGGGTCTTCCACATCAACTTCGGGGCGAGTCTCGATGAGCTCAAGTGACGCCTCTTGCCCCCCCGGGCCGGCCGACCGAACGTCCGGGGGGATCCCCTCTTCCCGATGCCTGGGCCGTCTTTTTTTGACCTAAGTCAAGGCGAGACGATCTCCTGCGGAGTACAAAACCTCAAATCGCTCGCCGTCCGACATCTCCTTTTCGCAAGACTTGAGCTTCCGCCGAAGGCGGGCCTCCGTTTCCGTTTCCCTGGATCCCCGGGAGGCATATGCCATGAACGAAACGGGCTTTCTCTCCCGCCTCCGCTTCCTCCGGCCCTTCAGCCGAACCTGCCGCCGGGAGACCTTTTCCCAAGGCCATGCCGAGTCGCGCTGCGGGCAGCGGGAATGGGAAGACCTTTACCGCCGCCGCTGGCAGTATGACAAGAAGGTGCGCTCCACTCACGGGGTGAACTGCACCGGCTCCTGTTCCTGGGATGTCTTCGTCAAGGACGGCATCATCGCCTGGGAGGTCCAGCGGACGGACTACCCCCGCTGCGGGGAGGGTTTTCCGGATCATGAGCCGCGGGGTTGCCCGCGGGGCGCAAGCTGCTCCTGGTACACCTACAGCCCCGTGCGTCTCAAGCATCCCCTGATTCGCTCCGCTCTCCTCGAGCGCTGGCGCGAGGCGCTTGACCGGGAGGGGGATCCCGTCGCCGCCTGGAAAAGCATCGTCTCGGATCCGGCCCAGCGCCGGGCTTACCAGCAGGAGCGCGGCAAGGGCGGCTTTGTCCGGGTCTCCTGGGAGGAGGCTTCCGATCTGATCGCCGCGGCCCTCGTGCACACGATTCAAAAACACGGCCCGGACCGCATTTACGGATTCACCCCCATTCCGGCGATGTCGATGGTGTGCTACGCCTCGGGGGCCCGGTTCCTTTCCTTGATCGGCGGCGTGCTCTGCAGTTTTTACGACTGGTATTGCGATCTGCCGCCCGCCTCGCCGCAGGTCTGGGGCGAACAGACCGACGTCCCCGAGAGCGCAGACTGGTACGAGTCGACCTACATGATCGTCTGGGGGACCAACCTGCCCATGACGCGCACCCCGGATGCTCATTTTTTCACCGAAGCACGCTACCGGGGGGCGCGGGTGGTCGCCGTGGCTCCCGATTACGCCGAGTACGTGAAATTCGCCGACACCTGGCTTCCCGCACGGGCCGGGACGGATGCCGCCCTGGCGTTGGCGATGGCGCATGTGATTCTCCGCGAGTTCTACCTCGAAAAGGAAACCCCCGAATTTATCGCCTATGCCAAACGCTTCACCGATCTTCCCTTTGCCGTGCTGCTCGAGCCCCGGGGCGATGCCTTTGTGCCGGCTCGTTTCCTGCGGGCCTCCGATCTGGGGATCGACATTCCCCAGGCGCGCTGGAAAACGGTCGTCCGGGACGCAACCGCCGACCGCTGGGCCGTGCCCAACGGGAGCCTGGGCTTTCGCTGGACCGAAGAAGGCCGCTGGAACCTCAAGCCGGAAGATGCCCTCCGTGGGGAGCCCCTCGACCCGCAGCTCAGCTTCGCCCGAGGGGCCGAAGGCTGGGTGGAGGTGCTCTCGCCTTTCTTCGGCGTTCCGCAAAAAGCCGTCCTGCAGCGCGGAAGGACCCCGGTTCGATTCGCGCACGGTCCCGCCGGGAAGCTGACGGTCACCACCGTCTTCGATCTGCTCGCTTCCCATCTGGGACTCGCCCGCGACGGGCGTACGGGAAAGGTTGTGGCGGGGAATCCGGCGGAGGGCGCCGAACGGCCCTACACGCCCGAGTGGCAGGAGGCGATCACCGGGGTTCCGGCCGCGCAGGTGGCGCGGGTGGCGCGCGAATTCGCCGAGAACGCGGCGAGGACGGGCGGGAAATCGATGATCTTTCTCGGCGCGGGCACCAACCACTGGTTTCACAGCGACACGATCTACCGCAGCATCCTCCTGCTCACCACCTTGTGCGGCTGCCAGGGTGTAAACGGCGGCGGCTGGGCGCATTATGTCGGGCAGGAAAAGGTGAGGACCCAGGCCGGGTGGTCCCAGCTGGCCTTCGCCCTCGACTGGCGGCGGCCGCCGCGGTTGCAGAACGGAACCTCCCTCTGGTACTTCGCCACCGATCAGTTCCGCTACGACACCCTCGACGCGCATGCCCTGCTCTCCCCGGTGGCTCCTTCCGGGTTGCCGCGCCATCCGGCCGACTACAACGTGACCGCCGTCCGCCTCGGCTGGCTGCCGTTCTACCCGCAGTTCAACCGCAATCCCCTCGACCTTGTGCGCGAGGCCGAAGCGCAGGGGGCGCGCAGCGATGAGGAGATCATCGCCCGGGTCGTTGAGCGGCTGCGCACGGGGGAAATCCGCTTCGCCGTGGAGGACCCGGATGATCCGGCGAATTTCCCGCGTGTCCTTTTCCTTTGGCGCGCGAATCTGCTTGGGGCGAGCTCCAAGGGGCACGAATACTTTCTTAAGCATTTGTTGGGTGCCGAAAACGCCGTGATGAACCGCGAAAGCCCCCTGCGGCCGACAGAGGTGCTCTGGCGGGAGCCCGCTCCGGAGGGCAAGCTGGACCTGCTGGTGACCCTGGAGATCCGCATGTCCACGAGCGCCCTTTACGCGGACATCGCCCTCCCGGCGGCTGGCTGGTATGAGATGCATGACATCAACACGACCGACATGCATCCCTTCGTTCATCCGTTCACGCCGGCGATCGATCCCCCCTGGGAGGCGCGCACGAACTGGGATCAGTTCAAGACCATCGCCGCGGCCTTCTCCCGGCTCGCCGACGTACACCTGAAAGCCGGCCGCGACCTGGTGGCGACCCCGCTCTTTCACGATACCCCCGGCGAGATCGCCCAGCCCGAAGTCCGCGACTGGCGGCGGGGCGAGTGCGAACCGCTTCCCGGCAAAACCCTGCCGCAGCTCGCCCTGGTCGAACGCCGCTGGGCCGATACGTTCCGGATGATGACCGCTCTGGGTCCGCTTGCGGCCGAGGCCGGAGTCGGAGCGAAAGGGCTCGCCTGGCCGGTGCGCGAAGAGATCGAGCTTCTCAAGGAGCGCTTGGGCACCGTCGGCGAGGACGGCATCGCCCGGGGTTTGCCGTCGCTGGCGGAGGGCCGGCAGGTGGCGGAGGCGATCCTTGCCCTTTCTCCGGAGACCCACGGCGCGGTCGCCGTGAAGTCCTGGGCGCCGCTCGAAAAACGCACCGGCCTCTCTCTCGCCCACCTGAGCGCCGCCCGCCGCGGCGAGAGTTTCCGCTTCGAGGATCTCGTCGCCCAACCGCGCAAGATCATCACCAGCCCCGTATGGAGCGGCATTGAAAGCGAGGGGCGACGCTACGCGCCGTTTGTGATCCAAATCGAACACGGGGTACCTTTTCGGACGTTGACGGGTCGCGCTCACTGCTATCTGGACCACCCCTGGATCCTGGCCTTCGGCGAGGGACTGCCCCTCTACCGACCCGCCCTGGATGCGGCGGCGTTGGGCTCGATCCGGCTGGATCGCCGGGAGCGCCGGGAGCTCCTGCTCAATTACCTGACGCCGCACTCCAAGTGGTCCATTCACAGCACCTATGCGGACACCCTTCCCATGCTGACCCTGTTCCGCGGCGGGGAGGCGATCTGGATCAACGACGAGGACGCATCCGCCTTGGGGGTGCGCGATGCGGACTGGCTCGAGTGCTTCAACGTGAACGGGGTGGTGATGGCGCGGGCGGTCGTCAGCCCCCGCATTCCCCGGGGCAAGGCGTTCATGTACCATGCGCAGGAACGTCTCATCCATACCCCGCTTGCGCCCCTTTCCGGCCGTCGCGGCGGCACCCACAACAGCGTCACCCGCATTGTCGTCAAGCCGACCCACATGATCGGGGGTTACGCCCAGATGAGCTACGGGTTCAACTATTACGGGCCGGTCGGTTCGCAGCGCGACGAGTGGATCCTCGTGCGCAAGGCGGAGGAGGTGAGCTGGGATGAGGATTAGGGCGCAGTTGGCGATGGTGCTGAATCTCGATAAATGCTTAGGATGCCATACCTGCAGCCTGCCGTGCAAGAACGTCTGGACCCAGCGCCGGGGCTCGGAATACATGTGGTTCAACAACGTGGAGACCAAGCCCGGCATCGGCTACCCCAAGCGTTGGGAAAACCAGGAAATCGGCCGGGGAGGGTGGGTCCGGCGGGAATGGGGACTCGGGCTGCGGTCCGGGGCCAAGCTCGCGCGGCTGGTTGGCATCTTCCACAATCCCCATCTTCCCGGGATCGACGACTATTACGAACCCTGGAGCTACGATTACGAAACCCTGATCTGCTCCCCAGCGGGCCGGCATCAGCCCGCCCTGCGTCCCCGCTCGCTGCTCGACGGGGCGGCCATGGACATCCGCTGGGGACCGAACTGGGAGGACGATCTTGCCGGCGTACACGAGACGGGCAAGGAGGACGTGAATTTCGCAGGACTCGATGCGGCGGCCTTCCTTCACTTCCGCAAGGTCTTTCTTTTTTATCTGCCCCGGCTCTGTGAGCACTGCCTTAACCCGGCCTGTGTCGCCTCCTGCCCCTCCGGCGCCCTCTACAAGCGGGAGGAAGACGGCATCGTCCTCGTGGATGCGGAGCGCTGCCGCGGATGGCGGTTCTGTGTCTCGGGGTGCCCTTACAAGAAGACGTACTTCAACTGGGATGCGGGGCGGGCCGAGAAATGCCTTTTCTGTTATCCCCGGGTCGAAACCGGGCAGCCTCCCCTCTGTGCGCACAGTTGCGTGGGGAGAATCCGCTACGTGGGTGTGCTGCTCTATGACGCCGAGCGCATCCGCGAGGCCGCCGCAGTCGAAGACCCGCGGAGTCTTCTCGGTGCACAACGCGACCTCTTGCTTGATCCGGAGGATCCCCGGGTCGCCGCCCAAGCGGTCCGCCAGGGCCTGCCCGCGCCGTGGTTGGAAGCCGCGCGCCGTTCGCCCGTGGATCGGCTGATCCGGAAATGGCGGCTGGCCCTGCCCCTACATCCCGAATATCGCACCCTGCCGATGTTGTGGTACATCCCGCCCCTCAGCCCCGGACGAAGCCTCGACGACGGGGGGGCCGCGGAGGATCCGGAAGGGATGAGGATTCCTTTGCGCTATCTCGCCAATCTCCTGGCGGCGGGCGACGAGGAGCCGGTGCGCGAGGTCCTGGAACGGATGATCCTGCTGCGGGCGTTCATGCGCGCGGAACGGTTGGGGGAGACCTTGGACGGCGGACGCCTTGCCCGCGCCGGGCTGGATCCGCAGAGGCTGCGGGCGATCTACCGCCTGCTGGCTCTCGCTCCTCTGGAGGAGCGTTTCGTGATTCCCCCGCGTCCGCCCGGCCCGGAGCGCCGGGCGGCTCGGGCACAGGGAAGTGCGGGGTTCCCATGAACCCGAATGCGCCAGGGTGGATTTTCCGAGTCCTCTCCGCCTGCTTGAGCTACCCCGAGCCGGAAACGCAGGCCGCGCTGGGGGAGGCTGTTGCGGCGATCGGCGAGGAGTCGGTACGCCGACGCCTGTCCGAATTCGTGCGGGGACTGGCCGAGGAGCCGCTTCTCGTGCGGCAGGAGCGGTACACCGCAACCTTTGATCTTTCCCCCTCCTGTTGTCTGAATCTGACCGCCCACGGGAGTCGGCGTGGAGAGGAACGCGGTCTGGCCCTCTGCGCTCTGCTCGCCCTTTACCGCAGCTGCGGTTGGGAGCCGGCGTGCGGTGAGCTCCCCGATTTTTTGCCGCTGCTGCTCGAGTTTCTGTCGCTCGTCCCGGAGGCTGCGTCAAGCCGCGAGATCGTCGCTCTCGGCGGCGCCGTCGCCGACTTGCAGGCCGCCTTGCGCAAGCGGGGCTCTCCCTATGCCGTGCCCCTGGAGATTCTGCACGAGGTGTTCCCGACATCTCCTGCGCCGGCCGGGGGGAAGGCAAGCCGGGAAAGGAAAACGCCATGAATGCGACCGAAACGGCGCTCTTCGTCGCCTATCCTTACCTCTGCCTCGCCGTGTTCGTCCTCGGTCACGCTTTCCGCTATGTCACCGACCGCTACGGCTGGAACGCGCATTCGAGCGAGCTGCTCGAGAAGCGCTGGCTCTTTCCCGGGACGATTCTTTTCCATTTCGGGATGCTCGGAACCCTCGCCGGTCACGCCGTAGGCCTGCTCGTCCCTCAGAGCCTCTACGATGCCGTAGGGATTGACAGCGCCGCCCACACGGCGATCGCCCATGCCGTCGGCCGCGTGGTCGGAAGCGCCGCTTTCCTCGGCACATTGTTTTTGCTGGCTCGCCGGACGTTCATCCCGCGGGTTCGGCGCATGAGCCGCCCGAGCGATTTCGTGACCCTGCTCGGGCTGGCCCTGGTCACGGGGATCGGCACCTACAGCGTCTTTGTCGGCGGCTTCGACGTGCTGCACACGATCGCCCCTTGGATCCGGAGCCTTCTTGTTTTCCAACCCGATCCTTCCCTCATGGCGGAGATCCCGCTGCGCTACCGGCTGCACGTGCTCGCCGCCTTCACCCTGCTTGCCTATTCCCCGTTCTGCCGTCTGGTGCACATCTGGAGTGTGCCGATCGCCTATCTGCTGCGGAAGCCGCTTGTCTTTCGGCGGCAGCCCGCCGTCTGAAGGCGGGCGGCGGAAGAAAGGAAGAGCATGGGCGAAAAGCCGGCCGTCTGCCTGGCGACTTCATCGCCGCGCGCCGCTTTGGGTTGGACGACGCTTGCCTTTTTCATCGGCTTTGCCGGCGTCTCGGCCTTCGGGCCCATACTTCCCCGGCTGCGCGAGACTCTCGATGCGGGGCCGTTCTGGCTGGGGCTGTTGGCCGCTTCGCCGGCCTTGACCGGCTCCCTGCTGCGTATCCCCTGCGGCGCCCTCGTCGACCGCTACGGAGGCAAGAAGCCGATCCTTTTCCTGTTGCTGCTCGCCGCCGCCGGCATTGCGGGGATCACCGTCCTCTTCGGCCTCGCGGGGTCACCGCGGGCGGAACATCTTCCGCTTCTCCTGGGTTTTGCCCTGCTCTGCGGCTGCGGAATCGCCGTCTTCTCGGTCGGGGTGCCGGCTGTCTCCTACTGGTACCCGCAGCGGCGCCAGGGGACGGCGCTCGCCCTTTACGGCGGACTGGGGAATCTCGCCCCGGGCCTCTTTGCCGTGCTTCTCCCCGTTCTGGTGACCCATCTCGGATTCACCCCGGCCTACATCCTCTGGCTGGCCGGGCTGCTGGCGGCCACGCTGGCCGTTGGGTTGTGGATGAAGGACGCCCCCTATTTTCAATACCGCGCGATGGGTCTTGCGGTGGATCCCCAGGACCTCCGCCGCGCCTGCGGCGAGGAACTGATCCCGGAGGGGAAAACGCTGTCCTCCATCCGGAGGGCGGGCCGCGACTGGCGGACTTGGGTGCTGACCTATTTCTACTTTATCACCTTCGGCGGTTTCATCGCCCTGACGGTTTGGTTTCCCAGCTTCTGGGTGGAGCGGTTCGAGATTTCGCTGGTTTGCGCGGGAATGCTGACCGCCCTTTTTTCCCTTTCCGCAAGCCTCTTGCGGGTTTTCGGCGGGATCGTCGCTGATCGCCTGGGCGGTGAGCCCCTCGTCGCCGCCTCACTCGCCGCGGTGGGGCTCGGCGGGGCGGCGATGGCCCTCGCGCAGCATTCCTTCGCCGCGTCGGTTTTGGTTCAAGGAATGCTGGCGCTCGGCATGGGGTTCGGCAATGCGGCTGTTTTCAAACTGGCCCCCCGCTACGCTCCCGCCGCGGTCGGCGGCGCCGCCGGCATCATCGGAGGTCTGGGCGCTCTCGGGGGCTTCATCTTGCCGCCCGTCATGGGGGGGATCGTCCGGGCGGCCGGGCCGGCCGGCTACGGGGCGGGCTTTTGGATTTTTCCCGCGCTCAGTCTCATCGCACTTCTTTTCTTCTACCGTCTTCGACGGGGCGGACCGGAAATTCCGAATTGACCGCTCTCCGGGGAATAGGCGCCTACGGGTTGCCCGCGACTCAAAAACCGTGTACGGGAATTCATTTGCTTCGGCTTGATTCTGAACCTGCTAAAGGAGACCTCATCGTGGAGAAGTGGCAGTGCATCCCCTGCGGCTATGTGTATGATCCGGCGGAAGGCGATGCCGAGGGGGGAATTCCGACGGGGACGGCATTTGAGGATTTGCCCGAAGGATGGGTGTGCCCGATTTGCGGCGTGGGCAAGGACCAGTTCGAAAAAATGGTTTAAGAGGCTGACTTTTTCAGCTCAAGAGGGGAAAAACCTCCCTCAAGGAGAAGAGGAGTATGACCCAGCACTCCACGGAACCGCGGGGCGTGCCGCTTGTCGCCGGCCGGTTGGTCGAGTATGCCGAAGGCTCGATCGTGAGCCGGACGATCGTCAAGCGGGAAACCGGAAACGTCACCCTTTTCGCCTTCGACGCCGGGCAGGGCCTGAGCGAGCACACCGCGCCCTTCGATGCTCTGGTTTACCTGCTGGAGGGCCGGGCGTCGGTGACGATCGGGGGCAACGCGAAAGAAGTAACCGCAGGAGAGATGCTGATCATGCCCGCAAACGTGCCCCACGCCCTGCAGGCGGCCGAGCGCTTCAAGATGATGCTCGTCATGATCCGCGGCTGAAGGTAGGTCTAGGGGACGTCCATTGTTATATTACTTGATATGCCGCACCCTCTTTCCATAGCTCGGTTGTTTGCGAGCGGAAAGGCCGAGCAGACGGGGGCAGCTGAGACATATCAATATATGAATGGACGTCCCCTCAATTTTTTTTGGCTTTGCGTCGCTCGCGGATCATCTTTGTGTCCTGGTAGAGATCCAGGAACGCGGCTTGAAGGGCTTCCTCGAAACCCACGATGGTCCCCCCGTGGGCTTGGACGAAACGCTCCGCCTCTTCGCGCTCTGCAAAGGCCCATTTGGCGCGGGCGCTCATGACTCCCGGTCGGTCGCCGCCGAGGACCCAGAAGGCCTTTTCGGCGTCGATCAGCTTTCGGGTGCGGTAATCGCCCACGGCCAAGGAAACCGGCCTTTGATCGAGACGGCTGACGAGCTCGACCGCCGTGCAGCGAAGGCTGCAGGTCCCCGTTTCGCTTCCGTCGTCAAACACAATCAACATGCGGCTGTGGCTGAACTGCCCGCGATCCATGCCGCAAAGCGGGCATGCCGGATGTCGCTCGATGTCGCTTTCCCCGCCCGCGGCGACACCGCCTCCGAGAATCACCCAGAAAAGTAGAAGTGCCGAGATTTTCATGCCTTCTCCCCTCTTGCCGTCTTGAAAGAGGACCGGGTTTTCGCTCTCCTGCCTCGTCCTCGAGTCTCGCGCCGTTGAAAACTATCGCTGTAGAGAGAGGGGGTTGTCCAACGAACGCGACGGTTCTGGCGAGGACTACTCCGTTTGAGGTGAGCCGGGCAGCCGTGAATCGGGCGGCAGATCGCCGGCGGGACCGGTCTTCAAGTGCCGGCGGGCGAGTTCCACGGCCCGGCGGTAGTCGGTCTGGATGCCCTCTTCGCCGAAGACCCCGGCGCAGTTCAGGTCTTTGAGGATGCGGTCCAGCCCGACCCCCTCGTTCACCACGAGGATGGGGCGGATTCCCTCAGCTTTCAGCTTTTCCACCATCTCGACCAGGGCGAATGCGGCGGAGGTGTCCATGAAGGGGACATGATAGCAGTTGATGATGACGACCTGCGCCCCGAGGAGCCGGTTGATCTTGTCCTGCATCTGGGCGATCATTCCGAAGAAAAAGGCGCCGCGGACGGCGATCACGCGGATCCCGTAATCGCTCTCCTCCTGAAGTTGCTTGCCCAGGTTGCGTTCCCAGTCGGCCGGAGCCACCTCGAACACGTTGACCTGGGTCTGCCGGGCCATCTGCCAGGTGAGCATCAGGGCGGCGAGCGCGATGCCGAGGGTGACGGCGACGATCAGGTCGACAAACACCGTGACGGCGAACACGACCGCCATGACCACGAGATCCGGCCGGGGGGCTCGTTTCAGGAGCTTGAGCATGCGGTAGTCGAGAATGTCGACGCCGACCTTGATCAAAATTCCGGCGAGAGCCGCCATGGGAATGTGGGCCGTCGCTTTGCCGAGTCCCAGCAGGACGGCGAGCAGGAACAGCGCGTGGGTCATCCCGGAGACGCGGGTCCGGCCGCCGGCCTTGATGTTGACCACGGTGCGCATGGTTGCCCCCGCTCCGGGGAGTCCGCCGAGCAGGCCGGCGGTCAAGTTGCCGATCCCCTGGCCGATGAGTTCGCGGTTGGAGTCGTGGCGTTCGCGTGTCATCGAGTCGGCCACAAGCGAGGTAAGCAGGGTGTCGATGCTCCCCAGGGCCGCGAGCGCGATCGCCATGGCGAGGATCCGGGGCAGGTGCTCCGCCGACAGCGCCGGAAGCCGGATTTCCGGCAGCCCGGCGGGGATCTCGCCGATGGTTTTCACGGGAAGGGCGAGACCCGCCGCGAGCAGGCTGACGATGAGAAGCGCGATGAGCGGCGAAGGGACGACCCGCGTGATGCGCGCGGGTGTGAGAAACACGATCAGCAGCGTGACCCCCCCGAGGAGCAGGCTTTCGAGTTGCACCCCGGCAACGGCCCGGGGCAGGCTGATGAGCGCAAGCAAGGGGGAGGCCACACTTTCCAGGCCGAGGAGAGGATGGATCTGCAGCAGGAGAATGATCACCCCGATTCCGCTCATGAACCCCGAAATCACCGGGTAGGGAATGTAGCGTACGAAACCGCCGATCCGGATTCCGCCGAAGACGATCTGCAGCGCCCCGGCGAGCATCACGACCGAGAACACCATGGCGAGATCACCGGGAAAGGCGGCCACGGAGGCGGCGAAGACTACGGTCATGGGGCCGGTCGGGCCGGAAACCTGACAGGGGGTACCGCCCAACAGGGCGGCGAAGAAGCCGAGGCCGATCGCGCCGTAAAGGCCGGCGATCGGCCCGGCGCCGCTCGCTGCGCCGAAGGCGAGCGCAAGCGGCAGTGCGACGACCCCTGCGGTGAGACCTCCGAAGAGATCTCCGCGTAGAAGGGAGAGCGAATATCGAGCCGGTTTCATCGAAGCGATCCTTAAATTCCGGAGATTCCGGCCAACTTTCCCGGTGCGCATCTTTTCAAGCGCCGGCCACGAAAAGGGCCGCTGCATAACACGCTCACGGTTCACTGTCAAAGAAGACGCCGCCGCATCAGGCGCAAACCGCAGTTTCGAACGTCGCCTCTTTTCCTTTGTCGCCGGCACGGAACATTAAAAATTTGTTTGACATCAAATAATTTGTTCGATAATAGGCGGGGTCAGCGGCAGTTGTTCCCTTACGGGAGGTTCGATGGACGAGCGGGAGTGGATTCTCCGGACCTTGGCTCGGATCGCCGATGCGCTCGCCCGCACCTTCCCGCGCAATCTCGAAGTCGTCGTCCACGATCTCTCCGATCCACGCCACTCCATCTGCCACATCGCCGGCGAGGTGACCCACCGCAAGGTCGGTGGTCCGTTGACCGATCTCGTCGTGCGGGCCCTCCGGCGCGAGGGTCGAGAAATCGGCGACCGTTACAACTATCGGACCACCACCCGCGACGGCCGCGTGCTCAAGTCGAGCACGGTTTTCGTCCGCAACCGCCAAGGAGAAGTCGTCGCCGCCTTCTGCGTCAACTTCGACACGACCGATTATCGCAACGCCGCCCAGGCTCTCGAGGTTTTCACGACCGTGGCGGAGAGTTTCAACGGCGAGGAGAAAACCGAAACCTTCGCCACCTCGATCACCGAGACGATCGAGGCGCTCTTCGAGCAAACGGTCGCCCGGATCGGAAAGCAGCCCGCCTTCATGTCGTCCACCGAGAGGCTGGAGCTTCTGCGCGCGCTCGAAGAAAACGGCGTCTTCCAGATCAAGGGCGCGGTCGACCAGGTGGCCCTGCGGATGGGGATCTCCAAGTACACGGTATACGGCTATCTGAAGAAAATCCGCCTGGAGCAGGAGCTGCCACAGCTCTGAGTTCCCAGGGCGTTCTGCAGAAAGGAAAGACGATGCACACCGCTTCTTCCCCTCGACAGGTTGCAACAGCCGACGCCCCCGCCGCGATCGGTCCCTATTCCCAGGGGGTAGTCGCCGGGGGGTTCCTGTTCGTCTCCGGCCAGCTCCCGCTTGATCCCGTGACCGGCAATCCGGTCGCCGGCGAGATCGAAAAGCGCGGGTCGACCAGTGCCTGAGAAATTTGACCGCCGTCGCGCGTGCGGCCGGGACGGACCTTTCGCGGGCAGTCAAACTGACCGTCTTTCTGACCGATCTTTCGCTTTTCGCGCGAGTAAACGCCGTTTACGCCCGTCATTTTCCCGGGATGTGCCCCGCCCGTTCCGCCGTCCAAGTGGCCGCTCTGCCCAAGGGAGTGGACATCGAAATCGAAGCCATCATCCAACTCCGATCTGAAGGAGGTCCTGCATGAATCTCGCCCGGTTCCCCCGTCGTCGCTATACGCCCAGCCCTACGCCGATCGAGTTTTTGCCCCGATTTACCGCAGCCCTCGGAGGTCCCGAGATCTACATCAAGCGCGACGACCTTCTCGGTCTTACGGCCGGGGGCAACAAAACCCGCAAGCTCGAGTTTCTTGTGGCCGACGCGCTCGCCCAGGGGGCCGACACCTTGATCACCTGCGGGGCGGTGCAGTCCAACCATTGCCGGCTGACGCTCGCTGCGGCGGTGAAGGAAGGGCTCCAATGCCGCTTGGTTCTCGAGGAGCGCGTTCCGGGAAGCTACAACCCCGAGGCTTCGGGCAACAATTTCCTCTTCCGCCTGCTCGGGGTCGAGAAGATCGAGGTCGTCCCGGGCGGCAGCGACACGATGGCGGCCATGCAGAAAGTCGCCGAGGAGCTCGGCCGGGAAGGGAGGAAAGGATACATCATCCCCGGCGGCGGCTCGAACCCCATCGGGGCGACCGGCTACGTCGCCTGCGCCCAGGAGATTCAGGAGCAGCTCTTCGCGATGGGACTGGCGATCGACCGCGTCGTCGTCGCCTCGGGCAGCGCCGGGACCCACGCCGGACTGGTCACGGGGTTTGTCGGCGGCAACCTGGACATCCCCGTCCTGGGGGTTGGGGTAAGCCGCGAGCCGGCGGACCAGGAGCCGCTCGTCTACGATCTTGCCTGCCGGACCGCGGAGCGCCTCCAGGTGCGTGGAGGCATCCCGCGGGAGGCGGTCCGTTGTGTCGGCGGCTACTGGCAGCCGAAGTACTCGGTTCCCAACCGCCGTATGGTCGAGGCCGTGCAGCTGCTCGCCCGCACCGAGGGGATCCTTCTTGACCCGGTCTATACCGGGAAAGCGATGGCCGGCCTGATCGGCTTGAGCCGTGAGGGACAACTGCGCAAGGGCGAAAAAGTGCTCTTCGTCCACACCGGAGGCTCGCCCGGCCTCTACGCCTACATCCGGCCTCTCCTCGGCCTCGAGTCGGTCGCGGAGTAGGGGGAAAGTTCGCATTGGGTTCAATGTGGAAGTCGTGCATCCAGAAGAACAGAATTGATGGTTTAAGGAAGGAGAAAACGATGAAAAAGCGGGGCCCGAAAATCATTCACATCCTCATCTCTTTGGCCATCCTGTTTGGGATGGGCCTATGGAACTCGCCGGTAGCGGCGAAAGAAATCGTAATTAAACTTGCCCATCCCAATGTTCCTCAGCATCCGATGGGGGAAGGCTATGAGCTGTTTAAAGCTGATCTTGAGAAGCGATCGGGGGGTGTATTTCGAGTAGATATTTATGACAGCTCGAAATACGGGAATTTTGATGCGGTTGTTCAGGGCCTTCAGATGGGTGTTTTGCAGATGGGTTCGGATGCCTGCAACAATTTTTCCGTATTTAACCCGCAATTGATGTTCCTGGATATGCCTTTTATCATCCCAAGCTACGAGGCTGCTGATCGGATTACCGATGGTCCTATCGGAAAGAAACTGGCAAGCGCACTTGAAAAAAACGGGATTTTGGGATTGGGCTACATCGATATCGGATTTCGACAGGTTTTTTCTAGCCGCCCAATTCGTAAGCTGGAAGACGCTAAAGGTCTTAAAATTCGCGCAACCCATTCGAAAGCTCATATTGCGATTCTGAAAGCCCTTGGAATGAATCCAACACCGGTCGCTTGGGGTGAAGTTTATACCGCTTTGCAGCAAAAGACGGTGGATGCCATAGATATTGATTTGAATTTGGCATGGTTCAACAAATTTCCAGAAATAACAAAGTATGTTACGCTGACTCGTAGTTTTTACAGCGGTCATCTGGTTTTAGTTTCCAAGCCTTTCTGGGAGAAACTCGAGCCGCAAGAGCGAACGTGGATTAATGAATCTTTCGCCGTCATGCAAAAATTTGAGCGCAATAAAATCAGAAGTAACGAATCGATGATCATCCAAAAAATCAAAGAAACAGGAGGAGAAGTCATCGAATTGTCGTCAGAAGAACGTGCCCGGTGGATCAAGGCCACCGAAGACGTGGCGCCATCTTTTGCCTATGCAGTCCCTCCTGAACTGATCGAAGAGATGCGGAAAACTGTTAACGAGAAATGAAATCAGGAAAATAAGGTTTAAATGGCGATAAGGGGCAGGCAATTATCTGAATTGCCTGCTCCATTCTTAAGGTACAATATGAAACCATTCTATCATTGGCTGAATAAGTTTGAGGAAGTTTTTTCGTCGATCGCCCTTTCTGGAATGGCCGTAATTATCATTTTGCAGGTTTTTCAAAGATATATTCTTCAAGACTCTTTTGACTGGCCTGAAGAGCTGGCAAGATATCTTTTCGTCTTTTCCGTGTATATCGGAGCAAGTTTTGCCGCTGCGGAAAGGCGCCATCTTGAGGTTACAATCCTTCGAGCGATGTTTCGTGGCAAAATTAGCATTATGATCACAATCATTGCATACATGATAACTATAGTTTTTTGTGGATTGATGTTTTTTTGGGGAGCAAAGATGGTTGGTTTTGTAAAGGAATCCAACCAGCTTGCCCCGGCGCTTCAATTTCCGATGTATATCGCTTATATTTGTTTGCCGCTTGGTTTTTTTCTTATGACAATTCGCAACATAATTGTGGTGAAAATGTTGATTTCTCAAGATTTAAAACGCTTGAATCGTGCGGACGACAAAGTTAGCAGATGACTTGCTGCTGATTAAAAACAATTGCAGGATGTTAAAATACAGCAAAGCAAACTACTGTTTTTAATGTTAAAAAGATTTGCAATAAAATAAAATTTTACGACTGTAAAAGATGGATAACGATGAAGATTGAAGATTAATGACCTTGCCAGAGGATAACCCATGGATTGGCCAATCCTGATCATTTTCATTTTTCTTCCATTATTGCTTATTTTAAGCGTGCCGATAGGAGTTGCAATCGGGTTGAGTGTTGCTCTTGCGGTAATTGCGGCAGGGCTTCCCGTTCAATTTCTGATGCAAAAAATGTTTTTATCCTTGGATGCGTTTCCTCTGCTCGCCGTACCTTTTTTTATCATGGCGGGTGAAATTATGCAAAAAGGAAGTATGGCCGAATCGTTGCTGAAAGTTTCTCGCTGCCTCATTGGGCATGTTACCGGAGGCCTGGCACACGTTTCGGTCTTGACCTGTATGTTTTACGGGGCCCTGAGCGGATCGGCGCCTGCAACCGTCGCCGCCGTAGGCGGCATCATGATCCCTTCGATGGAGAAAGAGGGGTTTTCAAAATCATTTTCAACGGCCACAAATGTTGCTGCCGGTTGCTTAGGGGTGATGATTCCGCCCAGTGTGCCGCTGATTATTTATGGGACGACCGCAAATGTTTCGGTGGGGGATTTGTTTATCGCTGGAATCGTTCCCGGAATCTTTATTGGGATCGTCTTAATGATTGTGTGCTTCTTCCTGTCAAAATATCATGGTTTTGCAACCAGAAGCAAAAAGGCCACATTGAAAGAGACGCTTTCTGCGCTATATGAAGCAAAATACTCTCTTCTGGTTCCGATTATTGTCCTTGGGGGCATATACGGAGGAATTACCACACCGACTGAAGCCGGAGCGATTGCTGTCACTTATGCTCTTCTTATCGAGGGCGTGGTCTTAAGGAACCTGACAAAACATAAAATATGGCTTATTCTGCGAGGTACCACCATTACCAATGCCACGATATTTCTGGTTGTGGCTACCGCCACGGCCTTGGGTCAGATATTGTTGATCTACAATATCCCCAACGCTTTGGTAAAAGCATTGTCGGGCTTGGCCAACAACCCGAATTTGCTCCTTTTCGCCATAATCGTGATGCTCCTTATTTTGGGAACTTTTATGGATGCATTGGCAAACATTCTTATTCTAACGCCTCTTTTGCAGCCGCTGCTCATGCAGGCGGGAATAAACATGACCCATTTTGGAATCATCATGATCGCATCGGCT
>CAZQUP010000008.1:0-9282 GCA_964596545.1 uncultured Desulfatibacillum sp. | reverse complement strand
GGGGTGAATCTATTTGTCGGCTGTGGTATCAGCGGAATCAGTATCGAAAAACTGAGTTATGCTGTTCTCCCGTTTGTTTTTGCGATGTCGGCCGCGATACTTATTTTGGCTTATATACCTCAAATCGCACTTTGTCTGCTGTGAAATGACATGAAGAAAATAAAAGTCGCCTTCTCAAAACACAAGCACGGAAAAGTCGGCCTTGCGGGTCATATTGGGGTAAGCCATGTAAACAGCCACTCGGGCTTTGTGCAGGAAGACGGGGCGGGATTTTCGGTTGTAGCCAGCGTTCTGAATGCGGCGGCATCGATTGATCTGCGGATTTCTCACATCGATGCCAATTTAAAAAACAATTCGGTAAATATACGTTTGAACAGCGGGGGAAAAGGAGTTGCTTTCGCGCATAGCGGAATTACGCCGGCTGAAAAATCTTTAATGAAAAATGCTGTTGGAAAAAGTGCTGTTTGGCCACAAACCTTAGCTACCGAAATATTCGGGAGGGTCATCGGCCAAGGTGTTTTGGAAGTTCCATCAGCATTTATTGCCGCAACGTCGCTGGCTGTTGTCAATAGCTTTTTACTCCATTACCCCGATCAATTCATCTATGCTCCCGATGACATGCCGCTCAGTGTCGGATGCACAATAGGGACCGTTTTGATGATTAATAAAACGCCTGTTTCAACCCTGATGACCATCAACGCCGGAGAAGGAGGAATCGGGCCCAATGAAGACAGCGAAGGAAACGTCCCGATAGGAAATAAAAGGAAATTGATGGAACAACTCAACTTAAACCGTCTTCCGACAATCATCGTGGAATCAAAAGCGTTCGTTCCTGCCTGGAAAGATCAGATTAAAGAAACCTCCCTGGTCGTCAGGGCCAATGACATTTACGATAATACTGTTGTGCGGGAATGCTTAGTGAAATCGGCCAAAGCGCTTGGATATCCGGTGTTTACGCCTGAGAACCCTTATCCCAGAAATCAAGGATCGTTGTACAATACCCAAAAAGTCATAGCCGGTCAAATTGTTGATCTTGGAAAGCGTCTTGCGAGAGCGAAAACTGCTAAAGAGAAAAATCTAATCGCTGCTAAACTCGCGTCAATCATAAAAAACGATTTAGGGGGAGTCACTTTTATGAGTAATGAAGTTAACGACATTTTTGATCATGGAGGTCTTCTGCCGGGTACTGCCGCCGTACTTTCGTCTGCTGTAACCACTGATTATGTGGATAAACATAAAATTCCTGTTTTGACAAACAAAGACATCAAAATGTACATGAACACAATCGTCACGGCATTCAAACTTTTAGAACAAAGAATCGATGATGCGGAAAAACAAATATTGAAAAAATCGGTTCCAATGAAAAAACTCGAGTCGATTGAAAAAAAACATGTAGTTCAATAAATTGATAGAAACCTGTTTCTTGAAAATTTTAATTCCAAATTTATCCCGTTCAACCTCAAAGCCATCCAGAAAAATTCAAGCAAGAATAGAAAACAAAAATCTTCCTTGAAACCGTGTGCGGCTGAGAGTAAAAAGAGAGCCGGCGGGTTATTTCGACGCTTGTCCACTTTCGGACGGATCGAATTTCACCCCAACATCGGAGGTGACCCATGGCTGAGGAAACGGTGCGTAACAAGGGGTTCATGTCCTGGTATTTTCAGTCCAACCTTCTAATACGGATCTTGATCGGCCTCATCCTGGGGGCGATCGTGGGTCTGACTGCCGGCTCCTCGATCCTGTGGGTGAAGCCCTTCGGGGATATTTTCATCCGCCTTCTGCGCATGATCGTGGTCCCGGTCATCTTCTTTTCGCTGGTCGTGGGGGCGGCAAGTCTCAGCCCTTCCAAGCTCGGCCGGGTGGGAATCAAGATCTTCGTCTATTACATGGCGACCACGGTCGTGGCTGTGGCCCTCGGGCTGATTTCGGCGAACCTCTTCCGACCCGGCATGAGCCTTGACCTGAGCGCCGGCCAAGCGGCGGGCAAAGCACTCACCCAACCCAAGGTGGTCGACACGCTGATCAACATCATCCCCGTCAACCCCATCGAAGCCCTGTCCAAGGGGGATGTCTTGCCGATCATTTTCTTCGCCATCATCTTCGGCATATCGCTTTCCTTTCTCGCCCAGAGCCGCGAGGAACGCCTGAGCGGCGGCGCGGCTGCCGTCCTCAAGTTCTTCGACGGCGCCGCCGAGGCCATGTACTCGATCGTGCGCGGCGTGATGCAGTACGCCCCGATCGGTGTCTTCGCCTTGATCGCCGTCGTCTTCGCCCAGCAGGGATCCAAGGCCCTCGGACCGCTCGGCATGGTGACGCTCACGGTCTACGTCGGGCTGATCGCGCATCTGCTGATCACCTACGGGGTTGCGCTCAAGATCTTCGGTTTGAAATTCGGCCGCTTCCTTTCGGGAGCCAAGGAGGCCATGCTTACGGCCTTCGTGACCCGCAGCTCGAGTGCCACGCTGCCGATCACGCTGCGCAACTCGGAGGAAAACCTGGGTGTTCCCCGCAGCATCGGCTCTTTCACGCTGCCGCTCGGGGCGACGATCAACATGGACGGGACGGCCATTTACCAGGGCGTTTGCGCGCTCTTTGTGGCCTTCGCGATCGGGCAGCCGTTGGATTTCGGGGCGCAGATGACGATCATCGTCACGGCGACGCTCGCCTCGATCGGCGCAGCCGGGGTCCCCGGCGCGGGCGTCATCATGCTCCTCATGGTGTTGAACTCGGTCGGCCTGGAAGTGAAGGAAGGCTCGGCGATCGCCATGGCCTACGCCATGATCCTCGGCATCGACGCCATCCTCGACATGGGCCGCACCTGTCTCAACATCACCGGCGATCTCGCCGGCACCTCGATCGTCGCCAAGACCGAAAAGACGATCGATCTGGAGAAATGGGCCTGAAAACCGAGTTCGCGGCAGAAACTTGAAGCTCGGGGCCGGGGGGGTTCTCCCCGGCCCTTTGCGTCGGTGAGCTCCGGAAAACGAGTGCCGCAGCGCGTTGAGTTTTCCCGGCGCTCCGCGATTTGGGAAACAGTGAAATTTCCCGCAAGGGAATGGGCAGCGCGGTAATCTTGGTCGAAGGGTTCCATCCGCCGAAAGATGCATCCTCGCAGGGCGTTGCCCGGGCGGGCCGCTGGGCCTTTTATACCGCCGCCATCGGCCTGATCGCGGGCGCGGCCGCCGTCGTCTTCTTCTTTCTGTGCCAGGCCGGCATGCGTTTTCTCCTGGACGCTCTGGCGGGTTTTCGGCCGCCCGTCGCGACGGGAGAGGCCGTGTTTTTTTCGCCGGGGGCCGGAGGGTTTTCCCGCTGGGTGCTTCTATTCCTGCCGGCAGCGGGGGGACTGGCGAGCGGCATTTTGGTGGCTCGCTTCTGTCCTGCGGCGGCGGGGGGGGGCAACGACGCCGCCATTCGCGCCTACCACGAAAGCGACGGACGCATCCCGGCCCGCGTGGCGCTGGTCAAAACCATCGCCACGGCGATTTTGATCCCCAGCGGCGGCTCCGGCGGGCGGGAAGGGCCGATCGCCCAGATCGGCGCGGGCCTGGGATCGCTTCTGGCCGTGAGACTCGGTCTCACGCCCCGCGAGCGGCGGATTCTGATGGCGGCCGGGATCGCCGCGGGCATTGGAAGCATTTTTCGAGCACCCCTGGCGGGAGCGCTTTTCGCCGCTGAATTCCTCTACCGCGATCCGGAGTTCGAGTTCGAAGTGATCATCCCCGGGGGCATCGCATCGATCGTCGCCTACTGCCTCTTCTGCTCCGTCTACGGTTGGGAGCCGCTGCTCGCCGTGCCGGCCTTTTCCTTTCACAACCCGTTGGAGCTCGGCCCCTATTTGTTGCTCGCTCTTTTTGTCGCGGGCGGAGCCGTGGTCTTCGTCCGCAGCTATCATGGCATCTCCACCGCTTTCCGTCGGCTCAGGGTTTCCCCGGCGCTCAAGCCCGCCATCGGAGGACTGCTCACGGGCCTGATCGGTTTTTTCCTCCCGCACACGCTCTCCTTCGGTTACGGCTACGCCGAGCTGGCGATCGCCGGAGCCCTGCCGCTTTCCCTGCTCATCACGCTCGCCGCCGGGAAAATGCTCACGACCTCCTTTTCCATCGGCTCGGGGGGAAGCGGAGGGCTCTTTGGCCCGTCGCTCGTGATCGGGGCCGCGCTGGGGGCAATCGCCGGCGAGCTCATTCATCGAATCCTTCCCGCGGTCGTTTCCTCCCCGGGCGCTTTCGCGCTGGTGGGCATGGCAGGCTTTGTCGCCGCGGTCGCCAACACGCCGATCTCGATCATTCTGTTCGTGAGCGAAATGACCGGCTCCTACCGCCTGCTCATCCCCTGCCTGCTTGTCTGCTCGGTTGCTTACCTCGTGACACGTCGCTACAGCTTGTTTCCCGCGCAGGTTCGTCGTCGCCTGGATTCCCCGGCGCACGCCGGCGAGCTGTTCGTGGACGTCCTGCAGGCGATCCGTGTGCGGGATCTTCTCGAACAGGTGCGTCCTGTCGAAGTCATCCCGGAGAGCATGCGCTTTGTCGAGTTCAAGGCGCTTTTCGCCCGGACCGAACAGCACTATTTCCCCGTGCGCGATGAAGCAGGAAAGCTCAGGGGCATTTTTTCCATCAACGACGTGCGCTCCGTCCTCTTCGCCCCGGAGATCGAGCCGCTGATCGTGATGAAAGACATCGCCACCACCGACATCATTGCGACCACGCCCTCCGAAGATCTGGGAACCGTGCTCCGCAAGTTCACGCTCAAAAACATCGACAGCCTCCCGGTCGTCGCCGAGGAAGACCCCGGTGAGCTGATCGGCATGCTCTCGCGCCGTGATGTGATCGCTTGTTACAACCGCAGGGTCGAGGAATGGAAATCTGCGCAAGAGCAGGCCTCCGCAGGAGAAAAGCAGCCATGAGCGACGGTGGGGGAATCGCCGCTCTGCGGCGCTTGGCCGAGAAGACCGTCGAGGCCGAGCCGGCCCGCAGCGGAGCGCAATCCTGGTGGCGAAAGCCCCTTGTCGCCGCGGCCCCGGCTGACGGACGCTTCGCGGCGTTGCCTCATATGGCGGCTCCCGACCATCTTTTGCCCCGGGATCTGCTTTCGACCGCCCGCTCGGTGGTCGTCTTTTTCATCCCCTTCAAAAAGGAACTCGTATGCAAAAACCGGCTCGGCGAACGCCCCAGCGCGGACGGGGGCCTCTCCTATGTGCAGACGAACGCGCTGATCGAACACTTGGCCCAAAGGCTTGCGGCGTGGCTCGAGGAGAAAGGTTTCCGCTGCGCCCTGACACCGGCGACGCACAATTTCGACGAGAAGCGCCTGGTCGCCCGCTGGTCGCACAAGCATCTCGGGCATCTGGTGAACCTGGGGCGCTTCGGGACCCATCGGTTGCTCATCACGCCGGCCGGGTGCGCGGGAAGGCTGGGAAGCCTCGTTACCGAGGCCGCACTGGGGGAGCAGCCGCTTCTTCTCGCGGCGGAAGCCTGCCTTCTCCGGGCGGGAAAACGCTGCGGCCGATGCATTTCGGCCTGCCCCGTATCCGCCCTCGCGCGCGAGAGGTTCGACCGCCGGCGCTGCTGGGAGCGCCTCAAAGAAAACCGCGCCGTACTCCCCGAGTTTGCCGCGCTGCCCGCCACCACCCACGTCTGCGGCAAATGCGCCGCCGTCATGCCCTGCAGCTTCCGCAATCCGCTCGCCTAGAGAGGGGACGTCCATTTGTATATCATTATTGGCGGGGATGAGCCTCGGCCGGCGCGCAGACCGAGGTTTTCACGACATGCCCGGCGCAGCAAGTAATATAAAAATGGACGTCCCTAGAGTTTTTGTTCGATGCGTCGGAGCAGTTCGCGGATTTCACGGAGTTGGGAAAGGATGGTTTCGGGATCGGCGGAGGGCGGGGCCGGATTGACGGCCGATCCGCCGATCGCGCGGAAGATCTCGTCCAGGCGCACGCCCAGAGCCACGATGAAATAGAGGAGCAAGACGAAGGCGAGGTGGCGTTCGCCCCAGCCGAGGACCAGCCAGCCCACGAGGATCGCCCCGAAGAAAACGAGGCTCGTCACCGTGTAAGGGTGCCGCGCCAGCCAGCGTGCAGCCGGATGCTTCATCGGGGGACGGACGCCTCCGCGGCGGGAAGGAAAAACGGCCGGTTCATTGTTTGGTCCGTTCCTCCTGGCGCAGCAGCCGTCGCAGCACCTTGCCGACGTTCGACATGGGCAGGCTGTCGCGGAACTCGATAAATTTGGGCCGCTTGTAACCTGCCATCTTCTCGCGGCAGAAGGCAAGGATTTCTTCTTCGGTCGCGGTCTCGCCGGGCTTGAGTTGGATGAAGGCTTTCACCGCCTCACCGCTTTTCTCGTCGGGGACCCCGATCACGGCCGCGATCGCCACCTTCGGATGCTGGAAGAGGACGTCTTCCACCTCCCGCGGGTAAACGTTGAAGCCCCCGACCAGGATCAAATCCTTCTTACGGTCGGTGATGTGGATATAGCCCTCGGGGTCGATGTGACCGATGTCGCCGGTCAAAAAGTAGCGCCTGCCGTCGAGGGTGCGGAAGACCCGCTCGTCCTCCTCGGGCTTGTTCCAGTATCCCTTCATCACCTGAGGGCCGCAGACGGCGAGTTCGCCGTCCTCGCCGCGCGGCAGCTCTTGAAGGCCGGTCACGAGATCGACGATTTTCACGTCCGTCCCGGGGATGGGAAACCCGATCGTCCCGATACGGCGCTGAAGCGTATTGGTGGGGTTCACGGTGACGACGGGTGCGGTTTCGCTCAAGCCGTAGCCCTCGAAGATGACCGCCCCGGTCTTTTCTTCAAACCGCCGGCAGACCTCCGGGGGCAGCGGCGCTCCTCCCGAGAAACAGCCGAGCAGCGAGGAGAGGTCATAGCGGTCCAGATGGGGGTGGTTGGTGAAGGCCATGAAGATCGTCGGAACCGCCGGCATCACCGTCGGGCGCTCTTTCTGCACGATTTTCAACACCTCGGTGAAAGGCGGGTTCCCGGCGCGAGGGTCGGGGACGCAGATCAGGCGGCTTGCGCTCGCACAGGCCGAGAGCATGGCGCAGGTCATGCCGAAGCTGTGATACCAGGGCAGAACTCCGAGGTAGGTGTGAAAGGCCATGCGCTGCGGCTCGGGGGGCGCTCCCGGTTCGTGGACGAGGCGGATCCAGGCCGTGATCGCGGCCAAGTCGTAGGAGAAGTTCGCGTGGGTGAGGCAGGCCCCCTTGGGCACGCCGGTCGTTCCGCCCGTGTAGAGGATGAGCGCCAGGTCCTGACGCGGGTCGATCTCGACCGCGGGCGGCTCGGGCCGGGATCGGGCCACGATGTCATCGAAGAACAGGTGGCCTTTCTCGTAGGAGGCGGCGTGGGGGATCTTGCCGAGCAATCCCCCGAGGAGGGCCTTGAGCTTGGGCAGGTAGGATTTGACGCCGCAGATGATGACCGTTTCCACCGCCGTCTCTTCGATCGCCTTGACGGTCGTGGGGTAGAAAACGGGGTGATCCATGCAGAAGACGGCCTTCGCCCCGCAGTCCTTGAGCTGGTGTTGCAGCTCCTGGGCCTTGTAAAGAGGGTTGCAGGTGACGGCGACGGCGCCCGCCTTCAGGATCCCGAAATAGACCGGCGGGTAGTGCGGCAGGTTGGGCAGAAAGATCGCCACCCGGTCCCCTTTGCGGATGCCGCGATCCGCAAGAAAGCGCGCGATGCGGTCGGCGGTCTCCTTGACCTGGGCGTAGGTCTGGCCGGCGTCGCTGAAGACGGTGTAGACCCGGTCCGGGAAAGCGCGGGCCGTTTCGTCGAGAACCGAAAAAAGCGGCTTTGCATAACCCTCAATTTCGCGGGGGACACCTTCGGGCCAGTGGGGCGTGGGCCAACCGGTCGCGCTCATCAGGTCCTCCTTCTTTGAGGTGTGGGGTGGGGCGAAGGCGGAAGCCGGGGCAAACAGCGGGACTATAGAAGAACTCCGCCGGAGGTGTCAACGCGGGGCCGGCGATTCGGAGCGCAGCCGCGCGACCTCCTCGGAAAGCTGGCGATACAGCATCTCGCCGATGGCGAGACCGGCGTCGATGAATTGCGGCGCTGGCCCGTGGAGGTGCGGAACGTCCCCCGGATGCGCTTCAGGCTTTCGATCCCCGCGGGCCAGCGGGCGAGCAATTCCTCCGGAGGCATCCGGCTTGAGGCCACCATCTCCCAGAGGGTATCGGTGAAATTGTCCGGGCCCCAGCGGAACTTGTCGGCGTCGTAGAGGCAGTCGGAGAGAAGGGCCCCCTGACGGGAGTCGACGGCCGCGGCGGGCTTGAAGGCCTCGTGGTTGCGGATGGCGACGCGGATATCCTCGATCTCCTCGGTCCGCAGCCGACGGCCGGAGAGGAAACGAACCGCAAGGGCCGCCCCGCGTTCGGCATGGTTTTCTTCCCGCCGAAGCACGTCGTGCAGCAAACCGGCCGCATGGGCGATCTCCACCCGGCGGCGCAGAGCCGGTTCCTCCCCGCCGACGGCTCGGCCTTCGATCCAGCAGAGGGCGCCGGCGTCGAGGGCGACATGCGCGGCATGCCGGATGCCGTGACCGTATCCCTCGTCGAGCACACCTTCGAGGTCGCGGCGCAGCTCGAGAACGAGCGGAGCGGTATCGAAGATTTCACGTGACCGGGCGACGGCTTCCGCCTCTTCCCGGTAGAAGGCGAGGGGCGGTTGGCTGCGGGCGATCTCCCGTGCGCAGGCCTGCAGGCGGGCATAAAAAAAGGCGGCCCACGTCATCGACCGCCTCGCCGGAACAGGGGGGGAAGGGGCTTGCGGGGTGAGCCCCGTTCTCGACCGCAAAGCGCCGGGGGGGAGGGGATACGTTCAGCCTTCGAGCAACTGGAACGGACGGCCGCAAACCTTCCAGGCACCGGCTTCCTTCTTCAGAACGAGGGTTTCTTCCACGGGGTGGGTTTCGCCGACCGCAAACCAGCGCGCGATCAACCCGTAGACGGGGTTGATCGTCCGACGCCGCTCGCCGCGGAGCAGAACGCGGGCGGTCTCGCCGTCGTTTTCGAGCGTGCGCGTCTCCACGTGGTAGAGACCCTGCTTCAGGTAATGCGGCGGAAACCCCGAGGCGCGGGCTTCGTCTTCTTTGCGCTCGAGGAAGGAGGCGACGGGGTCGGCTTTCGCGGCCGAGACGAGCTCACGGCACAGGCGATCGGACATGGCCGGCTCGAGCCAGAAATAGGCCTCCGCAAATTCGACGGCCGCTTTCTCCGGCGTCTCGCGCTGGTCGGCGACGGCCAGCACCACCTGCAGGATGAGAGCGAGCATGAGA
>CAZQUP010000007.1:8737-65521 GCA_964596545.1 uncultured Desulfatibacillum sp. | reverse complement strand
AAGACGCCTTGAGCGGCGCCCAGCAACAGGCCGAGCGCGTGCTCAAGCCCTACCGCTGAGGAGATCCTTCCGCGTCGATGCCCGAAGAACCCAGGCCATGAGCCTTAACCCCAAAACCGCTCGATGGGTGAATGCGTGGCTGCTGCTCTCGCCGGCGGCGGTGTTGATGGTCGCCTTCACGCATTTTCCCATCGTCAGCGGATTTTTCGCGAGTTTTTTTTCCAATGCACGCCAGGGGCGGCCGAGCCGGTTCGTGGGTCTGGAGAACTACGTCTACATGATAAACGACCCCGTATTCTGGCAGGTGCTGGGAAACAATGTTCTGTATGCGCTCGGCACCATTCCCCTGAGCGTTTCTCTGGCCCTGCTGATGGCGGTGTGGGTGAACGGCCGGTTTCGCGGTCGGGCCGTGGTCCGCACCGCCTATTTTACACCGACCATTCTGCCGATGATCGCCGTGGCCAACATCTGGCTCTTTTTCTACACCCCCCAGATCGGTTTGCTCGACAAGATCCGCAGCCTTTTCGGGCTCGCCAGCCACAGCTGGCTCGGCGACCCCGGAACGGCACTGGCCTGCCTGATGGTTCTGGCGGTCTGGAAGGACGCCGGATTTTTCATGATCTTTTACCTCGCGGCGCTGCAGGCAATCCCTCCGGAGCTCGAAGAGGCCGCGGTCATCGAGGGGGCCGGCCGCTGGTATTTCTTCCGGCGGGTGACCCTGCCGCTGCTCATGCCGACGACGCTTTTCGTTGTGGTCAACGCCACCATAAACTCCTTCAAGCTGGTCGACCACATTTTCATCCTGACCAAGGGTGGCCCGGACAACGCCTCGTCGTTGCTGCTCTACTACATTTACGAAGTCGCCTTCAGCTTTTGGGACACCGCCTACGCCTCGACGCTGACCGTCGTGCTTCTGGGGATTTTGGGCGCCCTGGCCGTGGGACAGTTCGCCTATCTTGAAAGAAGGGTGCATTACCGATGATCCGCGGGGCGGACTGGGGAGAGCGCCTGGAAATGCTGGCGGCCTGGTGGTTGGCCTTTCTGTGGGCCGCGCCGCTGCTCTACGCCGCCTGGGCGGCCTTCCACCCCATGGATTTTGTGAGCCGCTTTGATCTGAAGGCCCCCCTCACCCTGGACAACTTCCGCTCGGCCTGGAAGGTGGCGCCCTTTGCGCGCTACTTCTTGAACACCTTTCTTTTGGTCTGCATGACGCTCGCCGGACAGCTGATTTTTTGCACCCTGGCGGCGTATTCCTTCGCCCGCTTCGAGTTCCCCGGCAAGAACATCGCCTTCCTCCTCGTGCTGGTCCAGATCATGATCATGCCCGATGTGCTGATCGTGCAGAACTACCTCACCACCAGCCGCCTCGGGCTGGTGGACACGATCCTCGGCATCGGCCTGCCCTATATGGGCTCGGCCTTCGGCATCTTCCTGCTGCGCCAGGCGTTCAAACAGGTGCCCCAAGAGCTCGAGGATGCGGCGCGTGTCGAAGGGGCCGGCTGGCTCTCCATCCTGCTGAAGGTCTACGTGCCGTTGACCCGGCCGACCTATCTCGCCTACGGGCTGGTCTCGGTGAGCTACCACTGGAACAACTTCCTGTGGCCGGTGGTCATCACCAACTCCACCACCACCCGGCCTCTCACCGTCGGGCTCTCCATTTTCGGCGCCCCCGAGTCCGGGGTCAACTTTTCGGTCATCTCGGCCGGCACGCTGCTCGCCGTCTCCCCGCTGCTGATCGCTTTTTTGCTCTTCCAGCGCCAGTTCGTGCAGAGTTTCATGCGCTCCGGCATCAAGTGAGGCGGGGGTCACATCGTTCTGCCCAAAGGTCTGCGGCGCACGCCGAAAGCCGCCGCCACCGCCGCATGCCGCAAGGGGCGTCTTGCAGCTTTCTTGCGGGCGGCACATGCGGCGACCTGGGGGCCGCATCCCTCGATCCTCCCGTCCGGCGGGAAAAAGAGGGGCGTTGGGCGACGGCGCTTTCAATTCCTTGTAACTTGAGTTATTTCTCAGCGGCATTCATCGCGCGGGGGGACGGCGGCGTTTTTCCTTCCGCCGGATCCCGCACCTTCTTGGAAGCTTCGGCGATCGGATGGGAAAGGGGCGATCATGACGGAAAAACGATCCTTCGATGTCGTCATCACCGGTGGCGGGATCATGGGAAGTTCCACCGCTTACCATCTCGTCAAGATGGACCCCGGCCTGAAGGTGGTCGTGGTGGAGCGCGACCCGACCTATGCCCGGGCCTCCACGACCCTTTCCATGAGCAACGTGCGCATTCAGTTCAGCCTCAAGGAGAACATCCAAATCTCGCTGCTTGCCTTTGAGGTGCTTGAACGCTTCGAGGAGGAGATGTCGGTGGGAGACCGCCGGCCGCGCATTTTTTTCCGCCGCGAGGGGAATCTTTTCTTGCATGCGGAAAGCCAGCTTGAAGCCGCAAGGCGGGCCTTCGACCTGCAGCGCCGCCTGGGCTGCCGTGTGGAGTGGTGGTCTCCACAAGAAGTGCGCGCGCGCTATCCGCTCTACGAAACGGAAAGCTTCGTGGCCGCCACTTTCGGCCCTGACGACGGGCACTTCGACGCCTACGCCGTTCTGATGGCTTATCGGGCCAAGGCGAAATCGCTCGGAGCGGAGTTCGTGACCGGCGAGGCCGTGCGGATCCTTACCCAAAGAGGGCGGGTGGAGGGAGTGGCGCTCGAATCGGGAGAAACGCTGCAGGCAGGCTGCGTGGTCAACTGCGGCGGCGCCTGGGCCGCCGATCTGGCCGCGACCGCGGGAGTCAATCTCCCCGTGGTCCCCGTGAAGCGGCAGGTCTTCGCCCTCGACACCGCCGTCAAGCCCAAGGGGCCGCTTCCGTTGACGGTGCTTCCCTCGGGGCTCTATTTCCGCAGCGAGACGGGCGGGCTGATTCTGCTCGGAAAGTCCATGGCCGAGGATCCCGTCGGTTTCGATTTCCGCTGGGACGAGAAACGGTTCACCGAGATCCTCTGGCCCGAGCTCGTTGCGTTCGTGCCCGCCTGGGAGCGGTTGAAGATCGTCCGCGGCTGGGCCGGCCTCTACGATGTGAACACGCTCGACGGGAACGCCATTCTCGGAGAGTGGCCCGCGCTGAAAGGCCTTTATCTCGCCACGGGCTTCTCCGGCCATGGGCTGCAGCAGGGGCCGGCCGTGGGGCGCTATCTCGCCGAGCGTATCACGGGCGCCCCGCTTTCCCTCGATCTCTCCATCTTCGGGCCGGAGCGGATCCTCGAGAACCGCCCGCTCAGCGAAGGCGGGATTGTATAAAGGCCAAAGGGCGGGCCTTCAGTGATCCTGTACCGTCCGGACGAGCCTTGCCGTATCGTAGCGCTGGCGCTCCAGGCGGGCGAGGATCGCGCGATAGGTGTCCTCATCCATAAACGGCTCGCGGCTCAGGATCCATAAGTATTCACGGCTGGGGTGCCCCACCACGGCGAAGCGGTAGTTCGGGTCGAGGTCGATGACCCAGTAATCCGCGGCGAACGGCCAGAAAAAGCGGACCTTGAGTTTGGCCGGCTCCAAAGGGTCGGGCACCCAGGCGATCCCGAAGGCCGAGTCGATCGTTCCTTCGGGGCCCCGACGGCAGCGGTTTTCGACGGCAAGCCTTCCGTCTTCGCGCGGCGTGTAAATCGCTTGGGAGGCCGTGCAACCCCTCTGAAACCACGTCGGGAAAGCGGCGATCTCGTACCAGATGCCGCTGTAGCGGGCGAGATCCAGCCGCTCCACGGTCCCAAGCGGCGGCGGCTCCGGGACGGGAGTCACGGCGCAAGCGGCCGCAAGCCAGCAGAAACCTAGCCATAGCCATAAGGGGACGTCCATTTTTATATTGGTATAGGAGGCCATGGGGTGGTTCGTCCGACTTGCAAGGGGGGTGGCAAACGGTTTTTCTCCTCCGATCCGCTGGGCAGATCGCTCATGCCTGAACTTTGAATTCATGATCCGGATTTTCCTGATTTGAATGGAATGAAAGAACGACGGGACTTCACTGCAATTGTTGTCCCACCTGGAGCCCCAGTCAACTTCCGGGATCATCCCCGTAGCGGGAAGGACGGTCTTCGGGAGGAGCAGGATCATAACAACGTGGCGCTGTCTTGGGCGGAAAGAAAATCAAACCAATAAAATAATGGACGTCCCCTTCTAGATGCGAGAGCGCGGGGCGGGGTTTCCGCGGGCGGTTTCCTTTGCGCTGCCGGTCGATCCGCGCATCATGGCCGGCGTGGCGGGCGGTCCGACTCCCGTCCATGCCGAGGAGTACACACGGCTCAACCGGCGGATCAACGAGATTTCCGTTGCGCTCGCCGCGGCGATCCGATCCGAAGGTCTCCGGGTGCATGCGCTCGGCGCCTCGGAGCGCACCGACGCCGTCCACCTTCGCGGGGACTTCCCGCACAAGACGGCCGCCGCACGGGCGGGGCTGGGCTGGATCGGGCGCCACAGGCAGCTCATCACTCGCCTCTTCGGCCCCTGGGTACGCCTGGGGAGGGTGTTCACCGACTTGAACCTTCAAGCGGGAAAACCCTTCACGAGAAGTTTCTGCGGCGCATGCCGCCTCTGCGTGAAGGCCTTCCCGGCCGGGGCGCTCAAGGGGGTCCCCTGGAAGTCCGGCCTGCCGCGCGAGGAAATTCTCGATGCCGCAGTCTGTGACGGCTTCAAGAAGGAGCGCTACGCGCACCTGAACCAGGGCCGCAATTGCGGCATCGGCGCCGCCGTGTGTCCTTACGGCGAACGGTTCTTCGCCGGATTCAGGGCCGCTCGTAGGCGGCGCGATTCGTCCGCCGCCCGAAGGAAAGAATTCGATTCCGCGGTGAGCCGTCTATTCCGCTCCGCCGAGTGCGGCATAGAGCCGGACGCGGCTTGTCAGCTCCGTCTGGCGCAGCACGACCAGGGCTTGCTCGGCGGCGAAGAGCGTACGTTCGGCGTCGAGGACGCCGAGATAGCTGTCGATGCCTTGCTCGTAGCGCTGCCGGGCGAGGCGATAGGTTTCGGCCGCCGCCGCGGTGAGCGCCTGCTGGGCGGCGATCTGCTCGAAAATCGCCCGGCGCAGGGCAAGCGTGTCGGCCACTTCGCGAAACGCGGTCTGGATCGCCTTCTCGTACTGCGCGAGGACGAGTTCCCGCTCCGTTTGGCTCACCCGCAGGGCGGCCCACAGGCGCGAGTCGAAGAGGGGAAGCGCCGCCTGCGGCCGGAACAGCCAGGTCCCCGATCCCGAAGCGAACAGCCGCGAAAGCTCGTCGCTTGCCGTACCCAGTATCGTGGTGAGCGAAATCCGCGGGAAAAGCGCCGCCCGCGCGGCCCCGATCGAGGCGTAGGCCCCCTTCAGGCGGTGCTCCGCCGCGGCCACGTCGGGCCGTCGCAGAAGGACCTCGGAGGGGATTCCGGGGGCCACATCCCGCGGCGGGGCGAGATCCGCGAGCCTCCCGGGAATCCACTCCCAGGGCACCGGAGCCCCGGCGAGGAGGTCGAGGGCGTTTTTCCCTTGGGCGACAAGCTGGGTCAGGCGCGCCGCTTCGACGCGCGCCGTTTCGACGGGGATTTCCGCGCGTTTACGATCGATCGCGGAGGCGAGCCCCACCTCCCATCTGCGGTTGACCAACGCGTAGGCGGCCTGCTGCGTGGAAAGCGTCGCTCCGGCGAGCGCCAGGCGCTCGCGGTCGGAAACCAGTCCCAGGAAAACCTGCGCCGTTTCGGCGACGAGCGCAAGCTCGATCCCCCGTCGGACTGCGGCGGTCGCGAGAAACTCTTCGAGCGCCTGCTCCGAGAGGCTGCGGATGCGGCCGAAGAGATCGATCTCCCAGGAGGCGATGCCCAGATCGACGCCGTATTGGGTTACGGTGCGCGGTTGGCGCGGCTGGATCAAATCCTCGGAGCGGCGCTGCCGAAGGCTATCCGCTTGGGCTCCCAGCGCGGGGTAGAGCTCGCCGCGCCGGATGCCGTAGAGCCCCCGCGCCCGCTCGACGTTCAGCGCGGCAAGCCGCAGGTCGCGGTTGTTTTCCAGCGCCGTTTCGATCACCCGTTGCAGGCGCGGATCCGGAAACATTTCCCGCCAGGAGAGATCCTGCGCTTCCGGGACTCCGGCGGCGGCGGTGGCGGAGTCCTGTAGCGCCTCGGGCCAGGCTGTAGGGACGGGGGCCGCCGGCCTGCGGTATTCGGGGGCCAAAGAGCAGCCGGATAGCAAGGCGAGAAGGGCCGCCGCCTTCCAAAACGGGTTCATCCTACTCATAGACCTTTCCCTCAACGGCAACGGGTGTCGGTGCGGCGGCAACTCTCCGGCCGCGGCGGCCGAAAGCCCGTTGGATCATGACGTAGAAGAGGGGCGCGAAGAAAACGACCAACACCGTCGAGGTGATCATCCCGCCCAGCACGGCGATTCCGATCGCTCCCTGCGCCCCCGAGCCGGCACCGGTCGCCAATGCCAGCGGAAGCACTCCGAAGCCGAAAGCGAGCGAGGTCATGACGATGGGTCGCAGCCGGAGTTTCGCTCCCTCGAGCGTCGCTTTGATCAGCCCCGCTCCGGCTTCGACCCGCGCCTTGGCGAACTGGACGATGAGAATCGCGTTCTTGGAGGTGAGCCCGAGCGTTGTCAACATCCCGATCTGGAAGTAGACGTCGCTCGGAAGTCCCTTGACGCTCGAGGCGATCACCCCCCCGATCACCCCCAGGGGAAAGGTGAGCAGGATCGCGATCGGAACGGGCCAGCTCTCGTAAAGCGCCGCCAGGCACAAAAAAATCACGAAGATCGAAAAGGCATAGAGCAACGGGGCCTGGGCACGGGCCATGCGTTCCTGGAAGGAGATTCCGGTCCAGTCGTAGCCCACGTTTTGCGGCAGCCGCGAGACGATTTCCTCCATCGCCGCCATCGCCTCGCCCGTGCTGTAGCCCGGCGCGGGCTCCCCCCAGAGGTTGATCGCCGGAAATCCGTTGTAGCGTTGAAGCTGGGGCGAACCCTGAACCCAGCGGCCGGTGGCGAAGGAAGAGAAAGGGACCATCTTTCCCTCCCGGTTGCGGACGTGGATCTTCTCGAGATCCGCGGGCAGCATGCGATGGGGCGAATCGGCCTGGACGAAAACCTTCTTCACTCGGCCGGCCTGGATGAAATCGTTCACGTAGGCCCCCCCGAAGGCGGCCGAAAGGGTGCTGTGAACGGCGGCGATCGGCAGGCCGAGCGCCCCCGCCTTATCCCAGTCCACGTCGATGCGATATTCGGCCGCATCCTCCATACCGTTCGGCCGCACGCCGCGCAGCCGCGGGTCTCGGGCGGCCGTGACGAGGATCTGGTTGCGCGCGGCCATGAGCTGCGCGTGACCGAGGCCGTTTCGGTCCTGGAGCTGAAAGTCGAAGCCGGTCGCATTGCCGAGCTCGATCACCGCGGGCGGAGGGAACGCGAAGACCATGGCGTTCGGGATCTGTGCGAAGGCGGCCATGGCCCGCGCGGCCACGGCCTTGACGCGCAGATCCGGCCGCCGCCTCACCTCCCAATCGCGAAGCTTCGTGAACCCCAGCCCCACGTTCTGCCCCTGACCGGAAAAGCCGATCCCGGCGACGCCGAGGAAGGATTCGACGGCCTCCGCTTCCCGATTCCGGAAATGGGCCAACACGCGATCGAGGACGTCTTGGGTCTGCTCGAGGGTCGCCCCCGGCGGGAGCACCGCCTGCACCATGAGGATCCCCTGATCCTCCTCCGGGAGGTAGGCCGTGGGCATGCGCAGGAAGAGCACCCCCAGAGCGGCGACGATCAAGAGATACGCGAAGACATAGCGCAGCCTGCGGGCGAGGACATGCCCGACCGCGCGCACGTAAAGGTCGCGCAGGCGGAAGAAGCCGCGGTCGAACCACAGAAAGAACGGGCGCAAAAACCAAACCGCGCCGGCTGCGGAGCCGTGGCCGCCGGTCGAGGCTTTAAGGATCTGGGCGCAAAGGACCGGCGTCAGGATCAAGGCCACGACGACCGAAAGAAGCATGGCGGCGGCCACCGTCAGCGAGAACTGGCGGTAGATCACGCCGGTCGAGCCGCCGAAAAAGGCCATGGGCAGAAAAACGGCCGCGAGCACGACCCCGATCCCGATCAGGGCGGGGGTGATCTGGTCCATGGAGCGCGCCGCCGCCTCCTTGGGCGAAAGGCCCTCCTCGCGCATGATGCGCTCGACGTTCTCCACGACCACGATCGCGTCGTCGACGAGCAACCCGATCGCGAGCACCATGGCGAACATGGTCAGCATGTTGATCGAGAAATCAAAGAGCGCGAGCACGGCGAAAGTTCCAAGCAGGACGACGGGCACGGCGATCGTGGGGATGAAGGTCGCACGGAAGGTCCCCAAAAACAGCCACATGATGAGAAAGACCAGGATGACGGCCTCGATCAGGGTTTTCACCACCTCCCGGATCGCCACCTGGGTGAAGGGAGTCGTGTCGTAGGGGTAGATCACCTTCACCCCGGGCGGGAAGTAGCGACTCATCTCGGCCAGCTTCGACTTCACGTTCTTCGCCGTCTCCAGCGCGTTTGCGCCCGCGGCCTGGCGGATCGCGAGCGCGGCCGTAGGCCTTCCGTTGTAAAGGGCGACGACGTCGTAGCGCTCGGTCCCAATTTCGGTTCGGCCGAGGTCGCGGATGCGCACCCCCGAGCCGTCGGGGCGGATGAGCACGGGAATCGCCCCGAACTCCTCCGGCGTCTGCAGGAGGTGCTGGACCACGATCGCAGCGTTCATCCGCTGGCCCGGGGTGGCGGGCATGCCTCCGAACTGGCCGGCCGAGACTTCGACGTTGTAGGCGCGCAGCGCAAGAATCACCTCTTCCAGGGTAAGGTGGAAATTCGTCAACCGGTCGGGATCGATCCAGACGCGCATCGCGTACTGGGTTCCGAAACTTTCCACCTCGCCCACGCCGGGCACCCGGGAGAGGATCTTCTCGAGGTTGGACTGGGCGAAGTCCCGCAAGTCGTCCCCGCTCAGGCGGCCGTCCTCGGAGACGAGGCCCACGATCATGAGGAAATTGCGGGTCGACTTGCTCACCTTGACGCCCTGACGCTGGACGACCTCGGGGAGGCTCGCCAGAGCGAGCTGGAGCTTGTTCTGGACCTTCGCCCAGGCGATGTCGGGATCGGTCCCCGGGGCGAAGGTGAGCTCGATGCGCGACGCCCCGGAGGAGGAGCTCGTTCCTGAGAGGTAGAGCATGTTGTCGAGCCCCGTCATCTTCTGTTCGATGATCTGGGTGACGGTGTTTTCGACCGTTTCGGCCGAGGCCCCGGGGAAGAAAGCGTCGATGGCGATCGAGGGCGGGGCGATCGGCGGGTACTGGGCGACGGGAAGTTTGTAGATGGCAAGCACTCCGGCGGCCATCATGGCGATGGCGATCACCCAGGCGAAGACGGGCCGCTCGAGAAAGAAGCGCGAGAGCATTTCCGGCCTCCCTCTACTTCGATCCCAGCGGCGCGTTTGCCGCGGGGGTGGCCGCTTTCACCGTGACCGGGGTTCCGGGCCGGAGCAGGTGCAGGGCCTGGAGACCCTCGACGATCAGCCGGTCTCCTGCGGCGAGGCCGGAGGCGATCAGCCAGTCACCGCCGATTTCGCGCTCCAGCACCAGGGGCCGGCTCTCGACTTTGCCCTCGGCGTCGACGATCAAGGCGTAGGGTTCCCCTTTGGGGTTGCGGTGAATCGCGGGCTGCGGGGCGAGGATCGCCTGCTCGAGGACCCCCTCGCGGATCTCGGCGCGGACGAACATCCCCGGCAACAGTATCCCCTGAGGATTGGGGAAGACCATGCGCAGCGTGACCGCACCGGTTGCGGGGTCGACGGTGATGTCGCGGAACTGGAGCGTCCCCTCGTGGGGGTAGGGGGTTCCGTCCTCGAGGATGAGGCGCACGGCGTGCCGGGCTTCGGAGTCCGGACGCAATCGGCCCGCCGCCAGGCGTCGATTCAAGCGCAACAGCTCGGCGGAGGATTGGGGTACATCCACATAAATCGGATCGATCTGTTGGATGGTCGCCAGCGGCAGAGGCTGGTAGGCGGTGACGATCGCCCCGTCGGTGATGCTCGATTTGCCGATGCGGCCGGCGATGGGGGCGGTGATCTGCGTGTAGCCGAGGTGGATGCGTGCCGTTTCGACCTGCGCTTGCCAATAGGCGATCTCGGCGATCGCCTGCTTGAGCGCCGCGGAGACGTCGTCGACGTCTTGGCGGCTGACGGCCCCTTCTTCGAGCAGCGCACGCACCCGTTCCTCGCGCGCGCGGATCGCGGGCAGGTTCGCCTCGGCGCGGCCGAGCGCGGCGCGCGCGTTGTCGAGCGCCGCTTGAAACGGGGCGGGGTCGATGCGGTAGAGAACCTCGCCCGCCCTGACCACAGAGCCTTCCTCGAAGAGCCGTCGCAAGACGAGCCCGTTCACCTGGGGCCGGATCTCGGCGATGCGGAAGGGCGAGGTGCGGCCGGGAAGGATCGTCGAAAGGACGACGCTCCGGGGCTCGAGGGGGATAACGGAAACCTGTGGGACCGGGGGGCCGCCAGCGCCCGGCGCCGGATGCTGTCCCGCACCCTCCGGGCTGCAGGCGGCGAACAACGCGATCAAGGCGATCCATACCAGCGATTTCATAAACGTTCCTTTTTTCTCCCAGAGTCCTCGGGGGCGAAGGCGCGCAAAAAACACTCCACCACCCGCTCGGTTTTGTCTTTTCCGCCCGGCTTGCGGCGAGGAACGAGGAGGCGTTGTAGCCGGTCGAATTCGATCAGCATGGAGATCAGCATTTCGGCCGCGAAAACGGGGTCGGCGCGTCGGAGGTGTCCTTGTTTCATCGCTTGCGAGAGGACCTCGGCCAGCCTGACGTGCGTGGCGAGCGGCCCTTCGGCGAAGAAATGCTCGGCGAGCTCCGGGAAGGTGGACGCTTCGGAGACGAGCGTCCGGTAGACGGCGACCCCGTCGTGGCTGAGCACGCGTTCGCGCAGCGCACGGCCGAAAGCGATCAGGGTTGAGCGTAGCGAATCGCCGCCCTGGAGGGTGACCAGGATCGAGCGCGTGGCCTGCCGCACCACCTCGCCGAAGAGGTGCTTCTTGCTCGGGAAATGGTTGTAGAGCGTCTGCCGGACCACCCCTGCGTGGGCGGCGACCGCCTCCAGGCTTACCCGGTAGCCCTTTTCGCGAAACGCTTCCCACGCCGCCTTGATGATGCGCAAGCGGGTCGTTTCACGCGGCCGCTGTAGACCTTTTTCGACCATGAGCCGCGCCTTCTACACCCATTAGACTGGACTGTCCAGTCAAAATTTCAGCCCCAATTTTAAAATTTTAGGGACGTCCATTATTATATCATTAAATGTCAAGCATCTTCTTGCTCGATGGGATCGATCCAAGAGGCCGTCCCGAGCAAATTCAGTGTGGCCCGGTTTCCGGCGGCGGGGAGCTTGAAAAAGAAAGGGCAAGCGGAGAACAAGAGATGGAATGGCCTCCGAAAAGGGACCGCGGGGAAGCCGGGCGGATGCCCACGCCGGGATCTCAGATCCGGGCAGGATCGGAGCCTTTCACGGCCAACTGCGCTGCAGGGGTGAAGATCCGCCTGCGCAGCAGAAGCACGGTAGAAAGAGCCGTGATCCCGGATGCCGCGTAGATCATGGCCATGACGATGAACTGGTAGATACCGGCGAAGACAGGGTCCGCCCCCGTGAGGATCATGCCGGCCATCATTCCCGGCACCCAGACGATGCCAAGCGATTTGAGCGAGTCGAGCCGCGGGATGAAGCTCGCGTAGACAGCGTTTCGGATTTGCGCCGAAACCGCGGCCGTGGGAGAAGCCCCGAGTGCCAGGGCCGCCTCTACGAGCCCTGCCTGGGAGGCGACCTCGGTGCGAAAGCGCTCGGCCGCCTGGGAGGAGGAGTTCATGGCGCTGGCGATCACCATGCTGCCGACCGGCACGAGAGTGGCCAGGTCCGCGGTGACGGCCCCGATCGCCGTCATCGCCGCCATCGTGAGGCCCGATCCGGCGGCTACCGCAACGAAGCAGGCCTGGAGCGCTCCGGGAATGCCCCCCGCGCGCCGTGAGGCGATCACCGCCGCCGCGATCGTCATCGCAAGCAGGATCAGAACCCCCAGCCCGAAGCCGCGATGCAACACCATGGCGAGGAGGATCCCGACGAGCGCGATTTGCAAAAAACCGCGCAGAAGCGAGGTGACCGTTTCCCGCTCCACGTGTACGGCGGCCCTGCGGCAGAGCCCCATCACGGCTAAGCAGAGAACGGCTGCTCCTCCGGCTTGCAGCAGAACGGTCCTCAACTCCCCGCCGATTCCCGCGGTGAGCTCATTTCCCATGGATCACCTCTTGCGGCGAGCCGATCGCTTTGATCCGACCTGCATTTAAAATCACAACCCGGTCGGCCAGCCGGACGGCCTGGGCGAGATCGTGGGTCACAATCACGCAGGTCATCGCGCGTTCGTTGATGATGTCACAAACCAACGCCTCGATCCCGCGTTCGGCCTCGTCGTCGAGCGCCGAGGTCGGCTCATCCAAGAGAAGCACGTCGGGATCGTTCGCCAGCGTCCGCGCGAGAGATACGCGCTGGGCCTCCCCGCCGGAAAGATGACCCACCTCGTGTGAGGCGTAGCCGGCAAGCCCCACCCGCTCGAGCAGGACTTCGATGTCGCTGTCGGAAAGCGGTGCGTTTCGTTGACGGGGGCCGAAGCCGACGTTTTGCGAGACGGTGCCCGGGAAGAGATGGGGCGTCTGCATGACCATCCCCACCCGGCGCCGGAGTTGCTGGGGAGGGAGGGTGCGGTAATCGATGCCTTCCAGGAAAACCGTGCCGGCCGTGGGTTCATCGAGGCGGTTCAAAAGGCGAAGCAAGGAGGATTTGCCGGAGCCGCTCGGCCCGATGACGGCAAGCGTCTCGCCAGGGGATACGCCAAGGTCGATTCCCTGGAGCAGAGGCTTTCCCGACGCCACGCGACTCAGGCCGCGGGCCTCGAGCTTGAAGCGGGTAAGGGATCCGGGAAGTTCCATGCCGGCAGCACTCATCCTGATTCTGATGCCTTCGGAAAACAGCAAACCGGCTGACCGCGTAGCGGCCCTGGGCTAAAGGTTGAAGGCCAGATTGCCACTTCACCTTTCAAAAGACAAGCGATTGACTGCCGGGGTCGCCGCCAATAGAGTCCCCTTAGGGGAAAATTCATGTCGCATTCGCCTTCAGCTAGTGGGCTAGTGGGGACGTCCATTCCTATATTGCTTTTTAGGGGCATGTTCTCCAGAACTCGATCTTCGAGGGCCTTAATCCGTAGAGTTTGGCCGCAGGGATTTCTTCAGCAGCGGGAAATCAGGAACCCAGAAAACAATGGACGTCCTCTAAAAAGGAGGGACGATGGCAGATTTCGACGTCGTGGTTGTGGGCTCCGGCACCGCAGGGCAGACGGCGGCATATGAGTTGGCCGAGGCCGGCTTGAAGGTGGCGGTGGTCGAAAAAAGTGCTCGGCCGGGTGGAGTGTGCGCGTTAAGTGGCTGCCAGCCCAAGAAATGGTTTTATGAGGCGGCTGATGCGGTCGCCCGCTGTCGGCAGTTGGCGGGCAAAGGCATCTCGGTTGCCCCGCAGGCGAGCTGGTCCGAGGTGCTCCGAGAGAAAAATGCCTTCACGAAGGCCGTGCCCGCCCGCACCCTCGAGGGTTTCCAAAAGGCCGGGATCGAATTCATCGCGGCTGCCGCCTCGTTTCGCGATCGGAATACCTTGTCGGCCGGGGGAAGGCCCTTGCGTGCCCGATGCTACATCCTGGCGACCGGGGCACGTCCCATGCCGCTTTCCTTTCCCGGCGCCGAGCACCTGACGACGAGCGAGGCCTGGCTCGAACAGTCGACGCTTCCTGAGCGGATCGTCTTCGTGGGCGGCGGCTTCATCGCCTTCGAGTTCGCCCACTTCGCCGCCCGACTCGGCCCGGCGGGTTGCCGGCCGCTTATCCTGGAGGCGGCCGAGAGGCCGCTTGGGCCCTTTGATGCCGACTTGGTTGCGGCGCTTTTGGATGCAACCCGCGAAGCGGGGGTTGAGGTGCGCGCGCGGGTGCGGATCGAGGCGATCGCAAAGACGTCCGGAGAATTCCACATCCGCCTGCTGGGAGGCGAGACGATCGAGGCGGAGCAGGTCGTGCACGGTGCGGGCCGGAGGGCGGACCTGGATGGACTGGGCCTTGATACCGGGGGCATCGAATACCGCCGTGCGGGAATCCTGGTGGACGCAGGGATGCGCACATCGAACCCGCAGGTCTTCGCCGTCGGCGACTGCGCGGCCACCATGCAGCTCGCTCGCGTGGCCGATTGCGAAGGCCACATCGCAGCGAGAAACATTCTCGCCGATTTCGGGAAGGGAAAGCCGGAGGCGATCGACTACACTACGGTTCCGGCGATTCTGTTAACCATTCCTCAGCTCGCCATGGTGGGGAAAACCGAGTTTTCCCTTGCCGAAGACGGCCTCCGCTACCGCCGGAGCTTTGGCCGAAACTTACGCTGGCCGACCTATCGCCGCGTCGGTCTTGAGCACGCTGCATACAAAGTTCTCTCCGGCGAGGACGGAAGAATCCTCGGAGCGCACTTTCTTTCCGACAGCGCATCCGGCCTTGTGAACACCGTGTGCCTGGCCATGCGAAACGGCCTGACGGTCGACCTTCTATATGACCAGAGCATTCTTTCCCCCTATCCTACGCGGGAAAGTGACCTCCCTTACATGCTGAAACCGCTCCTTTGAGCGTCTGCCTGCGGCGCAAGCCTCGACGCCATCTTGATGCCCTCACGCGAGACCCGATGTTCCTCTATCTCGTGGTCCTAACCGTCGGCTCCACGGTCGGCCTGCAGACCTAGACCACACGGTTCAACAATTTCGCCGCAGACGTGGCCGGTCTGAGCAGGGGCGAAGTAGGGATGATCCGGTCGATCCGCGAGATTCCGGGAATTCCTTTTCTATGTTCGGTCTTCATCGACCGCTGGGTCCACGAACATCCACTCTTCGGCCGAAACATTCGCTGCAATGTTGGGTGGCGCGGCCTTATGCACTCGATCTTCTCCGGTGTGAAAGCAGCGGCGATCGGAATTTCGGGTTCTTTGGGATCGCCTTGTGAAGGGACGAGAGGGTCAAGGATCAAGTAATATAAGAATGGACGTCCCTTATCCTTACGCATCTCCTGCCGTTCGATTTTCTGTAACGGCGACATTTCATGGTCGTCATCGCTTCCAGCGTCAGCCGGCGGGCGTAATGATTCCGGCGGGACGCCGCTTCCTGCCAGGCAATTCTTTCGTCGCCTTGCGACGTTTATGTCGAAGCACAGGAAGCCGCTGCTTTCTCGACAAACTTATTGAATCACTTGATTTTATTTGCGCGCTAACCTTGTCGGCAAAACTTCTCGACATTTATTTCCTTCGAGCATGGATTCAGAACAAGTCGTCGACAATCTGTTTTGTTATATAATTCAACTTGTTGAGACGAAAACTATTTTCTTGTAAGTTTTGGCACAGGGTCTGCAGAAGATCTATTACAGCTGAGGCGCAAAGGAGATTAAATTCCATGAATTATTCGCTCACTCTTCTTATCGCCGCGGCGCTGGTCCTGGTTACATCGTGGGCCTTCGCCGGCGGAGGCTGGGGCAGGTATGGCGCGGGCTCGGGCTATGGAATGCCCTTTCAGGGCGCTTCGAATTTGACCCCGGAACAATCTCGGAAACTCCAGGAGCTGCAGCAGTCCTACGCAAACGAAATCGGGACGTTGCAGAATCGATTGTTCAGCAAGAGGGCGGAAATGCGTTTGCTCTTGTCCCAAACTCAACCGGATGCCGCGAAAATTGCCGCCAGACAACAGGAAAGTCAGCAACTGGAAAACCAGATGCGTGAAAAGGCCATTCAGCACCGGCTCGAACTGCGCAAGATCCTGCCTCCCGAACAGTGGGCGCAGATGCCGGGAAGGGGATTCGGCATGAGGGGACATGGGGCGAATGTCGGCATGCGCAAAGGATGGTAAAAACCGGTCGTCTCCTCACAACCGTAAACAAACAAGATCAACCGGAAAGGAAGACAAGAAAATGAGAAAAACGACACTTATCGCCATGGCCATGGCCTTAACCTTGACCCTGGCGCTGGCGGCCTCCACCGCCGCCGCGGGTCCCTGGGGCGGACGGTTTTACGGCATGGGGCCCATGGTCCAAAACCTCACGCCGGAGCAGTCCAGCGAGATTCTGAAGCTGCAGCAGGCGCACCAAGAAAAAGTCGCTCCCATCCAGCAGCAGCTCTTCACCAAGAAGATGGAACTGAGGGCCCTGATGTTCAGCCGGAATCCGGATCAGGCCCAGGTGGCCTCTCTTCAGAAAGAAGTCTTTGAATTGATCGATCAAATTCAGCAGGAGTCGAGCAACTTGAGAATGCAGATGCTGAACCTCATCGCTCCTCAAGCGAAAAAGTAGCCCCCCCTGCGGTGGGGATGAGGCCTACGGCCTCATCCCCGCCTCCTGCGGGTCTTGGAGCCCTTTGTTTCCCAAAGCGTTCCCCACCGAATCATTTCAAAACGAAGGCATGAGGTTACGGGTTTCCCCCTGACATCCCGACCGGAAGGGAAAAGCGGAAGACTCAAGCTTTGTCATGCGAAGATCTGGTTCACTCGTGGGGCAACTTAAACACCGAAATCCGCTGCTGCCGCTGGAAATCACCTTCCTCGGCCGGCGCTTCGCCCAGCTGCGCATCGGTTTTGTGGTTGTTTTTTCCTTTTTGATGGGAATGTTGGTTGACAGGGTTTGTGATACATCTGCCTGATCTTTTTTGATCTTCGTCATGGAGGGACTTCGGATGGCGCTGATTTTTGCCCACGACCTTAAAAAGAGCTATCGCACGGGAGAGGTGACCACCGAGGCTCTGCGGGGGGTGAGCTTTTCCATCGACGCGGGGGCGTTTGTTTCCTTTGTCGGCCCCTCGGGCAGCGGGAAGACCACTCTGCTGAACCTGGTGGGCGCATTGGATAAGCCCTCGGGCGGCGAGCTTCGCGTCGCGGGGACGGAGGTGGCTGCGCTTGACGGCACGGCGGCCGCACTTTTCCGGGGCAAACACATCGGCTTCATCTTCCAGAGTTTCAACCTGATCCCGGTGCTCACGGTCTTCGAAAACGTGGAGTACCCGCTCGTCATGGTTCAAAACCTCCCGGCCGCCGAACGCCGCCGGCGGGTCAGTGAGCTGCTTGAAGCCGTCGGGATGAGCGAGCACAGGGGAAAACGGCCCGATCAGCTCGCCGGCGGTCAGAAGCAGCGGGTCGCCATCGCGCGTGCGCTCGTGACCCGACCGGAGCTGGTCCTGGCGGACGAGCCCACCGCCAACCTGGATCATGACACGGCCATGACGATCATCCAGCTGATGAAGGCGATCCGCGACAAGCTGCAAACCACCTTTGTCTTCTCGACCCACGACGCCCGGATCATCGGCGAGGTGGAATCGATCTTCCAACTCGAGGACGGTCGCCTGAAAAACAACGCCGGAGGGGTGCGACATGGCTAACCTTTTCAAAATTGCGGCCCGCAATCTGATGCGCTACAAACGCCGGACCCTGCTCACGTTGAGCCTGATCGTCATCGGGGTCGTGTTCGTGGCGATCTTCGTGGGCGTAACCGATTCGTTTAAAAACCTGATGATCGGGCAGATCACCGATTCCTACATCGGCCATATGCAGATCCACCGCAAAGGATACCTCGCGGCCATCGACACCCTGCCGTTGAACATGAATCTCAAACTGCGCGCCTACAGCCAAATCGAGTCCATTCTCCAGGAGTCGCCCGGCGTGGAGAGCTACTCGCCGCGGATCAAGCTGGGCGGCATGTTCAGCAACTTCACCGAGACGACCAGCATCCGCTTAAACGGAGTGGACCCGGGAAAAGAGCTGCGGACATCGCCGCTGCTCATGTCGCGGGTGCTGGACGGCGAAAAAACCATCAGCAAGGGCAAGATTCTGGTGCCCGAGCTTCTCGCCCGGGGCATGAAGGTCAAGGTGGGCGATCCGGTCGTCATCATCGCCACCAACAAGGACGGCTCCGTCAACGGCAAGCAGTTCGTGGTCGGCGGAATCCTCGAAGGCGTCACCGGCCCCGGCGGCCGCGACGGCTACGTGCACATCGAGGATGCGGCCGAGCTGCTGCGGATGGAGGAGATGGAGATCAGCGAGATCGCCGTGCGGCTGAAGGAATTCAGCCGGCTCCAGGCCGTGTTCAAGGAGATCACGGGCAGGCTGGCTCAGCAAAAGAACCCAGCGGGCCAGCCCATGTTCGAGCTCCACACGTGGGAGACGCTTTCGCCTTTCTACAACATCGCCCGGATGATCGATCTGATGACCGTTTTCATCAAGATCATGCTGGTCGCCATCGTCCTGGTCAGCATCATGAACGTGATGATCATGGCGGTTTACGAGCGCGTGCGCGAGATCGGAACCATCGCCGCCATGGGCACGCCGCCGCGCAGGATCCTCTCGCTTTTTTTGATGGAGGGGTTTCTAATGGGCGCGGTCGGGGCTGTCATCGGCATTCTTGTCAGCATCGGCATCGCGTTCATTCTGAATGTTTCCAAGATCACTTTCGATTTCGGCCGGCAGACCGGCCTGCTGCTTTCCGCTCGGCTGAATCCGGTGGAACTGCTCGTGGTGGCCGGCATCGTGATCGCTGTCGCCGTGGCGGCCAGTCTGCAGCCGTCGTTGAAAGCCGCGCGGATGGATCCGATACAGGCTCTCGGCCATGTATAGAAGACATGGGTCAGACGGCGGTTGCGGTTTTTGCGTCGGTCTGTGAGGAGCCCGGTCGGTTTTCCTGGGGGAGTGGTGTTCAGCCGCGATTCAGCCCCCGCGGCACGAGCTGCTCTGGCGATGTCGGCTCATTGGGGCAAGATGCCGCTCCCCCAAACATAAAGTCTGGATTCAACAGACGGCTTTCCCGAATGTCTCATCAGGAAGGAAGATTCAAATGTACAAGCTTCTGTATATTTTGATATCCCTCGCATGTGCCACCGGCGCTTACGCTTTGGACGGGGCTGAAATTCTCAGAAAGGTGGACCGCAATCTGGCGCCCCCCTCCTATGAGCTTTACCGCAAGCTGATCAACATCGAGCCCAACGGCGCCAAGAAAGAATATGTCCTCTACACCGTGAAGAAAGGCAAGGACAGGGTGGCCGGAGTGTTTCTCTCGCCGGCGAGCGACAAGGGTCGCAGCACGCTGCGGCTGGGGGACAATATGTGGCTTTACATCCCCAACGTGGGCAAACCCGTGCGCATCACGAGCCTGCAGTCGGTGGTGGGCGGGGTGTTCAACAACTCCGATCTGCTGCAGCTTGACTACAGCGACGAGTACGACGTCGTGCGGCTCGAAGAGTCGGATCAGGAATACATCCTCGACCTCAAGGCCAAGAGCCGGAGCGTGGCCTACGACCGGCTGAAGATGTGGGTGGACCGCGAAAAAATCATGCCCACCCGCATCGAGTGCAAGACCGAGGCCGACATGCTGATCAAGACCCTCTACTTCAAGGATATCCAGGACTTCGGCGGAGGATTCGTGCGGCCGGCGGTGATCGAAACCGACAGCCCGCTCTACAAAGGCTACAAATCGGTCCTGATGTTTGCGAAGCTGAAACTACGGGACTTTCCCGACGAGGTGTTCACTCTGACCTACATGCCCCACATCGAGTCCCTGCGCTGAGGACTTCGCCGATGACCCCGGCTTGGTTTTGGGTTTCATCTCCTCGTCGCCGCGGCGCGCTTGAAGTCGGTTGCTTGCAGAGGTGATCGGCGTTCGGGATGAGGGCTCTGGGCAAGACGGTAGCGGTCTGAATTGCCGATTTCTCGGGCGAAGATGACGAATCTGCCGAATCGTACGCGCGCCAAAAACAGGCGATCCCCACTGAAGCGGGGGCTGGGGGGAGTTCTGTTTCTTCTCGTCGCGCTGATGATGCCGCCGGCAGATGCCTCCGGAGACGAATACGCTTTCGACACCTCGGAGACTGAAAAAAAGTTCTACTCCTTCGGCGGCTACGCGGAGGCCAAACCGGTCCTTTTCGACCTCGACCGGGATGCCGCCCTCTACAAGACCCGTTTTTTCGACCGCAACGTCGACAACCCGCTCCGGCAGGTTGATTTCACGCTGCAGCTGGACGGCGGAATCGAGTGGAACATCTTCAAGGCCTTCACCCGGGTCAACAATTCCTTAACCGGCACCCATGACGGATGGTCGGGGGACGCCAAACCCTACGAGCTTTTCTTGACGGCGAAGCCCACGCCCGCGCTCACCGTCTCCATCGGCAAGCTGACCGCAAAATGGGGCAAAGGGTATGCCTGGAACCCGGTCGCTTTCGTGGACCGGCCCAAGGATTCCGAAGATCCCAGCCTCAACTTGGAAGGCTTTTACATGGCGGGATTCGATTACATCCGCAGTTTCGAGGGGCCGCTGAAAACCTTTTCCTTCTCGCCGCTCCTGCTGCCGGTGGACCACGGCCTGAACCGCGATTTCGGCGCCTCGGGGCACGTCAATTTCGCCGCCAAAGCCTATTTTCTGGTGTATGATACCGACGTCGACTTCATGGGGCTCAAAGGCGAAAGCCGCCCCGAACGCTTCGGATTCGATTTCTCCCGCAATATCACCTCGAATTTCGAAATCCACGGCGAGTCGGCCTGGATCAAGGATTTGCGGCTTAAAAAAGTCAACACCGCAGGCGTCGTCTCCGAATCCGAATTCGATGCCTGGAGCGGCTTGCTGGGTCTGAGGTACCTGACCGCCATCGACACCACCTACATCCTCGAATATTACCACAACGGCACCGGCTATAGCGGATCCGAAGTCAAAGAGTATTACGCCTTCGTCGATCGTGCCTACGACATTTACCGCGATACGGGCAATGTCGGCCCGATCCGGAAAGCCGCCGACCTCACCCGGGGCGCCTACGGCCGATCCAACCCCATGCGGGACTATCTCTACTTCCGGGTCAGCCAGAAGGAACCCTTCGACATTCTCTATTTCACTCCGGCGGTTACAACCATCTTAAACATCAATGACCGCAGTTTCTCCCTCTCCCCGGAGCTGCTCTACACCGGGATCAACAATCTCGAGCTGCGGCTCAAGGGAACCCTCCTGGTCGGCGACAACGATAGTGAATTCGGTGAAAAGCAAAGCGACGCCCGCCTGGAGTTGCGGGCACGCTATTATTTTTAGGACGGTTTTTACTCGTCCGCGGATAGCGGCCTCAGGATAGAGAAACAGGGGCGGCGCCCCCTAAACGTCGGGGCCGAGGGGGGCAAGTGCGGATGGACCGGCTTCAACCACGAACGGGGCCGCTCCTTTCTTGACGGGCGCATCCCGAAGAATGAGGTTTACTACAATCTACGCTCCTTTTTTCGCCGGGTGGGGTTGATGCTTTTTCGTGAAACCACGAAAAGCCGTTTCCGAGCAGATCCCTCCATCCGGTTGACCCGTCATCGGGCCCACCGCCGAAGAGCCAAAAAACTTTGCCTTTCCGTGACAGGCGCAGCATCCACAGCATGAGATTCCGGCGGACAACGGCCTAAAATCTGCCGCCTGACGAGAGGAGCCAGCATGCCAATTCCCCCAATTGGTGTGCTCGCCTGCAACAGCTTCAGCTCCAACTCGGGGACCCTGACGGGACTTGCGGCCATCCAGGTTTTGAAAGAATTCGGCGGCGAAAGAGTCGAGTTTTGTTCCTTGCCGGCCTTAGCGCAGGAAGTCCCGCGGCAGGTGCGGATCGCAAAGAAACTTGAGCATATTTTGATTGTCGACGGATGCGCCAACGCCTGCGCCCAAAAGACGGCGGAGAAATTGGGTTGGAGGCCAAGTGCCGGCCTGAATTTGGAACGAGATCTTCAGATTCAAAAGCATGTCCCGTTCAGCACGCTCCGTTATTCCGAAGACGATATCCCCCGGGTCGCCGAGGCGAATCGGGAAAAGTTGCGTCTTCCGGAAAAATCCGGCTCTCTCGTCGCTCCGGGCTGATCGAGGGTAACGGCGTATCCTATGGACCCTTATGAGACGCTCAGGATTCGTCGCGATGCAACGCCGGCCGAGGTCCAGCGGGCCTATCGCCGCTTGGCCAAGCGATATCATCCCGATCTCAATTCCGGGGACCCCGCAGCCGAAGAGCGCTTCAAACGAATCCTGGAGGCCTATCAGACCCTCACCGGCCGAAAATCACCGAAAAAAACGCCGATGGAGGTCCCCGTCGCTTCTTATACCGAGCATCCTTTTTTCCGCTTTTTCCATCAAATGAGAGGAGGATCAAGATGGCCGAGCAAAGACAAATAAGTGTGGAAGAGATCTTGAAAATGATGGAACAGGGGTTGGGTGAAGAACCCAAACCGATGGTGCTGATGTCCAAACTGATTCCGGAGTGGATCCCCAGACAGGCTCAGGAGCGGAAATTCATCATGGAGGATCTGAAGAGCATTCCTCCCAAGTACAAGCATCTCATCATGATCGCCGCCGCCGCGGCGGTCGGCTGCCATCTGTGCACCGAAACGTTCATCAAGCTGGCCAGCCGCTCCGGTGTGACCAAGGAAGAAATCGGCGAAACGCTTCTAACTGCACGGTTTGCGCTCGCTTCGACCACCTTTGCGACGGCCCTCGAGGGCATGGAGTATCTCGCTTCCCGCTGAAGACCAGGTCGCGACGAAGTCCTCTTGCGTCGCCGCCACCGCCAATGGCGGCCGCCCCATGGGACTTGAAGGCGTCCCGGACCGGGCGGATGGTTGGATGTTGCGCCGCATCCGGGTTTTTGAGGCTATCCTCAAGACAGCGCCATGCGGCGGAAACGGCAGCAAAGAGTAAGTTGGTCTGGCGGCCTTGGAAACCGATTTTCGGCCGCCGCCTTCAAAGTGCGGTAGGGTGATCGATGCGCTGGACGGGGGACCAAGATGATCGGCACGTGACGGCGCCGGACGATGGATAGAGGCTGGAAGGAGCTTGCAATTCCAACACTCTTCCACCGCCCTCCGAGAATGGAAAATCTCACTTCTCTGTTTTTGACCTAAAATGGTGGAGGCGGCGGGAGTCGAACCCGCGTCCGAGAACCTTCCATTCAGACCTCTACGTGCGTATACCGGATTTTGTTCTCGCCTTCGGTGCCTCCTCCGGGCAGGATGCACCGTCGGCCAGCCCGCTGCATTTCGCTCCTCCGGACGCAGGCCTTCCGGAGAGGCTATCCCGCATGTCGGCGTCCACTACCGGGTCTGCAGGAGGAACCCGGCGGGACGGCAGCCGCTTTAGGCGGCTACGGCGTAAGCATAATCGTCTGCGATTATGTTTAACCCCACCCTGTTTAACGAGCAGGCAGGACGCTCGGCACGCAGCCTGAACTTCAATGCCCCCGTCGAAGCCGTTTCGCCCCCAAAATGAAATGCGGACGGTGCCGACGGCATGGGCCGGAGCCCCGAGCCTATCGGCGAACGGAAGGATATGACAAAGATCTACGGCGATAATTTAAATGATTTTCGATGCGTTGTCAATGCGGCGCGGTTCAGCGCGATTTCCGCGCCCGCTCCATCTCACGTTTTTCGTCGCGCTCGCGGATGGAACGGCGCTTGTCGTACTCGCGCTTGCCCTTGACGAGGGCGAGCGTCACCTTGGCGCGGCCGCCCTTGAAATAGATCTTGAGCGGCACCAGGGTGTGGCCCTGCTCGTTCACCTTGCCGTAAAGTTTGTGGATTTCGCGCTTGTGAAGGAGAAGCTTCCTCGTCCGCAGGGGGTCGTGGTTGTCGTGGTGGCCGAAGGGGTAGGGGCTGATGTGCACCTGATGGAGCCAGGCCTCGCCGTTCTTGATCCGGGCGTAGGAGTCTTTGAGGTTCACCTTGCCCAGCCGAAGCGACTGGACCTCCGTGCCGGTGAGGACGATGCCGGCCTCGACCTGCTCGAGAATGAGGTAATCGTGCCGTGCTTTGCGGTTTTCGGCGATGACTTTGATGGGGGGGGCTTCCATAAGCGTTGGGTGCGCCGCGGCCGGGGCGAATCCCCCGGGGCGTTGCTCAGGCCTCCGCGAACTCGTTTTCGAGAAGCTCGCCGTAGGTCTCGCGCAGCCGCTCGAAGGCCTCCCGCGCCGTGCGGCAGGCGAGCACCCGCGGCACGAGCGCTCGGGCGTCCTCGAGCTTGATCGAGCGGATCATGCGTTTCACCTCGGGGATGGCCTGGGGATTCATGCTCAGATCGTCCAGCCCCATGCCGAGCAAAAGCGGCGTATAGAGCGGCGTGCGGGCCATCTCGCCGCACATGTGGACGGGGATCCCTTTGTGCCGCGCCGCCTCCGCCGTCCGGTGGATCAAACGCAGGACCGCCGGATCGAGCGGTTGGTAGAGGTGGGCGACGTGGCGGTTGCCGCGGTCGATGGCGAGGGTGTACTGAATCAAGTCGTTGGTCCCGATGCTGAAGAAGTCGACTTCCTCAGCCAGGAGATCGGCGATCATCACGGCCGAAGGCACCTCGATCATCGCTCCGACGGGAGTGTCGCCGCGGTGCTTGATCCGCTCGCGGGCCAGCGATCGCGCCGCCTCGGCGATCAGGCGTTTGGCCTCGCGGATCTCGAAGTAGGTCGACACCATCGGGAGCAAAAGCCGCACCTCGCCGTGCACCGCCGCACGCAGGATCGCGCGGAGCTGAATGCGGAACACCTCGGGCCGTTTCAGGCAATAGCGGATGGCACGCAGTCCGAGGGCGGGGTTGGGCTCCTGCTCCGCCCCTCCTCCGCGCAGCGCCTTGTCGCCGTTGATGTCGAGCGTACGGATGATGACCGGCCGCGGCGCCATCACCTCGATCACGTCCCGGTAGCTCTCGAGCAGTTCGCGCTCCGAGGGGAAGTCGTCCCGGTTCATGTACTGAAATTCGGTGCGGTAGAGGCCGATTCCGTCCCCGCCGTAATTGATCACCGCGACCACCTCCTCGGGGAGCTCGATGTTGCCGAGCACGCGGAAGCGGTGGCCGTCGCGGGTCACGGTTTCGCGCCCGCTTTCGCGGGCGATGCCCGCCTGGCGCTGTTCGTAGCGGACCTTGCGCTCTTCGTAGGCGGCGAGGGTTTTCTCCGAAGGGTTGACGATCACCGTGCCGCGGATACCGTCGACGATGACCCGATCATCGGTGCGGATGCGGCGGCTTGCCTGCTCGAGCCCGACGACGGCGGGGATCTCCAGGGTACGCGCCACGATTCCCGTGTGCGAGGTCTTGCCGCCGAGATCGGTCACGATGCCCTGGATGCGCTCGAGGTTGATCTGACTCGTCTCGGCGGGGGAAAGATCCCGGGCGACGAGGATCACCCGCCGGTCGATGGCCGCGATGTCGTGCGCCTCATTTCCCGTGAGCCGCTGCAGGATCAGATCCGAGACGTGCACGATGTCGGCGACGCGCTCGCGCAGGTAGGTGTCGGGCATCTCTTCGAAGGCGCTGCGGAGGCCGTTGACGACCGTCTTGAGCGCCCATTCGGCGTTTACGCGCTCGCGCTCGATCGTTTCGATCGCGCGGCCGTAGAGCATCTTGTCCTGCAAAAGCTGGACGTGGGTTTCGAGAATGCGGGCCTTTTGCAGCGGCTCGGGGCTGTTTTCGATTACGGCCAACAGGTGCGCCCTGGCGGCCTGGACGGCGGTCTTGAACCGTTTGACCTCGCTTTTGACATGTTTCTCGAGGATGCAGTATTTGGGGACGACCTCGACCCCTTCGCGGTCGACCACGTAGGCCTTGCCGATGCAGATGCCGGGCGAGGCGGCGATGCCCTGAAGGACGATGTCGGTATCGACGGCTTTTTTCGTCATGGGAGTTCTTCTTCGAAGCCGTTTTCCACCAGCCGGACCAGAGCCTCGAGCACCGGCCGGTCCGCAGGATCTTCAATGGAGATCCGCAGGGCAGTGCCCTGCGGGCAGGCAAGCGCGAGAATCTCGAGAACATTCGTGGCATCCGCCCGCTCGCCGTGGCGAAAGATCCAGACCGGGCCTTTTGCTTGCCGGGCGCGGCGGGCGATCTGGGCGGCCGGGCGGGCATGCAGCCCGAGCTTGTTCACCAGAACGACATTCTGCTGCAAAGGATGGACGAAATCCACTCCAGCTCTCGTTCGGCGCCCGGGCGGGAAGGGGCATCCAGGCCCCCTCTTTAGCCCACTTGCCCGTGATTGACAAGAATCCCCTGCGCGGGTAAGGCCGAGGGCATCCCCTTCTCTGGACCCCGGGCAGCAGGAGCCCTCTCGGAAAGGCAAGACACGGCCGTGGCGGCCAGAGCGTCCCGAGATCCCTGCGGCCGACGGCCGCACCCGAAACGAGCTCCGGCGGGCGAGCCTCCGGCCGGCCCTCGGGAGGCGGAACGGCGGGAGAACGAGCAGCTGCTCGCCTTGTATGAGACCGCCCTCGGCCTCATCCACCGTATCGACCAGGAAGAGCTCCTCGAGGCCGTCCTCCAGCGGGCCGCGAACTTGGCCGGCACCGCCCACGGCTTCATCTACCTGCGCGACGGCTCCGAGATGGTGATGCGGGTCGGGATGGGCTTCTTCAAATCCCAGATCGGACTCCGCGTCGCTCCGGGCGAGGGTTTGGGCGGCCGGGTCTGGCAGAGCCGGGCTCCCCTCGTGGTGGCCGACTACCGCAGTTGGAAAGGCAGGCTGCCCTCGAAGGTCTTCGACGAGCTGCGTTCGACCGTGGGCATCCCCCTCAGGTATGGCAACGGCGTGGAAGGGGTGATCGGGTTGGCGCGCGTCGAGGCGGGACGGGGCTTTTCGCCCGAAGAGGTGAACCTCCTTGAGCGCTTTTCCGGGCTGGCGACCGTGGCCCTCGACAAGGCCCGCCTGATCGCCGAGGCCCGCAGCGAGCTCGCCGAGCGCCGCCGCACGGAGGAGATTCTGCGGCGAAGCGAGGAGCGCTACCGCCAGCTCCTCGAGTCGCTCCCCGATCCCGTCGTCGTCTATACCCTGAAAGGAGAGGCGCTCTACGTCAACCCGGCTTTCGAGCAGACCTTCGGCTACCGGCGCGAGGAGTTGCTCGGTCGGAGCATCGAATTCGTGCCCGAGGAGAACTGGCCCGAGACGCGGGCGGCGATCGAGGCGCTTTTGAGCGGCAAGAAGGTTTTACTTGAAACGCGGCGCCGCACGCGGCAAGGGCGCCTGCTCGATGTGCAGCTCAGCTCGACCCTCTATTTCGACGAGCAGGGCCGGCCCGCCGGAAACATCGTCATCCTGCGCGACATCAGCGGCCGCAAGGAGGCCGAGCGCCGGCTCGCCGAATACCGCGACGCCCTCGAGGAGCGGGTCGCCGCCCGCACGCGGGAGCTCGCTTCGGCCAACGAGGCGCTCGCCCGCGAGGTCGAGGACCGCCGCCGCGCCGAAGCGAAGCTGCGCCGCCGGGAAAAGCAGCTCAAGGCGCAATCGCTCCACCTGCAGGAGGTCAACACGGCGCTGCGCGTGCTTCTCAAACAGCGCGAGCAGGACCGGCGCGAGCTCGGCGAAGGGGTGCTCGCCAACGTGCGCGAGTTGATCCATCCCTACCTCGAGCGCCTGAGGCAGGCGCGGCTGGCGCCCTTCCAGAAGGCCCTGGTCGACATCCTGGAATCCAACCTGGAGAGCATCGTCTCGCCCTTCGTCAGCCGGCTCTCCAGCCTGCACCGGGGCTTGACCCCGACCGAGATCCGGGTCGCGAACCTGGTCCGGGAAGGGAAAACGAACAAGGAAATCGCGGCGTTGCTTTCGATCTCGAGCAACACCGTCCTCTTTCACCGCCATAACCTCAGAACCAAGCTCGGGCTGCGCAACACCAAGCGCAACCTGCGGACCTATCTCCAGGGAATCACGAATTAGCGGGTATTACCCGCTGATTTACCGCTTTTTAGCCCATAATTAAAAACTGTTGACCCAGGCCGAGTCGTTCGATAAAAGGAATTCCACCAAATGAATCCATTTCAAAAATTCTAGCTTTCAGGGAAGGGAGAGGCGACCCGTGGGCGAAGCGGCCGCTGGCGATGCGGGAGGCGTCCTGCTCGAGGCGAGGGACGTCCACATGTATTTCGGCAAGGTGGCGGCGTTGGCCGGGGTGAGCCTGGAGGTGCGCAAGGGCGAGATCCACTCCGTGATCGGCCCGAACGGTGCGGGCAAGACCGTGCTCATGAACTGCATCAACGGTCTTTACCGGCCGCAGAAGGGGGACATCTCCTTCAAAGGAAAGCGCATCAACGAACTCAAGCCCTACCAGCGTGCATCCCTCGGCATCTCGCGGACCTTCCAGAAGGTGGAGGTCTTCGGCGGCATGACCGTGCTCGACAACATCCGCCTCGGCCGACACATCCATCTCCAAAGCGGCATCCTGAGCGGCGCGATCTACGTGGGAAAGACCGCGCGCGAGGAGATCGAAAACCGCCAGTTCATCGAGGAAGAGATCATCGATCTGCTCGAAATCGAGCACATCCGCCACAAGCCGGTCGGCATGCTGCCCTACGGGCTGCAGAAACGGGTGGAGCTCGGCCGGGCGCTCGCCCTCAAGCCGGAACTGCTGATTCTCGACGAACCGCTCGCCGGCTTGAACCTCGAGGAAACCGAGGACATGGCGCGCTTCATCCTCGATGTGAACGAGGACCCGCGCTGGAACATCACCTGTCTCCTCGTCGAACACGACATGGGGGTGGTGATGGATCTTTCGCACCGCGTCCTCGTGCTCAATTTCGGCATTCCGATCATGGACGGGACGCCGTCGGAGGTGCAACGGAATCCGGACGTGGTGCGGGCCTACCTGGGGGAAGAGGACCTCTATGCCACACGACGATAGACATTCGGTCGTCTCCGCCGAAGAGCCCTCGGCGGAGATCCCGCATGAGCTCACGATCCCCAAGCTCTTCGTGGAAAAGGCGCGGCGCTACGGGGCGGAGCGGGTCGCGATGCGCGAGAAGGAGTTCGGCATCTGGCGGCCGATCACCTGGCAGGAATACCTCGACCGGGTGCGCGCCATGGCCCTCGGCTTCGTCCGGCTGGGCCTCCAGGAGGGGGACAAGGTCGCGATGATCGGCGACAACCGGCCCGAGGGCCTGATGGCCGAAATGGCCACCCTCTGCGCCCGCGGGGTGGCGGTATGGCTCTTCCAGGACTGCCTGATGGAGGAGGTGCGCTACATCGTCGACCACTCCGACGCCAAGTTCCTCGTGGGCGAGGGCCAGGAGGAGGTCGACAAGGCGCTGGCGATCCTCAAGGACTGCCCCAAGCTAAAGAAGATCATCTACGACGACCCCAAAGGGCTGCGCCGTTATAAGCAGGAGGTCCTCATCTCGCTGCGCGAGGTCGAGCGCCTCGGACGGGAGCTCGACCGAAAACAACCCCGCCTCTTCGAGGACCTGATCGCCAAGGGGCACGGCGAGGAGATCGCCCTGCTTTTCTATACCTCGGGCACGACAGCGCTGCCCAAGGGGGCCTTGCTCTCCCACCACAACATGCTCTCCATGGGGCGGCACCTGATGCAGATCGACCCCTGCGAGGAGACCGACGACTACGTCTCTTACCTGCCCTTCGCCTGGATCGGCGAGCAGATGATGTCGATCTCCTGCGGCCTCCAGGTGGGCTACACCCTCAACTTCCCCGAAGAGCCGGAGACCGCTCAAGAGAACATCCGCGAGATCGGTCCCCACGTCATGTTCGCCCCCCCGCGGATGTACGAGCAGATGACCCGCACGGTCCAGGTGAAGCATCTCGACTCGACCTGGCTCAAGCGCCAGGCGTTCCGCTTCGCCACCTGGGTCGGCTACCGCTACGCGGACCTCAAGTTCTCGAAGAAGCCGATCCCCCTGCACTGGCGGCTGCTGAACGCCTTCGCCTACCTCACCGTGCAGAAGAAGCTGAAGGACCATCTCGGCATGAGCCGCGTGCGCAACGCCTACACGGGCGGGGCGGCCATGGGGCCCGATCACTTCCGCTTCTTCCACTCGCTCGGCGTCAATTTGAAGCAGATCTACGGCCAGACCGAGGTGGCGGGCATCTCGGTCGTCCACCGCACCGGGGACATCAAGTTCGACACCGTCGGCCGCCCCATCCCGGGCACCGAGGTGCGCATCGCCGAGGACGGCGAGATCCTCACCCGCAGCCCCTCGGTCTTCAAGGGCTACTACAAGAACCCCGAGGCCACGGCGAAGACCCTGAAGGACGGCTGGCTGCACTCCGGGGACAAGGGCTTCATTGACGACGACGGCCATCTCGTCGTCTTCGACCGCACCAAGGACGTCTTTACGCTCAAGGACGGCCGCCCCTTCGCCCCCCAGTACCTCGAGACCCGTCTGAAGTTCAGCCCCTACATCAAGGACGCCTGGGTGGTCGGGGACCGCCGGGATTACCTCGCCGCGGTGATGTGTATCGACTACTCCGTGGTCGGGAAATGGGCGGACGAAAAAAAGCTCAACTACACGAGCTACCAGGAGCTCTCGCAGATGCCCGAGGTTTACGACCTCGTGGAGAAGCAAATCCGGCAGGCGAACCGCGACCTCCCCGAGGCGGCGAAGATCCGCCGGTTCACGAATCTCTACAAGGAATTCGACCCCGACGACGAGGAGCTCACACGCACCCGCAAGCTGCGCCGGGCCTTCGTCGAGAAGCGCTACAAGATGATCGTGGACGCGCTTTACTCCCAGGTCGACAAGGTTCACATCGACACGACGATCAAGTACGAGGACGGCCGGCAGGCGCACATCGTGACCGACCTGAAGATCGTGGATATCCGCGGCTGAGCGGCCGCGGCGAGGAGCCCAAGGGATGGATCTCTTCCTGATGACGCTGACGACCGGAATCATGGTGGGCGGCATTTACGCCCTCGTGGCGCTCGGCTGGGTGCTGATCTACAAGTGCTCCGGGGTCCTCAACCTCGCCATGGGCGAGATGACCCTGATCGGCGCCTACATATCGCTGAGCTTCTACAGCATGGGCGTGCCCTTTCTGCTCTCGATGCTCTTCATGCTCGTGATCGGCTTCATCCTGGGGATTCTGACCGAGCGCATCTTTCTCGACCGGCTGATCGGCGAGCCCGTGCTGACCGTAATCATGGTGACGGTCGGGCTGTCGTTTTTCTTCAAGGGCACGCTTGAATTCATCTGGGGGACCGACACGCGCTCCTTTACGCCCCCGGTCTTCTCGATCGAGCCGATTCGCATCGGGCCTCTCGTGATCGGCCAGGTCTACCTCTGGAGCTTCGTCGCCGCGATCGTGCTGCTGGTCATCTTCGTCAGCTTTTTCAAGTACACCCGCTGGGGGCTTGCCATGCAGGCGACGGCCGACGACGAGATGGCCGCCCTCTCCCTCGGGGTGAGCGCGCGCTTCGTCTACGCCGCCGCCTGGGCGATCGCCTTCATGGCCGCGGGGGTGGGGGGGACGCTTCTCGGCAACATCAACGGGTTGAACATCTCGGTCGGCTACCTGGGGCTGCTCGTGCTGCCCGTGGTCGTGCTGGGAGGCTTGAACTCGGTGCCCGGGGCCATCCTGGGAGGCGTCATCATCGGAGTGCTGCAGAATTTCTGCGGAGCTTACCTGGACCGGTATTTCCCGGGGGGGGTCAAGGAGATCGCCCCCTTCGCCTTCATGGCCGTGTTCCTGCTCTGGAAGCCTTACGGCATCTGGGGCTGGGAGCGGATCGAACGGGTCTAGGGCGCATGGGAGCCGGCAGGCGAGGCCCTGGACCGGCGGGCGGCTTTTCGGGCCTCGCACCGGCCGCGGCGTAAATCGAAACGCCGCATACGTTCACCCACCAACGGAGCGCAGGCATTCATGTCCACGACCTTTCTTCCCTGCGGCGAATACCACGAGAGCTACCGCGAGGACCACGCCTGGTGGCAGACGAGGTTCATCAAGGCCAAGATGCTGCTCTTGCTGGTGGTCCTGTTCGTCGGGATTCCGCTTGCCGCGGACTCCTATTGGCTGAGCGTGTGCAACCAGATCGGCTATACCGCGCTCGGCGCCCTCGGGGTCCAGTTGCTGATCGGCTACTGCGGCCAGGTGACCCTCGGGCACGCGGCCTTCCTCGCGGTCGGCGCCTACACCTCGACCCTGCTCATCCTCGAGTTCCCCTGGCCGCAGGTTCTGATGGATCTCGGGCTCGCCTATCCGATCAGCATCTTCATCGCCGCGATCGCGGCCGGCATCTGGTCCGTGCTCTTCGGCCTGCCCTCGGCCAAGGTGAAGGGCTTCTACCTCATTCTGACCACCATGGCCGCGCAGTTCATCACCGTCGATTTCGTGATCACCCAGTACATCAGCCAGATCGGAGGCCGCGGCCAGGCCTTTTCGCTGCCCCCGGGGACGATCCGCATCGGGCCCTGGGTGATCGACAGCGACCTCAAGGTCTATTTCATGATGATCGTGCTCGTGATCCTCTTCACCGCCCTCGTCGCCAATCTGCTGCGCACGCGCGTGGGTCGCGCCTGGGTGGCGATCCGCGACAACGACATCTCCGCCGAGGTCATGGGGATCCACGTTGTCCGCTACAAGCTGCTCGCCTTCTTCGTCGCCGGTTTCATCGGCGGAGTGGCGGGTGCCTTCTGGATCAGCAACCTGGCCGCGATCAGCCCCGAGCACTTTCCCTGGTTCTGGTCGCTGTGGCTCGTCGGGGTGATCCTGATCGGCGGGGTGGGCTCGCTCCACGGGGTGATCTTCGGCTCGATCTTCATGGTCGTGGTCATGGAACTGTTGCAGATGGCCGTGTTGCCGCTCGCCACGAGCTATCCCAAGCTTCTGATGGATTTTCTCTTCATCAAGGAGGCCGCCTTCGGGCTGGCGATCTGCGCCTTCATGATTTTTGAACCGAACGGACTCGCCTACCGCTGGTGGCAGGCGAAGAACTATTTCAATCTCTGGCCCTTCTCGTACTGAAGGGCCGCCGGGGGGAACCTCCGCCGGCCGCGTGCAAACCGGTTTCTCGCGAAAGGAGGAAACCATGAAGGCTGCACCCTTGGCTTTGGCAATGGCGCTGATCCTCTTTCTGGCGCCCGGCTCGACCGCCCAGGAGGTGGTCGTCGGCTCCCTGAACGACATGACGGGCGCCACATCCGATGTCGGCAAGGATTACGCCCTCGGCATCGCCGAGGCGGTGAACTATTGCAACGACAACGGCGGGGTGAACGGCAAGCCGATCAAGCTCGTCCAGTTCGACTACGGCTACCGCGTGCCCGAGGCGCTGACCAAATACAAGCTCTTCCAGCGCATGAAGGCGGTCGCCGTTCTGGGCTGGGGCACCGGCGACACCGAGGCGCTTGCGCCCACGGTGACCCAGGACAAGATGCCCTACGTCTCGGCCTCCTACTCCGGGCATCTCACCGACCCCAAGAAGACGCCCTACAACCTCTTCGCCGCCACCGACTACTCGACCAACGCGCGGGCGACCCTCACCGCCTGGCACGACACCCGCTGGAAGAAACACCCGGACTACGGCAAGCGCAAACCCCGCTTCGCCTGCTCCTACATGTTCGCCTCGCCGTATGCCAGTGCACCGATCAAGGCGATCAAGGACCAGGCGACGCTGCTCGGCTTCGAGATCGGCCCCGATCAGGACGTCTCGCTCTTCGCCGTGGATGCGAAAAGCCAGGTGCTCGCCCTCAAGGATTTCAAGCCCGATGTCGTCTGGCACGGCAACACGACGATGTCGGTCTCGGCCACCCTGCGGGATGCCTATGCGTTGGGGCTGGGGGCGGATCACATCATCAACCTCTGGGGACTGGATGAAAATCTGCCGCGGCTTGCGGAAAAGGCGGCCGAGGGCGCCATGGCGGCGACCGTCTGCGCCTTCTACAACGAGGCGGGGGTTCCCCTGATGCCCAAGGTCGTCGAGTACGCGAAGAAGTTCAACCCCGGCGTACCTCAGGAAAAGCGGCTCATCCGCACCGTCCAGGCCTGGTCGAACGTGCTCGCCCTCTGGGAGGCGATGAAGCGGGCCGACAAGGCCGGGGCCCTGAACGGCGAGGGCATCCTGAAAAAAGGCTTCGAGACGATGCGCGAGTTCGACCTGGGCTTGGGCGGAGCGAAGCTCACCTACACGGAAACCGACCACCGCGTTTCCGGGGCGGTGCCGGTTTACGAGATCAAGGACGGCAAGTTCCGCCTCGTGCAGGTGACCGACATCAAGAGCCGCTGGCCCGACAAGTGGAACAGCTGGCTCGGCTGGTAGACGAAGCAAACCCCGCAAGCCCGAGGAGGTCGGCAAGCCTTGGATTCGCCGCAGAGCATCCTCAAGATCAACAACATCGAGGTCAAGTATCACGAGGTCATCCTCGTGATCAAAGGGGTCTCGATCGAAGTCCCCGAGGGGGGGATCGTGGCCCTCCTCGGGGCGAACGGGGCCGGCAAAAGCACGATCCTGAAGGCCGTCTCGGGTCTGCTCAAGCACGAGGACGGCCGCGTGACCGACGGCTCGATCGAGTTTCTCGGGCAGCGCATCGACCGCATGCCGCCCGAAAAGATCGCCAAAATGGGGATCGTGCAGGTGATCGAGGGCCGCCGCGTCTTCGAGCACCTGACCGTGGAGCAGAACCTCAAGGTCGGGGCCCACATGCGCAAGTTCGGCCGCTCCATCAAGGAGGGCCTGGAGATGGTCTACCACTACTTCCCCCGGCTCTACGAGAAGCGAAACGAGATCGCGGGCTTCATCAGCGGGGGCGAACAGCAGATGACCGTCGTCGGCCGCGCGCTGATGACCAGCCCGCGTCTGATTCTCCTGGACGAACCCTCGATGGGGCTGGCCCCGTTGCTCATCCAAGAGATCTTCAACATCATCACGCGTCTCAACCAGGAAGAGAAGATTTCCATGCTCCTCGTCGAGCAGAACGCGAAGCTCGCCCTGAACGTCGCTCCGTTCGCCTACGTCCTCGAAAACGGCCGCATCGTGATGAACGACACCGCCGAAAAACTGCGCGAGAATCCCGACATCAAGGACTTCTACCTCGGCATGACCGATCTCGGCGGCCGCAAGAGCTTCCGCGACGTCAAGCATTACAAACGCCGCAAACGGTGGTTGACGTAAACGAAACCAGACAGGAGATTGCGCCATGAGATCGCTATCGACCCGCAGGCTGGCCATCGTCCTCGCGGTCGCGGCCCTGGCGGCTTTCGGTTGCGCCGGGGTGCAGAAGGCGACCGAGACCACCTTCCAGGCGCCTTCGGTCGCGCTGAACCGCGCCGAGGTGGCAAGCTATTTCGGCTTCTGGTTCTACAACAACAAAGTGCAGCCCTCCCTGCCCGAAGGTGGAAAACCGGGAAACAACGGAGCCCCGCTCATCTATCACTTCGTCTTCGACATCGCCAACCCGAACGCCTTCCCCGTGCGGCTGGACAACCTCAAGTTCACCGTGGCGCTCGACGGTTTCGACTTAAACACCGTGGGCTCCCAAGACGAAATCTGGATCCCCGGGGGCAAGACCTCGCAGCTGCGCGTGCCTTGTGTGCTGGGGCCCTTTGAGGCCTTCATGAGCCTGGGCGTGGTCGGCGGCATGCGGCTGCAGCAGATGGGCAAAAAGCCCTGGGATCTGATCCAGACCTGGTGGACGAAGGCGCCCGACTTTTCCTTCCCGATCGAAGTGCGGGAGGGCTCGGCGGTCTTCAAGGCCGACGGGATCACCAAGGTCGTCGCCTTCCAGGCGAAATATCCCTGAGCTTTGCGGCGGGGCAGGGCCGTTTGCCGTCACCGGGCGGGCGGCCTCCCCGCGCGACGGACTCCCATCGCGTTATCGCCGTTTTGAACCCAACCGGCCTGCGGCACGATGCGGGCGGGTACCCGTGAGGTGCGCGCCCGCACCGGCGGCTGGCCTCCGCGGGGTGAACGATGGGCCTCTACGACTTCACTTTCTACGATCTCATCCGGCGCAACGCGGCCTGCTTCGCCTCCCGCCCGGCCCTCCGGGACCCGGAAGAAGGCCGGACGCTCAGCTTCGCCGATGTCCGCGACCGCGTCGACCGTTTGGCCGGGAGCCTGCGCCGTGCCGGGATCGCCAAAGGCGACCGCATCGGCGTTCTGGGAAAGAACAGCCTCGAGTATTTTCTGCTGTATGGGGCGGCCGCGGCCCTCGGGGCGATCGTGGTTCCGGTGAACTGGCGGCTTTCGGCCGAGGAGGCGCTCTACAACCTGCAGGACGCCGCGCCGAAGGCGCTCTTCGCCGACGCCGAGTATGCGGCGATGCTTGCCGCGGCGCGGGAACGGCTGCCCTCGGTCGCGCACTGCTTCGATCTGCGGACCTCCGTTCCGGGAGGCTTGGAGCCGCTCGCCCCGCTGCTCGACGGGCCGCCGATCGAGGCTCCCGAGACGGTGGGCGACGAGGACGGCTTCGTCATCATTCACACCGCGGCCGTGGAAGGAAAGCCCCGCGGAGCGCTTCTCTGCCATCGGAACCTGATCGCCGCAAACGTCCACTTGAATCTCCTCCTGCGCCTCGACCCCGGGGACGTCCACCTGGGACTGCTGCCGCTCTTCCACGTGGGCGGGCTGTTCATGGCGACGATGGCTTTCCATGCCGGGGCGCTCAACCTGAACATGAGCAAGTTCGACGCCGCCCGGGCGGTCTCCTGGATCGAAAGCGAGAAGGTTTCGGTGCTGTTCGATTTCTCCCCGATCCTCGCCTCCCTGCTCGAGGAGGCCCGGCAAGCCAAGGCGGGCTTGGGCTCGCTCAAGCGCGTGATCGGCATCGAGATCCCCGAGACGATCGAGCGCTACCGCGCCCTCACCGGCGGCACCTTTTTCGTGATGTACGGCCAGACCGAGACCTCGGCCATCGCGACCCTGGGCCGCTACGACGAGCGGCCCGGGTCCGCAGGCCGGCCCATCCCTCTCGCCGAGGTGCGGCTCGTGGACGAAGAGGACCGGCCCGTCTCCGTCGGCGAGGTGGGCGAAATCGTCGTGCGGGGTCCGATGGTCTTCCTCGGCTACTGGAACCTGCCGGCCGAGACGGAGCGGGCCTTCCGCGGGGGGTGGCATCATACGGGGGATCTCGGCCGCTTCGACGAGGAGGGCTACCTGTTCTACGCCGGGAGAAAGCCCGAGAAGGAGCTGATCAAGCCGGGCGGCGAAAACGTTTACCCGGCCGAGGTGGAGCAGGCGATCCTCGAGCACCCGGCGGTCGAAAAGGCGGTCGTCTTCGGGGTTCCCGACCCGAAGTGGAAGGAAGGAATCAAGGCCGTCTGCCAGCTCAAGCCGGGGATGCGCCTGGAAGCCCGGGAGCTGATCGGGTTTGTGGCCGAACGGATCGCGAGTTTCAAAAAGCCGCAGTATGTCGAGTTCGTGGCGGAGCTGCCGCTTCGACCCGATGGCACCCCGGACCGGGCGGCCGCGAAGCGACGCTGGGGGGGAGCGCCGGGCTGAGGGCCGGCTACTTCAACTTGGGACCCCGCCAGGAGGCGATCTTCCCCTCGAAGTTCCCCCAGAAGCGGGGGTCGGTCTCCATCCACCGCTCGCCGAAGCGGGTGTTGAAGAAGCCTTTCAGCTCGTCGAACATCCGGCCCCAGCCCCGCGGGTATTCCATCGTCAGCGCTTCCTCGAGGTAGGGCACGATGTCGGCGAGCTTTTCCTTGGGCAGATAGGCCCAGGCCCCGAGCTCGATCGACTTTCTCAGGGCCTCGGGGTGCAACGCGTGGGCCGTCAGCATCACGACGGGGATGTGGAGGGCGGCGAGCTTCTGCAGGAGTTCAAAGCCGTCGACTCCCATGATGTCGAGCACGGCGAGATCATAGCGGTTCGCGGCGATCAAGGCGACCGCCTCCGCGTGGGTCCGGGCGCGATCGATGCGGCAGCGGGGCGCGGCGGCGAGAATCAACTCCTCCAGGCTTTCCAGGACGTCGGGTTCGTCGTCTACGGCCAAGATCCGCTTGTCGTTCAGCACGGATTCGCTCATGGCGCTTCTCCTTCCGAAAGGATGCGACGCCGGCATCGGGGTTACTTGAAAATGCGCGCCGCGAGGTCGATGTCCGCGGGGCAGAAGACGAAGAGACATTTTGCCTCCGGCCCGGCGACCGAGCCGTAGACGTAGTGAATGTTGATTCCCTCTTCGCCGAATTTTTTGGTCACGGCGGCCAGTTCCCCCGGGCGGTTCTCCAGATGAAGCGCGATCACGGGCATCAGATCGAAGAGGTACTCGTTTTCGGAGAGCAGACTCACCGCCCGGTCGGTGTTGTCGACCAGCATCCGGATCAGGGCGAATTCGGCCGAGTCCTTGCTCATCGAGCTGTAGCTCGCCGCCGAAGCGATGCGGTGCAGCGCCTTGCCGCGGTTGAGGAAGAGCTGCTGCACGTAGTCAGAGGCGTCTTGGATCATCAGGGCGTCGATGTTGACCCCCTGGGCGCCCAGAAGGGCCGCAAGGCGTCCGAGTTCCCCCGGGACGTTTTTGAGAAAAAGCGAGATTTCCGTTCTGACCATGACCTTCCCCTTCTTTTCCGTCGGCCGACGCGCGGCCGGCCGCGTCCGCTTTTTGCGGGGCCGAAACCGGCTACGGGTTGCGCTTGTCCTTGAGCAAATGGTTGGCGATCACGATGCGCTGGATCTCGGAGGTCCCCTCGTAGATCGTGAAAACCCGGGCGTCGCGCAGGTAGCGCTCCACGGGGTAGTCGGCCGTGTAGCCGTAGCCGCCGTGGAGCTGGAGGGCGTGCGCCGTGACGCGGTTCACCATCTCCGAGGCGTAGAGCTTCGCCATGGAGGCCTGGAGCGTGTAAGGCTCGCCGCGGTCTTTGCGGTGGGCGGCCGAGAGCATGAGCAGGCGTGCGGCCTCGATCTCGACCGCCATATCGGCGATCCTCCAGCGGATGCCCTGGAACTTGGCGATCTTCTGGCCGAACTGCTCGCGCTCCTGAACGTAGCGCACGGCGGCGTCGAAGGCCGCCTGGGCGACCCCGACCGACTGGGCGGCGATTCCGATCCGGCCGCCGTCCAGGCCGGTCATGGCGATCACGAAGCCGTCGCCTTCCCGGCCGAGCAGCCGGTCCGCCGGCAGCCGGCAGTCTTCGAAAATGAGGTCGCAGGTGTCCGAGGCGCGCAGCCCCATCTTCTCCTCAAGAGGCCCCGTCTTCATTCCCTTCGTCCCGGCCTCGACGAGGAAGGCGCTGATCCCGCGGTGGCCTTTCGACTCGTCGGTCTTGGCGGTGACGATGATCAGGCCGGCGTTCTTCCCCGTGGTCGTGAAGCGCTTGGTGCCGTTCAGCAGCCAGCCGTCGCCGTCGCGGACCGCACGGGTCTTCTGGCGGGCGGGATCCGATCCCGCGTTCGGCTCGGTCAGGGCGAAGGCGCCGATGATCTTCCCCGCCGCCAGCGGCTTCAGGTACCGCTCCTTCTGCGCTACGGTACCGAAGCGCAGCAGGCTCTCGCAGACGATGGAATTGTGTACGGACATCACGACCGCGGTGGCGGCGCAGGCGTAGGCCACCTCGGAGAGGGCGAGCACGTAGCTCACCGTGTCGGCCCCGGAGCCGCCGTATTCGGGGGGGACCATCATCCCCATCAGACCGAGTTCGGCGAGCTGGCGCAGGTTCTCGGCGGGAAACCGCTTTTCCCGGTCGTGCGCCGCGGCCTGGGGCGCGAAGCGCTCGCGCGCCAGGTCGCGCACCATGTTCTGGATCATGAGCTGCTCTTCGGTCAGCGGAAAGGACATCGCCTCCTCCTCCGGGAGCGCACTCAGGGCGTGTAGATCACAACGAGCAGCTCCGCGGGCTCATCCCCCACATTGCGCAGCTTGTGCCGGATCGCCGAGTTGAAATGCAGCGACTGGCCGGCCGAGAGCGTGTTCACGTGCTCGCCCACCATGACCTCGACCCGGCCGGCGAGCACGTAGTCGAACTCTTCCCCCTCGTGCTGGTAGTCGACGCCGCGGTGTTCCTGGCGCGGTGCGATCACCACGCGGAAGGCTTTGAGGTGCTTGTTCTCGGCTCCTGGGGTGAGGGTGGTGTAGGCGTAGTTTTCGGTGCGTTTGGCGTGCGCCGAGATGCGTTTTTCCAGCCGCGATTCGCTCTCCCGCAGCAGGGCGGCGCTGTCGATCTCCAGGGCCCGGGCGAGCTGCAGGATCGCCCCCACGGGCGGGATCGATCGCCCCTCCTCGATCGCCTCGAGTTGGGCGATCGAAAGCCCGGTTTCGTTCGCCACCCGCTCGAGAGGGATCCCCTTTTCGGTCCGCACCCGGTGGATCGCGGCGCCGACCGAAAGACGCTTGGGCTTGGCTTTTCCGGCCATGGGGTCTTCCTTTCTCGCTGTCAGCGGTACTCGTAGAAGCCGCGGCCCGTCTTGCGGCCGAGCCAGCCCGCCTCCACGTACTTGCGCAGCAGCGGGCAGGGGCGGTACTTGGAGTCCTTGAAGCCGTCGTAGATCGTCTCCAGGATGGCCAGGCAGGTGTCCAGGCCGATCAGGTCCGCGAGGGCGAGCGGCCCCATCGGGTGGTTCATGCCGAGCCGCATCACCGTGTCGATGTCCTCCCGCGTGCCCACGCCGTGATAGAGGCAATAGATCGCCTCGTTGATCATCGGCAGCAGAATCCGGTTGGCGATGAAGCCGGGGTAGTCGTTGGCGCGCGCGGGGGTTTTGCCGAACTTCTCGGCGAGCGCCCAGGTGGTCTTCAGGGTCTCCTCGGAGGTGGCAAGCGCCGGGATGACCTCGACGAGCTTCATCACCGGCACCGGGTTCATGAAATGCATCCCGATCACCTTGTCGGGTCGACGGGTCTGGGCGGCGATCCGGCCGATGGGGATCGAGGAGGTGTTCGTCGCCAGAATCACCTCCGGCCGGCAGAGGCGGTCGAGTTCGCGGAAGAGCTGGAACTTGATTTCCTGCCGTTCGGTCGCCGCCTCGACGACGAAGTCGGCGGCCGCGAGGTCCTCCAGACGGACGGTGCCGCGGATCCGGCCGAGGATCGCCTCCTTCTCTCCGGCGGCGAGTTTTCCCTTCTCCACGCTGCGGGCGAGGTTGCCCTCGATCGACTTCCGCCCCTTGTCCACGAAGCCCTGCTCGATGTCGTTCAGAACGACGGCCAGGCCGCTTGCCGCCGCGACCTGGGCGATCCCGCTTCCCATCTGGCCCGCCCCGATGACGCCCAAGGTTTCGATCTTCATGCCGTTCTCCTCTCCGCTTCCGACTCGTTGGTTTCATCCCTCCCGCCGTCATCGCGGCGGGAGCTTCATCTGCGTACGACGAGGGCGACGGCCTCCCCCCCGCCCAGGCAGAGCGAGGCGAGGCCCGTTTTCGCCTCCCGGCGGATCATCTCGTGCAGCAAGGTGACGAGCACGCGGCAGCCGCTCGCTCCGATCGGGTGCCCGAGGGCGACGCTGCCGCCGTTCACATTCACCCGCGCGGGATCGAGCTTCAATTCGCGCAGCACGGCGACCGTCGATCCGCTGAAGGCCTCGTTGATCTCGAAGAGATCGACCTCTCCGATCCCGATCCCCTCTTTCGCCAGCACCTTGGGGATGGCGAGGATGGGGGCGACAAGCACATACTTCATGTCGAGTCCCGCGGCCGCCTGGGCCCCGATGCGGGCGAGCACGCGGCAGCCGAGCGCGCGGGCTTTCGTCTCGGAGGTGACGACCACCGCGGCCGCCCCGTCGCTGATCACCGAGGAGTTTCCCGCCGTGGCGTAGCCGTTCTTCTGAAACGCCGGCGCCATGCGCGCGAGCACCTCGTAGGGGGTTTCGCGCGGGCACTCGTCTTTCCCGAAAAGCAGGGGATCCCCCTTGCGCTGCGGCACGGCGACGGGGACGATCTCCTCGTCGAAACGCCCCCCCTGCACTGCGGCGACGGCGCGGCGGTAGGACTCGGCCGCGTAGCGGTCCTGGTCTTCGCGACTCACCCCGTATTTCTCGGAGCACAGGTCGTTCGAGATCCCCATGTGAAAGTCGTTCACGATGTCCCAGAGACCGTCGTGGACCATGTGATCCTGGAGCGTGCCCGGTCCCATGCGGTAGCCGAAGCGGGCCTTTTCGAGGTAATAGGGGGCGAGGCTCATGTTTTCCATCCCGCCCGCCACCACGACCTCGGCATCCCCGGTGCGGATCGCTTGGGCGGCGAGCATGACCGCCTTCAGGCCTGAGCCGCAGACCTTGTTCACCGTGAGCGCCTCGACCTCCCAGGGCATGCGGGCCAGCACCGCGGCCTGCTTGGCCGGGTTCTGGCCGTAGCCGCAGGGGAGCACCTGGCCGAGGATGACCTCGTTAACGGCTTCTTTGGCGATTCCGGCGCGGCGGACGGCCTCCTCGATCACGACCGCCCCGAGGCGCGTCGCTCCCACGGAGGCGAGGCCGCCGTTGAAAGCCCCCAGTGGCGTGCGCACCGCACTCACGATGACCGGCTGGTTCATGGGGATTCTCCTCCTTCGCTTCAGAGCGGGCGGCGGCGGGCCGCCTGCTTACATGTTGCGCCGGTAACGGCCGCCGACCGCGTAAAGCGCCCGGGTGATCTGCCCGAGGCTGCAGCAGCGCACGGTGTTCATCAGCTCGGCGAAGATGTTCCCCCCGGAGAGGGCGACCTGCTGCAGCCGCTCGAGCGCGGCCGGCGCCTGGTGCGCGTGGCGCTCGTGGAACTCCCGCAGGCGCCGGAGCTGGGACTGCTTTTCCTCTTCGGTCGCGCGGGCGAGCTCGAGGGTCTCGGTGAAGCGGCCCTCGGCGGCGTGCGGGTCGCGGAAAGTGTTCACTCCGATGATCGGCAGCCGGCCGTCGTGTTTGAGGGCCTCGTAGTAGAGCGATTCCTCCTGGATCTTCGCCCGCTGGTAACCGGTTTCCATCGCCCCCAGTACGCCGCCGCGCTCCGTGAGGCGGTCGAACTCGGCGAGCACGGCCTCCTCGACGAGCCGGGTCAGCTCCTCGACGATGTAGCTGCCCTGGTTGGGGTTTTCGTTTTTCGTCAGGCCCCACTCGCGGTTGATGATCAGCTGGATCGCCAGCGCCCGGCGCACGGATTCGGCGCTCGGGGTCGTGATCGCCTCGTCGAAGGCGTTGGTGTGCAGGCTGTTGCAGTTGTCGTAGATCGCGCACAGCGCCTGGAGGGTCGTGCGGATGTCGTTGAACTGGATGTCCTGGCTGTGCAGCGAGCGCCCCGAGGTCTGGATGTGGTACTTGAGCTGCTGGCTGCGCGGCCCGCCGCCGTACTTGTGCTTCATGGCGATCGCCCAGATGCGGCGGGCGACCCGGCCGATCACCGTGTACTCGGCGTCCATGCCGTTGGAGAAAAAGAAGGAGAGGTTCGGGCCGAAGCTGTCGATCGGCATGCCGCGCGAGAGGTAGTACTCGACGTAGGTGAAGCCGTTGGCGAGCGTGAAGGCGAGCTGGGTGATCGGGTTCGCCCCGGCCTCGGCGATGTGGTAGCCGGAGATCGACACCGAATAGAAGTTGCGCACGCGGTTCCGGATGAAATACTCCTGGATGTCGCCCATCATCTTGAGCGCGAAGTCGATCGCGAAGATGCAGGTGTTCTGCCCCTGGTCTTCCTTGAGGATGTCGGCCTGGACCGTGCCGCGCACGACCTCGAGCACCGCCTGCCGGATGCGGGCTTCCTCCTCGGCATCCGGGGCGCGGCCGTGCTCGGAGGTGAATTTCTCGAGCTGCTGGTCGATCGCCGTGTTGAGGAACATGGCGAGCACGATGGGGGCCGGGCCGTTGATCGTCATTGAGACCGAGGTGTTCGGGGCGCAGAGCTCGAAGCCGCTGTAGAGCACCTTCATGTCCTCGAGGGTGCACACGCTCACCCCCGAGGTGCCCACCTTGCCGTAGATGTCGGGCCGCGGGTCGGGGTCGAAGCCGTAGAGGGTGACCGAGTCGAAGGCGGTCGAGAGGCGTTTGGCGGGGTAGGCGGCCGAGAGCAGCCGGAAGCGGCGGTTGGTGCGCGCGGGGTCGCCCTCGCCGGCGAACATGCGCGTCGGGTCCTCGTCGGTGCGCTTGAGCGGGAAGACGCCCGCCGTGTACGGGAAACGGCCGGGGACGTTTTCCTCGCGCAGGAAGCGGTAGATCTCGGCCGGGTCGGCGAAGCGCGGCAGCGCCACTTTGGGAATGCGCGAGTGCGCGAGCGTCTCGGTGACGAGCGGCAGGCGGATCTCGCGGTCGCGCACGCGGTAGGAGAGCTCGTCGCCGGCGTAGATGCGGCGGATCTCCTCCCACTCCGCCTCGAGACGCCGGGTCTCCGGGTCGATCGCCTCTTCGGCGCGGGCGAGCTCGGCCCGCAGGCGTTCCACGAGCTCGGGGGTCTCGGCGCGGGGGGCGAGGGCGGAGAGCGTCTCGGCGAGGTGCCATCGCCGGCGCAGAGCCTCCATCTGCTCGGCCGTGCGGCGGTGGTAGGCGCGGACGGTTTCCGCGATCTCGCCTAGGTAGCGCACGCGCTCGGGCGGGATGATGATCGTTTTCGAGGAGGAGTGTTTGCCCTGCGGCCGCGGGAGCCGGGATGCGAAGCGCACACCGGTCTTTTCCGCGATCGCCTCGAGCAGCGCGTGGTAGAGGGCCGTCACGCCGTCGTCGTTGAACTTCGAGGCGATCGTTCCGTAGACGGGCATCTCCTCGGGCCGGCGGTCGAAGGCCCGGCGGTTGCGCTGCACCTGTTTTCGCACGTGGGTGAGGGCGTCCTCGCTGCCGCGCTTTTCGAACTTGTTGACCGCGACCAGGTCCGCAAAGTCGAGCATGTCGATCTTCTCGAGCTGGGAGGCCGCGCCGAACTCGGCCGTCATGACGTAGATCGAGACGTCGACCAGGTCCACGATGCTCGAATCCCCCTGGCCGATGCCCGCGGTCTCGGTGATGACGAGGTCGAAGCCGGCGGCTTTGACGGCGGCCACGGCGTCGGCCAGAGTCTCGGGGATCTCGGTCTGCGAGCGCCGGGTGGCGAGCGAGCGCATGTAGACGCGGGGATCGCCGATCGCGTTCATGCGGATGCGGTCGCCGAGCAGCGCCCCGCCGGTCCGGCGCCGGGAGGGATCGCAGCTTAAGATCGCGACGTGGACGGTTTTCAAGTCGTGGAGCAGGCGCACGATCAGCTCGTCGGTGAGCGAGGACTTTCCCGCCCCGCCGGTCCCGGTGATGCCGACGACGGGGATCCGGCGGCCGGCGATGCGGCGAGCGAGCTCGGCGCGCAGCCGGGCGAGATGGCCGTTTTCCCGCGCCTTGGCGGCCTCGGCGGCCGTGATCAGACGGGCCACGAGCCCCTTGTTTTCGGGGGAGAGCCGATCGAGGGGCAGATCGAAGTCCTTCACCGTCGGAAAATCGATGCACTGCACGAGGTGGTTGATCATTCCCTGCAGGCCCAGGCGCGCGCCGTCCTCGGGGGAATAGATCTTGGTGACCCCGTAGGCCTCCAGTTCGCGGATCTCCTCGGGCACGATGACGCCGCCGCCTCCGCCGAAGACGCGGATGTGCGCCGCTCCGCGCTCCCGCAGCAGGTCGACGAGGTACTTGAAGAACTCGAGGTGGCCGCCCTGGTAGCTCGAGACGGCGACCCCCTGGGCGTCCTCTTCGATCGCCGCATCCACGATTTCCTGGACCGAGCGGTTATGCCCGAGGTGGATCACCTCGACTCCGGTGTCCTGGAGGATGCGGCGCATGATGTTGATGGCGGCGTCGTGGCCGTCGAAAAGCGAGGTCGCGGTCACCACCCGGACGGGGTGACGCGGGGTGTAGATGGCCGATGCCTGACTCATGAAACCTCCCGGGGGGCCACTGCCGACGTTCTTTCCGCATCCGCCCCGCCTCCGGCCGGCGGATCGATTGGGGCCGGGAACTCCTCCGGACCCGCGGTGCACATGCGCAGGATGGCCGCCGTCTGGAGGCGGATGTAGTCTTCGATGCGGTAGTGCTTGGCGAGGAACCAGCGGCGAAACGTCCACATGTGCCCAAGGACGATGATGTTGTGGGCGAGGATTTCAATCGTCCGCTCGTTCAGGCGCGGCAGCTCGCCCGAGGAGGCCAGGCGGGCGAGGACGCCGACGAGCAGACCGGTGATGCGCAGCTCGTTTTCGAGCACGCGGCGCTGCCACTGGGAGGGCAGGGACTGGGTCTGCTGGTAGATCATCAGAATGAAGTCGCTCATGCGGTGGCAGACGAGAAAGTACTCGCGGATCACCTCGGCCAGGGCCTCTTTCCCCCCCGAGGCGTGGTCCATCGCCTGGGCGACGCCCTTTTCCATCTCGGCGTGGATCTGCTCGCAAACCAGATAGAGGATGTCTTCCTTGCAGTGGAAATACTCGTAGAGCGAGCCGATGGAGATGTCGGCCGCGCGGGCGATCTGGCGGGTCGTCGTCTTGTGGAAACCGTTGCGGATGAAGAGTTTCACGGCGGCGTCGGCGATCTGCCTCCGGCGCCGTTCGACGAGACTCGGATCCTTGACCTGGGTGGGAATGGTCGCCTGGTGGATCTTGGCGGGCATCTTTCCTCGGCGGGCGGCTTTCTCTGCAGCAGGGCGACTTGCTTTTCCGAACGAGCGCTCAATCGCCACCACGCTCATACACCTCGGTTGAAGCTCTGTCAAGAGACGACTTGAGGTCTCGGGAGAGGTGTTCACCGCCCTTGAAACGCCTCTTGACAAGCACTTTGACTTCTGGTTAGTGAATCCCGAACGAGCGCTCGTTCGGAAAAGGCATTTCGCTACGGCAGACTTGCCGGAGGAGAGGTCGACGAATATCCCACGCCATGACGGATCGGCAGAAGGGGGGCTTGGCCATGGGAGGAGAGGAGATCCTGCAGGTCGAGGAGGCCGAGGGCATTCGGACACTCACCCTGAATCGGCCGGAGGTCATGAACGCGCTCAATTTCGCCCTGCTTCATGCGCTCCGGGGCGAGATCGAGGCGGTGCGCTTCCGGCGTGACGTGCGCGTGATCATCGTCACCGGGGCGGGCGACAAGGCCTTCTGCTCAGGGGCGGATCTCAAGGAACGCGCGACGCTCCCGCCCGGAAAGGTTCGCGAGTACATCTTCACCATCCGCGAACTCTTCACGGCGATCGAGCAGTTGAACAAACCGGTGATCGCCGCGGTGAACGGGATCGCCCTGGGGGGGGGAACCGAGCTTGCGCTCGCCTGCGATATTCGTCTGGCCTCCAAGAACGCCACCCTCGGTCTGACCGAAACGCGGCTGGCCATCATTCCGGGCGCCGGCGGCACGCAGCGGCTGCCCCGGCTCGTCGGCCGCGGCAAGGCCAAGGAACTCATCTTCACCGGAAGGCGCGTGGACGCCGCGGAGGCCCTCGCCATCGGACTCGTCAACCGCGTCTGCGAGCCGGCGGCGCTGCCGGCGGAGTGTCGCGCCATGGCCGCAATGATCTGCGAAGCCGGACCGATCGCGATCGAGCAAGCCAAGTACGCGATCAACCACGGCCTGGAGACCGATCTCGCCACGGGGCTGGCGATCGAGTCGAACGCCTACTGGGTCTGCATCCCCACCGAAGACCGCCTTGAGGGGCTCGCCGCTTTCCGCGAGAAGCGCAAACCCCTCTACAAGGGACAATAGCCGTACCCGATTCCTTCCGACGAAAGGAGACGCCCCATGTCCGAGTACGACTACTGGAAGGTCTTTCCCCGCATGCCCCGCAAGGTGACGATCGGCGACATCACCGTGCGCGACGGATTCCAGCACCTCGAAAAATTCATTTCCACCCGGGCCAAGATCTTCTACGCCGATGAGATGATCTTCGCCGGCTGTCGCCGCATCGAGGTGACCAACCTCGGCAACCCCTTTCTCATGCCGCAGTTCCGCGACGCCGAAGAGGTGCTGGCGCACCTGAAAAGCGAGCGCTTCCGCGAGCGGCTCCTCAAGCGCGGGATCGACCCCGAAGCGATCTGCATCACCGCCGTGACCATCCGCGAGAGCGCGGTCGACCGGGCCGTCGAGCTGCGAAAGCGGGGGGTCGGCCCCGACCGGTGCCTGATGATGGTCTCGACCGAAGAGGAGCACCACTTCGCCAACTCGGGCTGCACGCTGCCCCAGTACTGGAAGGAAGCCGAACGGGCGACCCGCAAATGCCGCGACGCCGGCATGCAGATGTGCGGCACGGTGAGCACGATCTGGGGCAGCCCGATCGCCGGGGCGACCGAGCTCAAGGATGCGGTCGAATTCACGAAACGCTGGCTCTCGATCGGCGCGACCGACATCGAGCACGCCGACCACGACGGCAGCGCCTCGGCCCCCGAGGTCTATCGTTACTTCTCGATGATTCTCGACGCCCTCCCCGACACGAGCCTGCACATCGCCCACTTTCATGAGACCAAGCGCGTGGCCGCAGCCTCGGTGCTCGCCGCGCTTCAGGCGGGGATCACCCATTTCGAGGCGACGCTCGGCGGCATGGGCGGCCAGCCCGCCAATTTCCTCGACGACTGCCCCGTCCCGGGGACCGGAGAGTATTACTACAAAGATCCGCGTTACGTCGGGCTCATCTGCCTCGAGGACCTCCTCGTCCAGATCGACGAAATGGGGATCGAGCACGGCTACGACGTCGACCGCGTCCTGTGGCTCGGCCGCCAGATGGAGCGCACGGTAGGCCACCGGCTGCGAAGCGAGGCGGTCGTCAACGGCCGCACGCAGAAGGCGGGGCATCCTCAGTTCTCGCGGCCCGGCCTCAAAAAGCTCAAGGAAAAACTGGGCGAAAAGCCCGGCCAAAAATTCCCCGCCGACTGGAGCGAGACGGTCGTTCTGCCGCCGGGGGCGGGCCGGTGAAAGCGAAACGAACGTCGATAAGGGAAAAGAAAGGAGCCGATCGTTGAACGGACGGGGGGATGCCCAGAACGCCGGTCGGCGGCAAACCGCGCCCCGCACCGGGCAGGAAGTCGACCGGGTCACCCGGGTGCGCTTTCTGCTCGATGTGATCCACCGCGCGGCCCTGCACCACGGACTCTGGTTCACCGAGGTGCGCCATCAGCTCGGAATGCGGGGGGCGCTCGAGACCCTCGATGCGGCCTGGAAGAGAAGCCTCGACATCCAGCTGCAACGGCTCTCCCGCCTCCTCGGCTTCGAGCTGCAGGGGGGGTTGCCGCGGCCGCTGCTCGAGATGGGGGATGACCTCTTCGATCAGCTCCTGGAGGGGCTCTGTGCGAACTGGCTCGCCGGCGACGGGGTCTGGTTCCAGGCGGTCGAGTTCGCCCATGGGATGAACGACGCCAAGCGCTGCAACGACTCCGTCTGGGCCCAGTTCGCGCCGCTTGAGGCCTGGTCGATCAAGCGCCTGCTCGGGCTCTCGGAGCGGCCCGGGCTCGAGGGCCTCAAGCAGGCTCTCGCCTGGCGCATCTACGCCCGCATCAACGTTCAGTCCTGCACCGAAGAGGGCCCGAACCGCCTCGTCTTCCGAATGGAAGAATGCCGCGTCCAATCCGCCCGCAAGCGCAAGGGACTGCCCGACTATCCCTGCAAGTCGGCGGGGCTGGTCGAGTACAGCTACTTCGCCCGCGCGATCGACGAGCGCATCGTCACCGAGTGCATCGGCTGTCCCCCCGACCCTCACCCCGAGGGATGGTACTGCGCCTGGCGCTTTACCCTGTCCGAAGGGCGCTGACCCGGCGGTTTGCAGCCGGAGATTTTGGGGGGGATGAGCCGGGGGGCGGTGCCGATCTCTTGGGAAAGCGTCCGGGTTCAGCGGCCGTCCTTCCACTGGAAGAGCGACATCACCGGTTCAGCGCCGACCTGGATGCGGCGCTTCTGCTCTTTGCCCTGGAACACCGCGGCCACCTCGTAGCTTCCGGCCGGGAGGTTGGCATAGAGCCAGGGCCCCTGGGTCGTCGTCTCGAGCACCGCCTTGCCCTTCGCGTCGGTGACGCGCACGACGACCGCGGAGAGGTATTTTCCCGTGTTGTCGGCGAAGACCAGATGGGTGTTGAACGCTTTGGCGTGTTGCTTCATGGCCTCCCGCTCGTCTTTTCCCACACCACCGGAGAGGAACTCCACGCCGTGGGCCGATTTCTGCTTGGCGAGAATCGCCGAAGCGGTCGCCGGCGTGGCGGTGAGAAGAAGCAGCAACCAGGCGGAAGCGCCGATGACAGCCATCCATCGTCTCATCGCAAGTCCCTCCTTTCCTCGGTTCAGAAAAACGATCCCCCACCGCCGGGAAAACCGGCGTGCGGGAACCGGGCACAGATGGATTTTACGGAATTGGCAATAAGCTAAGACGGATCCGCTTTTTGTCAAGGCGCCACGCCTCTCCGTCCCGGAAGATTCCGGTCGCTTGACGGCCGCGGGCCGTCGTGGTTGAAGGAAGTCTTCCCTTCAAAAGCGCAAGGAGGATTCAGGGATGGATCTCAAACCCGAGGATCTCCGCGTCGAGCGGCTCGGCCCCTGCCGCATCGACTCGCCGGTGACCGGAGTCCAGTTCGTCACCGAGCGCGATCAGGTCGTGTTCAGCCCGGTACCGGAGGACATCCAGGGCCAACTCGCTTCCTTCGGCGTCCCGCTGGCCTTCGAGAAGGCCGGTCCCCGGAGCCGAATCTACTTCGACCCCTCCAAGCTCAAATGCGGCATCGTCACCTGCGGCGGGCTCTGCCCCGGGTTGAACGACGTCATTCGCGCCGTGGTGTTGAGTCTCTACCACAACTACGGGGTGAAAACCGTCTTCGGGTTTCCTTACGGCTACGAGGGGCTGACCTGCCGCCACGGCCATGTTCCGATCGAGCTCACCCCCGGGGCGGTGAGCCGGATCCACGAATACGGAGGGACCGTGCTCGGCTCCTCGCGCGGCCCCCAGGACGTGGAGGAGATGGTCGACACGCTCGACCGCATGAACATCGGGATTCTCTTCACCGTGGGCGGCGACGGGACGCTTCGCGGCGCGCAGGCGATCGCCGGCGAAATCCGCAAACGGGGATTGAAGATCGCCGTGGTCGGAATCCCCAAGACGATCGACAACGACATCTCCTACGTCGAGCGTTCCTTCGGCTTCGAAACGGCGGTTTCCCGCGCCGTGAGCGTGATCGACGCCGCCCACAGCGAGGCCAAGGGCGCCCGAAACGGTGTGGGGCTGGTCAAGCTCATGGGGCGGGAGTCCGGATTCATCGCCGTTTTCGCCACCTTGGCCCGAAGCGACGTCAATTTCTGCCTCATTCCCGAGGTTCCCTTTCGCATCGAGGTGCTCTGCCGGGCGCTCGAGCGTCGGCTCGGGCAAAGCGGGCATGCCGTGGTCGTGGTCGCCGAGGGGGCGGGGCGGGAGCTCACCGGGGATACCGGCGAGCGTGACGCCTCGGGAAACGTGAAGATGCGCGATATCGGCCCCTTCTTGCGCGATCGAATCCAGGAATACTTCCGCGGCCGCGGCCTCGAGCTCAATCTCAAGTACATCGACCCGAGTTACGCCATCCGCGGGGTCCCGGCGAACCCGCACGACTCGGCTTTCTGTCTCCTTCTCGGCCAAAACGCCGTGCACGCGGGGTTGGCCGGCTATACGAATGTCGTGGTCGGCTACTGGCTGCGGACGTTCACCCTGGTGCCGATCCCCTTGGCGGTGTCGGTGCGCAAAAAGCTCGATCCCGACAGCTGGATCTGGAGCAGTGTGCTGACGAGCACGGGCCAGCCTCGGGAGCTGACCTGAACCGCCAGGAGGAGGCCGCCGTGAGCATCCGCAGGATCGCCCTTTCGACCGGAGGCGGGGACGCCCCGGGGCTGAACGCCGTCATCCGCGCCGTCGTGCTCTCCGCCCTCCGCCGGGGGTGGTCCTGCGTGGGCATCCGCGACGGTTACAACGGCTTGCTCGACCCGCGGGGTTACCCCCGCGGCGGCCTCGTCGTCCTGGAGCGCGATTCCGTACGCGGGCTCACCCATCTCGGCGGAACGATCCTGGGGACGACGAACCGGGGAAACCCTCTGCGTTATCCCATGCCCACCCCCGAGGGGGGCACGGTCGAGACCGACCGCACCGAAGAGCTCGTCGCCCGTTTCCGCGAGGAGGGCCTCGACGCGCTCGTCGCCGTCGGCGGGGACGGCTCGCTCGAGATCGCCCACGCGCTCGCGTGCCAAGGGCTGCGGGTCGTGGGGGTTCCCAAAACGATCGACAACGATCTCGACCAGACGGTCGTCACCTTCGGCTTCGACACCGCCGTCGAATTCGCCACCGAGTGCATCGACCGCCTCCATTCCACCGCCGAATCCCACCAGCGGGTGCTGGTGATCGAGGTCATGGGGCGCTACGCGGGCTGGATCGCGCTGCACGCCGGGGTCGCGGCCTCGGCGGACGCGATCCTCATCCCGGAGATCCCCTATGCGATCGACCGCGTGGCGGAGAAGATCGCCGAGCGGGAGCGGAACGGGCGGCATTTTTCGATCGTCGTCGTGGCCGAGGGGGCCCGGCCCCGGGGCGGCGGAGTCACCGTGCAGGAGACCGCCTCCGCCGGGCGCGCCGAGCGTTTGGGCGGGGTGGGCGAGAAGGTGGCGGCGGAGCTTTCGCGCCTGACGGGCAAAGAGTCCCGGACGGTGGTCCTGGGACACCTGCTGCGGGGCGGGAGGCCCACGGCGAACGACCGGCTGGTCGCCCTGCGCTTCGGTGCCGCGGCCGTGCGGGCGCTCGCCGAGGGGCGAAGCGGGGTCATGGTCGCCCTCAATCCCCCGGAGGTGCTCTATGTGCCGCTTTCCGCCGGGATCCGCCGCATGAAGTGCGTTCCCGTGGAGGGCGACACCGTCCGCACCGCGCGCGATCTCGGCATCAGCTTCGGCGACTGAGCCCTTTTCCCCTCAAGTGCGGGCCTTCTCCGGCCGATGAAGGGAGAAGGGCGCGCCCCCGCGCGCCTTTCCGGAGGAATCCGCCCCCCATGGACGAAAAGAAACTCGCGGACATCGTCGGCCGGATCCGCTCCGTGCCCGCGATGCCGGCAACGGCGGCTCGGCTGCTTCCGTTGCTCTCCGACCCCGCGGCGGATACGCGTCGGGTCGAGGAGGTTCTGCGCTACGACCCGGGACTGACGGCCGATCTGCTCAAGATCGCGAACTCGGCCTATTTCGGTCTGCCCACGCGTGTCGGCTCCGTGCGGCAGGCGGTCATGCTGCTCGGCTGGAAGCGGCTTCTGCAGCTGGTGATGACCCTCAGCATGAGCGGTCTGATGAAGCGGCCGCTTCCCGGGTACGATCTTCCCCGCGGGGCGCTCTGGCGCCACTCGGTCGCCGTCTCGGTCGCCGCCGACCGGCTGGTCGCCCAGCTGAAGATCCCCGGCGGGGACGCGGTCTTCACCGCGGCCCTGCTGCACGACGTGGGCAAGATCGTTCTCGCCCACTTCGTCCGCGAAGAACTCGAGCGTATCGAGACTCTGGTCGCCAAGGGCCTCTCCTTCGACGTCGCCGAGACCGTCGTCCTCGGGGTCAACCATGCGGGGATCGGGGGGAAGCTGCTCGAGGCCTGGTCGCTTCCGCCGGGGCTCGTGGAGGCGGTCCGGCTGCACCACGACCCGGAAGGCTGCGCCCGCGACTGCCCGGTCAGCGACGTCGTCCACGTGGCCAACGTGATCGGCGGGCGGCTCGATCACCCGGGACGCGGCGGGACCGCGCCGGAGCCCTCCCCCGAGGTTCTCGGGCGGCTGGGGCTGGGGGTGAAGGATCTCGAGGAGGTGACGCTCAGGACCCGCCGGGAGCTCGAGCGGCTTTCCGAGGCCCTGTAGCCGTCTGGAGAAATTCCCGCCAGCGGAAACGGATCTTCCCCCCCTGCCGCACGCACTCGAGGTCTCCCCGGTCGGCGGCCGAGGTTAGGGCCTCCGAGAGCTTTTCCCGGTCGCCCGTGTACGCCGAGCCCACGCGCTCCAGCAGCCCCGCCAGCGGGTCGGCTCCGTCCTCGATCGCCCAGGATCCCGCGGCCTCGATCGCCTCGTTCATCATGAGCTCGTAGAGCAGGACGATCCGCTCGAGATTGCCGAGCGTGCGGCGCTCCTCCTCCGTCGCCTGCCCCTCCTCCCGCCGGCGTCCGATCGCGGCGAGGTAATCCCGGAAGCGAGCCTCCCAATCGCGGGCGGTTTGTTCAAGCAGGGCGGCCGGGGCCGCCGCGGTTTCGCAGACCGCGCGGTTGGCGTCGTAGCGCGACCAGTCGTCGGTCAGGATCCTCAGACCGAGCGTCGCGCTGCGCTCCCGGACCTCGGTCCCCGGAAAGGGGGCGAGCAGGTGGAAGCCGTACTGCAGGCCCCGGGCGGCGAGTTCCTCCCCGAAGGCGAGCGTCTCGCGGATCGTCTCCGGGGTCTCCCCCGGCAGCCCGAGGATAAAGGAGGCCATGGCCGTGATCCCGGCCCGCCGGCAGGCCTCGACCGCGGCGCGGGCCTGCTCCCGGGTGATGCGTTTCCTCGCCGTGCGCAGAATCGCGTCGTTTGCCGATTCCAGCCCGAAACTCACCGCCGTGCAGCCGGCGGCCTTCATCCGGGAGAGCAGCTCCTCGGAGACGGAGTCGGCCCGCGCAAAGGAGGTCCAGCGGATCGAGAGCCCGCGGGCGAGGATCTCGTCGCACACGGCAAGGCAGCGGCGGGCGTCGGCCGTGAACCAGTCGTCGGCGAGGTTGATCTGAGGGAAGCCGAGCGCGCTCAGGGCGGCGAGTTCATCCACCACGCGCCGCACCCCGTGCAGGCGAACCCGCGCCCCCACCATGCGGCGTCCGACGCAAAAGATGCAGCGGTGGGGGCAGCCGCGCGAGGTCGTCATGCTGACCGAAAGTCCGAGCGCCCGGTAGCGGCCGAGCGGCAGCAGATGGCGTGCGGGAAGCGGCAGTCGGTCGAGCTCGGGGAGAAGGGGCCGCTCGGGGGTGCTCCGGAGCCTTCCCGCCTCCCGGAAGGTGATGCCGCGGACGGCGGCCAAGGGCCGACGGCGTTCCACGGCGCGGCAGAGCTCGAGAAGCGTCTCCTCCCCCTCGCCGCGGACCACCACGTCGAGCGCGGGACAGGCGGCGAGGGTCTCCGCCGCGCAGAAGCTCGCATGCGGCCCGCCCAGTACGGTCAGGATCGCGGGCTGCAGGCGCTTGATCGCGGCGGCGAGGACGAGCGCCCGGTCCACGTTCATCGTCACCGCCGTGAGGCCGGCCACCTGCGGGTCGAATTCGGCGAGCAGCCTCTCGAGCCGCCGCTCGCCGCCGGGGGTCACCACGAGATCCAGGACGCGCACCTCGATCCCCGCAGCCTCGAGCGCACCGGCGAGGTAGGCGAGTCCGAGGGGCGGCGAGGGGGTCTCCCCGATGGGGTAGAAGGGGTTGATCAGAAGCACGCGCATGGCCTCGGAGGCGCTCCGGGGGCAAAGAAAAAGGCCCGCACCGCGGGGATGCGGGCCTGGGCGCAGCGTGTTCTCCGGATCAGAAGAGTCCGCTCACCTTGCCCGTGTTCACGTCGACGTCGATCCGACGGAAGGCGGGGTTCGAGCTCGTCCCGGGCATCAGGCTGATTGTGCCGGCGCAGGGGCAGAGGAATTTAGCTCCGGAGTAGATCAGGACGTCGCGGATCGGCAGGATCCAGCCCTTGGGGACCCCCTTGAGCGTGGGGTCGTGGCTCAGGCTCAAGTGCGTCTTCACCATCATCGTCGCGAAATCGGCGTACTTGGGATCGGATTCGAGCATCTTGGCCTTGGCCTCGGCTTCGGGCGTCCAGCTGACGCCGTCGGCGCCGTAGACTTCCTTGGCGATCAAGGCGACCCTTTCGCGAAGCTTCATCTCCAGCGGGTAAAGGAACTTGAACTCGCCCTTCTGTTCGCAGGCCTCGATCACGGCATCGGCCAGCTCGAGCGCCCCCTCGCCGCCTTTCAACCAATGCTCGGAGACCGCGCAGCGGGCGCCGGCGGCCTCGGCCGCCTTCTTCACGACCTTCACCTCGTCTTCGGTATCGGTGTGGAAACGGTTGATGCAGACAACGGGGTTCATGCCCGACTTGCGGATGACCTGGATCATGTGGACCATGTTCGCGCAGCCCTTCTCGACGAGGGCCACGTTCTCCCGGGTGTATTCATCGGGCAGAGGTTTGCCGGGGACGACTTTCGGGCCGCCGCCGTGCATTTTGAGGGCGCGGATCGTGGCTGTCAGAACCGAGACGTGGGGTTTCAGCCCGCTGAAGCGGCGTTTGACGTGCCAGAACTTCTCGAAGCCGATGTCGGCGGCGAAACCCGACTCCGTCACGTGGTATTCGAACATCTTCAACCCGATACGGTCGGCGATGATCGAGGACTGGCCGACGGCGATGTTGGCGAAGGGGCCGGCGTGCACCATGCACGGCTGGTACTCGGCCGTGCACATGAGTGTCGGGTTGATCGTGTTGCGCATGAAGGCGCACATGGCGTTGCCGACCTCGAGGTCCCCGGTCGTGACCGGTTTCCCCGAGCGATCGAAGGCGACCGTGATCTCGTTCAGCCGTTTTTTCAGGTCGGCCAGATCCTTTACGATCGAAAGGATGGCCATGCACTCGGAGCCGACGGCGATGCCGAACTTCGACTGCATCATGTAGCCGTCCTGGCGGCCGCCGATGCCGATGATGATGTTGCGCAGCGCCTGGGCGCAGAAGTCGATCACCCAACCCATCTCCACGCGCGTGGGGTCGATGTTCAGCCGCCGCATCCCGGTCAGCCGGGCGAGCTGCTCGTCGGTGTAGTTGCGCTCGTGCTGCATCCTCGCGGTGAGCGCGACCATGGCGAGGTTGTGGGCGTTCATGTCGCCCGTGAGCCCCATGGAGAACTCGGTCATGGGGATGAGCAGCGCGTTGCCGCCGCCCGCGGCCGTTCCTTTGATGTTCATGGTCGGCCCGCCCGAGGGCTGCCTCAGGGCCCCGCCCACGTTCTTGCCGCGCTTGCCGAGGCCTTCGATCAGGCCGATCGAGGTCGTGCTCTTGCCCTCGCCGAGGGGGGTCGGCGTGATGGCGGTCACCTCGATGTATTTCCCGTCGGGCCGTCTCTCCAGGCGGCGGATGATCTTCATGAAGTCGAGCTTGGCGAGCCGCCCCATGGGAAGCATT